>JAUIAG010000154.1 GCA_030425355.1 Verrucomicrobiia bacterium
CGTCGTTGATGAGCACGCGATTGCCTTCGGCGTCAATGCTCCACCACTCGAGGTTGGCTCCGCCGTTACCTTCGTACCAGATCACACGGAACGGATAGAGACCGGCTTCGCTGACCAGGAAGTTGAAGCGGGTGGTGCCTGCGCCACGGCCGCCTTCAAACTCGGCGATGATCGGCGCATTGGCAGCTCGGGGCGTGGTGCCGACGGTCATCTTGAAGCCGTCATCGGAGTTGAATCCCATCTGATAGAAACCGGCTTCCAGCTGCAGGTAGGTGAGGATTTCCATGGCGATACCGTCGTTGGTGCCGAAAGGAACACCTGGGATCGGTGTGTTACCGCCCACTTCGCCGATGTCGGTGGGGGCTCCATCCTGGGCATCCTGATCGAAGTTGATGACGCCCTCGACGATGAGATAGGTTTCGCCATCCTCTTCGAGAGTGCCGTCGGAAGAGGAAGTATCAGCGAAGTTGTCGATGGGGTCACCGAACTCGTTGAAGAGGCGGTTGGCCAGCTGGTCCTCAGCGCGCTGGTGAGTGTTGGGGAGAGTGGCACCGTTGACCTTGGTGAGGATCAGGAAGCCGGGGTTGTCGGTGCCGATATCCAGCTGGTCGGCAGCGGTGAGAGTGATGTCGGCACTGGCGATTGTGAAGGAGAGCGACTCGGTGAGTTCAGCTCCGGAACCACTGGTGAAGGCCAGAGTCAGGGCAACCGCTTCGCCGATGTCGAATGGCTCGGATGGGGAATGAGTTACCAGAACATCCCCGTCTTCGGTAGTGGTGACTTCGACGGGCAGATCAGTGCCGGCGGCATCGGTCAGAGTGACTGAATCAGCGACCACGCCTTCGGTTCCCGGATCGAGCAGGAAGGTGATGGAAGCCAGTCCGGGATCAACGTTGACAGCATCCTGGGCCGGTGAGGTTTCAGAGAGAGAAGGCTGAACGAGATTCAGACCGAACAGCGCGAGGTTATCGATGGCGAACCACCAGTTGTTGCCGGCCTCGATGTAGCCGAACTTGAAGCGGACGGTTTCGGCCCCGGCCGGAATGGAAGTAGTGAGCAGGATAGACTCGTAGTTTTTCTCATTCGGGGTATTGGCCTTGGTCCAGAGCAGCAGCTCATCCCATGTCTGACCGCCGTCGAAGGACACTTCGACATTGGCGGATTCCTGGTCGCCGTCGGCGGCGTAGGTGGTGTCGGCAGTCAGTGCCAGAGCCGGCGTGCCGATGCTGGAGATGTCGATGTCCGGAGTGCTGAGGAAGGTGGTCTGGTTGCCGGATTCACGGGGGAGGTCATCCCACTCGTCGCCGTCAGCAACCGCGACAATGCCCATACCTGCGGTGAACTGGGAGCGGTCCTGATCACCGGCGGCTTCGACCCACCAGTCCTTGCTGGCGAAGGACCAGCCGGCCCATTCGGTCACGCCGTCATTGTCGGTGCCGGCTCCGGGAACGCCGGAGTCATCAATGGTCCAGCCTTCAGGGCCGGTTTTGGTCCAGACTTCGTCGCCAGCCACGGTTTCGTCCACATTGGGGCCGAGAGCCAGTCCTTCGAAGTCTTCAGTCCAGAACGGATTGGTTCCGGTGACCATGATGTTGTCTATGGCGAACCACCAGTTGTTGCCGGCATTGACATAGCCGAAGCGGAACATGGCGGTTTCAGCGCCCTTGGGGTTGTCGGCCATGATGGCGACTGACTCATAATTCTTTTCATTCGGGGTATTGGCCTTGGTCCAGGTGAGAATGTTGACCCAGGTGGTGCCGCCGTCGTAGGAGACGTCGACCACGCCGGATTCCTGATCACCATCGGCGGCGTAGGAGCTGTCGAAAGCGATAGTCAGTGAGCCTTCGAGGATATTTCCGAGAGCAATTTCGGGGGTCCAGAGATAGGTGGTCTGGTTGCCGGATTCGCGGGGGAGGTCATCCCATTCGTCACCATCGGCGATGGCGACAATGCCGGTTCCGGCGGTGAACTGGGAGCGGTCCTGGTCACCGGCGGCTTCGACCCACCAGTCCTTGCTGGCGAAGGACCAGCCGGCCCATTCGGTCACGCCGTCATTGTCGGTGCCGGCGCCGGGAACGCCGGAGTCATCAATCGCCCAGCCTTCGGGAGGTGTCTTGGTCCAGACTGCGTCGCCTGCCACGGTTTCATCCACATTGGGGCCGAGTTCAAGGCCTTCGAAGTCTTCACTGAAGAGTATGGTGGGACGGATGACCTGCACTTCGATATTATCAATGGCGAACCACCAGTTGTTGCCGGCATTGACATAGCCGAAACGGAACATGGCTGTGCTGGCACCCATCGGGTTGTCAGCAAGAACTGAAACGGAGTCATAATTTTTCTCGTTGGGGGTGTTGGCCTTGGTCCAGGTGAGAATGTTGACCCAGGTGGTGCCGCCGTCGTAGGAGACATCGACCACACCGGATTCCTGGTCGCCATCAGCCGCATAGGAGCTGTCAAAGGCGATACGCAGGGAACCGGGAACGGCTTCGCCAATCTCGATTTCGGGCGTCCACAGGTAAGTGGTCTGGTTGCCGGATTCGCGGGGGAGGTCATCCCATTCATCGCCGTCGGCGATGGCCACAATGCCTGTTCCGGCAGTGAACTGGGAACGGTCCTGATCACCGGCGGCCTCGACCCACCAGTCCTTGCTGGCGAAGGACCAGCCGGCCCATTCGGTCACGCCGTCATTGTCGGTGCCGGCTCCGGGAACGCCGGAATCATCGATGGCCCAGCCTTCAGGCGGTGTCTTGGTCCAGACTTCATCGCCGGCCACGGTCTCATCCACATTGGGGCCGAGAGTCAGACCTTCGAAGTCCTCGCTGAATATCGTTGTTAACATGTTTGAGCCTTGTGCACCCGATTGCTGGGTGCTCAACAAGACCCCGGTCGCCAAAAAGGCCCACAGCATATGCCTCAGGCCTGTCCAATTTCGGAGTTTATTCATACTTGTAGTTCAGGATTTGCGTTAGTTATTGCCGTTCAGCAACGTGTCCAATAACGAAGGTGAAGTATTTCGGCAGGATTCGGTTCGTGTTACATTTATGTTAAGCACATGGATTGTTCAATCCCAATCACTCGTTTTTTTCCGGCGAATTCACTGCAAAACTGAGGATAATTCACAATCCGGTCACTTTGTTACATTTTTGCAAACTGCCGGTTTGCCGGATACCGGCATTGAAAATGTCAGATAGAGCCCTTCTGATGCGGGCCCGAAAAAAACCGGCCCAGTGGACCGGTTTGGAAAAATTGAATTTCGGGGGTGGAACTCAAAAGCGATGGAACAGATCAGTTACTTGTACTTCTGAATATTTTCCATGAGCTTTTTGGAATTTCGGTCGCCTTCCTGAGCGGCTTTGGCGATGAGATCATTCAGGGTGAGATGGGCTCTGGAGATCATGATGCGGGACTCCTCCTTGAGATCGGGACTCCGTGACACCTGATCGAGAACCTGGAAGGCGGTCACGTATTCCTTTTTTGCAAAATGATCGGCCATCTTGTCGACTGCATCACGGACCTCCGGTGAGGCAGTGGCGAAGTGTTCCTTGAGTGTTGAAACAAGAGCCGAAGGATCGAGTGGCTCAGGAGGGGGCAGTTCCTTTTCCTTGCAACCGCTAATCAGGGCGGCCACCACAAAGAGAAGGGTCCATTGCAGAAGTCTGGCTGGCATGGTCATGTCGGGGCGATTAATCCCAGAGGCTTTGGTGCTGTTCATGATTCGGTTGATGCATACGCTGAGGGATTATCTCTCGGAAGCGCGAAGACCGCGGAAGTAGCGATAATCAGTGCCGGATTCCCAGCCATTGAACCGGAAGCTTTCGACGTGGGTGTCAAGCATGAGGGACTGGTTCTGCTGGTTGTGACGGTACCATTCCCATTCCATCTTGTAGGGAGCATAGAGACCCGCGAGGCTGAAACGCCACTGGGTGAGAATGCTGCTGTTGCCCGGAAAGAGTCCGGTGCTGTCATCGGGGCCCTCCATTTTCTGTTCGGCACTGTCCTGACAGAAAATGGTCCGGGCAGGAATCGGATAACGGGTGACCTTCGGAAGTTTTCCGTCCCAGGTCAGCTGACCATTGAGTCCGTAGCTGGAATCCAGCCAGAATTCGGCGGGCCAGCGGAGACCGGTCTCGCGCCACTCATCCACGCGCTTGGCGGCGGCGCATCGGAAGATGCGGCGCTGTTTCCCGACGTAGTCAAAATAGGCAATACCCCAGTAGGCTCGTTCGTGGTCCGGTGGCAGAACGGCGAGGCTGGTGGGACTGACCGTCCATTGACCGTGATTGGGAAAGGACCCGCGGACGTTGTGGACTTCCTCCTGGTTGTCTCCTGCATACATGGTCACAGCGGTGCCTATCTGCTTGAGGCTGTTGGCACACTTGGCCCGTTTGGCGGATTCCTTGGCCTTGTTCAGTGCCGGGAGCGTCATGCTGGCCAGAATGGCTATGATCGCAATGACGACCAGAAGTTCAATGAGAGTGAAACCGTTGTTTGAATTTGGGGTTCGATTCGAGTGGAATTTCATTTTGGATCGCAGCTCTGTGCGGGTTCAATTAACCGGTAATTACAATGCAGGTAAACCCCGGAGCGAAAAGCTTATCGTGGAATTTACAAGGAGTCCCCGGACGGGGGTTCCCCGATACCGGCTTCGGGAGCGTCCACCGCGGGAAAAATATTGGTCCAACCTTTTTCGTGACCAAGCTGGCGAGGTGTCCTGCCCCTGTTGTTAGTAACGGTCATTGAGGCACCTTTAGCAACAAGAAAAGATGCCGCGTCCCGGTGCTCGGCAAGCACCGCGAACATCAGGGGGGTCTCGCCATTGCCGTCCTGCCTGTCCACAAGGCATCCGGACTCAATCAGCAGCGCCGCCAGCTCGAGATCACCGGACCCGGCGGCGAGGTGCAGAAGCGAGGATCCGTCAGGACTTGTCACAAGCGGATCGGCCCCCTTCTCCAACAGATACCGGACCACCTCGATGTGCCCCCCGGACACCGCATGAAAGATGACTTCAATACCAAAGCGGTCCGATGCTTCAACGTCCACCTGATCCTCCTCGACAAACTGTTTCACGGCTTTGAGATCACCCTCATAGGCGGCATCGAAGATGTTCTCGTGGGAAGGCTGGCAGGCCTGAACAACCAGGACCGTGAGCAGCAGCATGGTCAGCATCGGGCTCCGGCTGGCGGACGGCGGGGCCACATCGTTTTTCAGCTCGTTTTCCATGGGCGGTATTCTGCCCTGCCCCGGCCGATTGGCAATGGCAAATCACCGGCTGCGGCAGAAGCCGGCACCCCACAAATGTGCCACTCCGATATTATGACGGGCGGCATGTCAATAGTTATTTGACATGGTTAAGGAAGTTGCTAGCATACCGAGTCAATTTAAGTGCCAACCCCCTCCGTTGGACTGTATTAAGAAAACACTATATGGCTAAATCACCCAAGTACGTTTACACGTTCGGCAACAAGAAAGCAGACGGCAACGGAAAGATGAAGGAACTCCTGGGCGGCAAAGGTGCCAACCTGGCCGAGATGACCCGCATCGGACTTCCGGTTCCACCAGGATTCACGATCACCACTGAAGTCTGCACCTACTACTACGAGAACAAGAGAAAGTACCCCCGCGAGCTGAATGGACAGATTCGCGATGGTGTCGCGAAGATGGAGAAGATCCTCGGCAAGAAGTTCGGGGACAAGAAGAACCCGCTGCTGGTTGCAGTCCGTTCCGGGGCGCGGGACTCCATGCCCGGAATGATGGACACCATTCTCAATCTTGGGCTGAATGACCAGACTGTAGAGGCGCTGGCGGAGTTCAGCAGCAACCCCCGTTTTGCGTGGGACTGTTATCGCCGCTTCATCCAGATGTATGGGGACGTGGTGCTTGGAGTGCAGAAGACACCGGAGGAGGACGATGAGCCTTTTGAGGTTGTCATTCACGAACTGAAGCACGAGCTGTTTCCGGGTGAGGACGATGTCCTCGACACCAGGCTGACCGCCGAGAACCTGCAGGAGCTGGTCAAGCGTTTCAAGAAACTGGTCAAGGACCGGACAGGAAAGGAATTTCCTGAAGATCCATGGAAGCAGCTCGACGGAGCAGTCGGTGCGGTCTTTGGATCATGGATGAATGACCGGGCCATTGTTTACCGCCGCAAGTACGGCATCCCCCACGAGTGGGGTACAGCCGTGAACGTGCAGGCCATGGTCTTCGGGAACACCGGCGAGGAGTCCGGATCGGGCGTTGCGTTCACCCGTGATCCGGCCACCGGCGAGAAGGTTTTCTACGGCGAGTTTCTGATGAATGCCCAGGGCGAGGATGTGGTGGCCGGAGTCCGGACACCGAATCCGGTTCTCGAGCTGAAGTCCCTGATGCCGGATGCCTACAATGAGCTGGTGGATGTGTGCAAGATCCTGGAGGGACACTTCAGGGAAATGCAGGATTTCGAATTCACCATTGAAAACCGCAAGGTGTTCATGCTGCAGACCCGGAACGGCAAGCGGACCGGACTGGCGGCTGTCCGCATCGCCTGCGAGATGGTGAAGGAGAAACTGATCAGCTGGGAAGAGGCCGTGATGAGGGTCCCTGCGGATCAGCTGGACCAGGTGCTCGCTCCGGTTTTCGACCGCAAGGCACTGAAGTCCGCGGAAGTCATCGCCTCCGGTCTTCCAGCCGGACCCGGTGCGGCAACCGGACGGGTTTATTTCAATGCGGACCGGGCCGAGCTCGCACACAACAAGGGTGAGAAAGTCCTTCTGGTGCGGGTTGAGACCTCGCCGGAGGACCTTCGGGGGATGATCGCTGCTGAAGGCATTCTGACCGCCCGCGGTGGAGTGAGTTCGCATGCGGCGCTTGTAGCCCGTCAGATGGGCAAGGTCTGTATCTGTGGCGCATCAGCTCTGCAGATCGACTACTCCAAGCGGAGCATGAACGTGGGCAGCCACAGTTTCAAGGAAGGCGACTGGCTCTCGATTGACGGAACCACCGGCAAGGTTTATGCGGACAAGATCCAGACAGCCGACTCCGAAGTCATCCAGGTGCTGCTCGAAGGCAAGTTGAAGGCAAAGGAAAGCCAGACCTTCACCTTTTTCAGTCAGCTGATGGACTGGTGCAAAAAAGCGACCCGTCTTCGGGTGAGGACCAATGCTGATTCCCCGTCGCAGGTGGCCAATGCGGTTGCCTTCGGGGCAGAGGGAATCGGCCTGTGCCGCACCGAGCACATGTTCTTCGAGGGCTCTCGAATTGATGCCGTCCGCGAGATGATCCTTGCCGAATCCGAAGCGGCGCGGCGGGTGGCACTGGAAAAGATTCTCCCGTATCAGCGCGATGACTTTGCCGGTATCTTCCGCGAACTCAAAGGCCTCCCCGCCACCATCCGTCTGCTGGACCCGCCTCTCCACGAATTCCTCCCCCATGAATCCAGCATGATCCTGGGGCTGGCCGAATCACTGGGTGTTCAGCCGGAGCAGATCAAGAAGCGCATCGATGAACTGCACGAATTCAACCCGATGCTCGGGCACCGTGGATGCCGACTGGGAAATGTCTATCCTGAGATCACCGAGATGCAGGCAAGAGCCATTTTCGAGGCGGCAGCTCAGGTGCAGAAGAAGGACAGGATCAAGGTCAAGCCCGAGATCATGGTCCCTCTGGTCGGCTTCGCGAAGGAGCTGGAGCTGCAGGTGGAAATCATTCACCGGGTGGCACGGGAAGTTGCGGCCGAAAGCAAGGTCAAGTTCAACTACCTTGTCGGGACGATGCTTGAAGTTCCGCGGGCTGCTCTTGTTGCCGATGAGATTGCCAGCACGGCTCAGTTCTTCAGCTTCGGCACCAACGACCTGACTCAGACAACTCTTGGCATGAGCCGGGATGATTCCGGAAGCTTCCTCCCCTTCTATCAGGAGGCCGAAATCATCGCGCGGAACCCATTCGCCTCCATCGATCAGGGCGGTGTGGGACAGCTCATGGAAATCGGTGTCGCCAACGGTCGCAAGACCCGTCCCGACATCAAACTTGGTATTTGTGGTGAGCACGGCGGTGATCCGTCGAGCGTCGCCTTCTGTCATAAAGCAGGCCTGGACTACGTCAGCTGCTCTCCGTTCCGGGTGCCCATTGCCCGGCTTGCAGCCGCTCAGGCAGCCCTCACCGAGAAAGGCTCAGCCATTTCAACCCAAAAGGTTATGACAAAGAAGACCACAACCAAAAAAGCAGCTGCCAAGAAGGCAACTACCAAGAAGGCAACTGCCAAAAAAGCCACGGTGAAGAAGGCCGCCGCGAAAAAGGCAACCGTCAAAAAGGTTGTCGCCAAGAAGGCCGCAGCCAAAAAGACGGTGGCCAAGAAAGCTGTCGCCAAGAAGGTGACAGCCAAAAAATCCACTGCCAAGAAAGCAGCGAAGAAGAAGTAACCCATACATCCAGACCCCGAAACTGACCCCGACAGAAAGGTCGTTTCATCCACGGGGCTCCGACAAGATCAATGGCCTGCCCTGACAGGCGGCTTGAGGTCCCTTGAATTACCAGCCAGAAATGGCTGGTTTTTCTTTTATCCGATTTCCGGGAATTCAGCGGTCCATGGTCTATCCGATCCGGTGAGTGGCGGCCACGCAACGGGCTGACTGAAACACCCGGCAGGGGGCGGGCTGCCATTGGATTCAGATTACCAGTCCATGGGCACATCAGGGGGACTTCCGGTGCATGGCACCTGAAAGGGAGTGGGAGACAGGGATGCGAAGGCTTAGGTCGTCGGGTGAATGAGCCGTTTCATTGATCATGGCGATGTGTTACATTTTTGCAAATAAACCACGAATCAATTCAGGACAGACCGGCTTGAGTGGGGCACAGAATTCACGGATGCGGCCGTAAGCTGTTGGGAATGGAGTATTCAGGATAATGAGAAGAATATTGATAATTTGCTGTTTAACGGTGTTCTGGGCTGGCCTGGCGATGGGGCAGGCACCGGACAATGGGGTTCTGCGGGAGGTTTTCCTCGATGTCCCGGGCAATCAGGTTTCGGATTTAAGGAACAGCGACAAATTCCCGGACAGGCCCGACGAGCAGACTTTTTACACGGACGGCTTCGACATGCCGGTGGACATTGCGGAGAATTATGGGCAGCGGGTCCGTGGATATGTGGTGGCACCGCTGACAGGAAACTACATTTTCGAGATGGCCGGAGATGATGGATGTGAGTTGTATCTGAGTTCGGATGACTCCCCGGCGGAGGCCCGACTGATTGCATCGATACCGGGCTGGACGGCTCGGGGAGAGTTCGGGAAATACCCCGAGCAGCGCTCGGATGCCATAAGACTTGTATCGGGGCGGCGATATTACATTGAAGCTCTGATGAAGGAACAGGGAGGCGGCGACCATCTGACTGTGCGCTGGGAGCTGCCGAACGGCCAGACCCAGACCCCCATACCCAACCAGTCTCTTGAGCCATACATCCCCCCACCTCCCGGGATTGCCAGCCATCCTGAAAACCAGACCGTGGAAGAGGGGCAGGATGCGGTTTTCGAGATTGAACTGTCGCGGGCGACGCTGGTGACAATGCAGTGGTTCTGGAAGGGTGAGGCAGTTGAAGCGGCGGATGGGACCGTTCTTGTGCTCCCGTCGGTTCGACTTGAAGACGACGGCAGTGAGGTCTATGCGGTTGTCACGCTGCCTGACGGGTCAACGATCGAAAGTGAAAGAGCGCAACTGAATGTGGTCGCGGATACCGTGCCGCCGGAACTTGTCTCCGCAGTCAATCTGGGCGATCCAAACGCCATCAGTCTGGTCTTCTCGGAGCAACTGGAGAGAAGCAGCGCGGAGGAAACTGCGAATTATGAGATCAGTGGCGGGATTGATGTCCGCGAAGCCAGACTGGTTGGCGAAGGCCGGACGGTGTTTCTGGTCCTCAGCCCGCTGCAGGCCGGTGTGACATACACCGCCACGGTGAGCGGTATCATCGACACGAGCAGTCAGGGCAATGCCATGGATTCACAAAGCATTGAATTCTCATATGATTATACACCTCTGAACCGCGGCGAGATTACCGGAGCCCCTGAGGCAATCGGGCCCTCGACCCGCATCACCGGACTGATCATCTCTGAATTCAGCTACCATCCGTTGGACACCGGGGACGGCAGGAGTCTTGAATTTATCGAACTCTTCAATACCGAGGAGTGGGAAGTGGATCTGAGCGGGCATCGGATTTCCGGTCAGATTGAGTATGTCTTTCCATCGGGCACGAAGATTGGACGGCGCGGTTACCTGACCATCGCAGCTGATCCGGAGGCCCTGCAGGATCATTACGGCATCACGGGAGTCATTGGTCCATGGGACGGGGCTCTGGCGAATGATGGGGGCACGATCCGGCTCACCAACCGCATCGATGCCCTGCTGCAGGAAATCGAATACCTCGACCGTCATCCGTGGCCGGCCGCAGCGGATGGAACCGGCCACAGTCTCGTCATGGCACGCCCAAGCTATGGAGAAAATAATCCGACGGCATGGCGAGCCAGTGATGAAACGGGCGGCAATCCCGGTGGACCGGATGCATTCAGCTCCCACCCTCTTGAGAATGTCGTCATCAATGAGATTTTCTGCAACTCACCGGATCCGGAAGTGGATTTCATCGAGCTGCACAACCTTGCTGGGACGGCGGTGGACATAGGCGGCTGTATCGTGACCGACCGTGCCGGGGAAGACCGTTATGTCATCCCGGCAGGAACAACCATTGCTCCCCGGGGGTTCTTCACCATCGATGAAAGTCAGCTTGGGTTTGCCTTCAACTCCGAAGGGGAATCTGTCTTCCTGTTCAACCCTGAGCGCGATCGCGTGGTGGATGCCTTTCAGTTTTTGGGCCAGCCGGTTGGCGTGAGTATCGGACGCCGCCCTGACGGTGCCGAAGACTGGACTCAGCTGGCCGAGCCGACTCCCTCCAACGCCAACAGCCAGAGCAGAATCAGCGACATCGTCATCAGCGAGATTCACTACAATCCGTTGAGCCGGATGGATGATCATGAGTTTCTGGAACTGTTCAACAGATCATCGGAGGCGGTTGATCTGGGCGGATGGAAAATCCAGGGAGACATCTCTTACACTTTTGCACCGGGCAGTGTCATCGCGGCCGGAGGCTATGTGGTTTTATGTGAAAACCGTGAGTCCATCCTGCAGCGCTATCCGGAGCTTGATGAATCAGCCGTCTTCGGCAACTACTCCGGCAACCTCTCTAATTCGGACGGCAGACTTCGACTGATGAAGCCCGAAATCCGCCTTGTCGACGGGGCGGGCACAACACCGTTCGAGGAACGTTTTGATGTCCTTGAGGATGAGCTTCATTTTCTCGATGGGGGCATGTGGCCGGAGCTCGCGGACGGCGATGGCAGCAGCCTCGAGCTGATTCATCCCGATCTGGACAACGCACTCGCTTCAAGCTGGGCAGCAAGCCGCGAGGCTCACAAGACCGAATGGAAAACGTATTCGTGGACCGGACGACTGGATAACGGTACTGATTCAGCCAATGAAATCCAGATCATCCTGCTGGGTGGAGGCGAGTGTCTGGTGGACGATATCCGGGTGACCCAGGGCAACAGTGTCAACAGGGTGCCCAATCCAGGCTTCGAGAACGGTCTTGACGATTGGGTTATCCAGGGCAATCACATTCAGTCCCGGCTGAGCGAACCCGGCGAGGGATCGGAAGGGGAATACGCCCTTCACCTGATCGCTTCCAGTGGCGGCGACAATGGAGTCAACAGAATTGAGTCGGATCTGACCCAGCCGTTGACCATCAACCAGCAGGCGACAATCTCCGCGCGGCTCAAGTGGATCAATGGTCATCCGGATATTCTGTTCCGGACCTACGGCAACTACGGTGAGCTGTCCGCACGAATGGACACACCGGCCAAACCGGGAACTCCCGGGCAGGCCAACAGCGTCGCAGCTCCCAACTCAGGACCACTGATCACCGACGTCTCTCATCATCCGGTCTTTCCCGGCGGCGGGGAACCGGTCACAATCCGCGCCCGTATCCTGGACAACGACCGCCTCAGCCGCGTCATGCTCAGTTATCGTCTGCATCCTTCCACCAACCATGTTGCCGTCCCCATGAGCTACCGCGGAGCCGGGTTCTTCTCGGCATCCATTCCGGCCCAGCCTTCCGGACGGTCGGTCGGATTCCGCATAGAGGCATCGGATGCCCATGAGCAGTCCATGGCCACCCACTTTCCAGGAACCACCATGCTTCAGGAAGGAATCATCCGGTTCGGCGAATCAAGACCGGATGGC
>JAUIAG010000155.1 GCA_030425355.1 Verrucomicrobiia bacterium
GATCCCGGCCGACTTGTGGACCTGTATTGTGTCTTCGTTAATCCAGCCGGAGGAGGTGCATTCATGAACCTCGACTATCTGAAATTTATTCGATGATACCGGCCATGCGGCTCAGCAGAATCATCACCCTTATCCATGGAGTCGTGTTGTGGTCACTCACCACAATCCATGGCCAGATTAATTACGAGGAGTCATTGGCCGGTTCGCATCCTCTGCCGGATCCATTGCGCTTTGAGGATGGGACAGCGGTCGGTTCAGCAGTGGAGTGGACTGGAAGAAGGCGTCACGAGCTGCTGAGGCTGTTCGAGGATTGCGTTTATGGTGTTTTTCCGCCGAGGCCACGGATGCAGGATTTCAGGATCGTCAGGCGGATACCGAATGCCCTTGACGGCCTTGAAACGCGCCTGGACATCGCGCTGTGGATCAGCCCGGATGGTGAGTCGCCGGTCCTTCGGTTCACGGCATGGCTGCCTGCCGATGCGGATGGCCCGGTGCCGGCTTTTGCGGGGGTGCACCTTTTTGACACTTCACGGGACTTTCCTTCACCGGCGGTCGGTATCACCAGTGAGTCGGCACAGGGTGAAAAAGCCCTTTGGGCGGGGATGGAGACAGGAAGAGCCATCCTTCGGCAGGGCTTTGCCCTCATCTCTCTGGATATTGATGCCCTCGCCCCGGACGGAGAGAAAAGATACCGGACGGGTGCTCTGTCTCAGCTGAGAGCACAGACCGCTCTGGAGGCAGGACGTCCGGAGTCGGGGGCCCTCGGGGTCTGGGCATGGGGCCTGGCCCGGGTCGTGGATTATGCTGAGACTGACCCTCATCTCGATGGCCGTAAAGTCATAGCCATGGGGCATTCGCGGATGGGCAAGGCGGCGCTCTGGGCCGCCGCCAATGATCAGCGTATTGCCATGGTCATATCCAACAATTCAGGTTGTGGTGGAGCGGCACTCAGCCGGCGTAATTTTGGCGAAAGCCCTGCTCATATCTGCCGCGTTTTCCCATACTGGTTCAGCAGCAGATTTTCCGATTATTCCCCCCATCCGGAAACTCTCCCCGTCGATCAGCATCAGCTGCTCGCACTGACAGCGCCACGACCGGTGTATGTAGCCAGTGCTTCTGAAGACCGCTGGGCCGATCCGAAAGGAGAGTATCTCTCACTCTTCCATGCCCAGCCTGTCTACCACCTTCTGGGGGTGAAATCCCAGTTGCCACAGGAATGGGAACCCGTTGCGCATGCTCATCAGGGGCCTCTCGG
The DNA here is from genome assembly GCA_030425355.1 of Verrucomicrobiia bacterium. Classification (GTDB taxonomy): domain Bacteria; phylum Verrucomicrobiota; class Verrucomicrobiia; order Limisphaerales; family JAJOIW01; genus JAJOIW01. The sequence goes on from JAUIAG010000155.1 coordinate 1,256, forward strand.
ATACCACCTCCGCAACGGTGCTCACAATCTCACCACTACGGACTGGAAGCACTTCCTCAACTTCGCTTCCGGTTATTTCAGGCCATGAAAAACCTGATCAAGTTGAAAAAAGCTCCACGATTATCCCCGATTCTGACCCTGACTTTTGTGCTGGCGTGCTGGTGCCAGACCCGGTCCGCAGAAAACCGGATCCATCCGCCTCCATTTGAGGGAGCTGAAGAACTTATCAGGTTGAGTAACAGCTATAATCTGCCATGGCAAAGGGTGGTGTATCTCAGCGATCAGGCAGCGATGCATTTCAGATTTGTGCCTCCCGGCAGTTACCTCATGGGATCCCCTGTTGAGGAAACCGGCCGTCAGAACGATGAGGGACCGGTTCACAAAATCTCCATTGAAAAGCCATTCTACCTCGGAGTGTTTGAGGTCACTCAGAGACAGTGGAATGCCGTGATGGACTTTAATCCATCGGTTTTCAGATACAGTGAAGACCACCCGGTTGACAGCGCGACATGGAATCAATGCCAGGATTTTATCCGAAGGCTGAATACTCTGAACCTCGGGCGTTTCCGCCTTCCTTCAGAGGCTGAGTGGGAATACGCAGCCCGGGCCGGCACGACGACACGGTTTTACTGGGGTGATGACCCGGAATACCGTGAAATATATTCCCATGCCCGTTTTAATCCGGTCTCCCACGGACGCAGCCACCCAGTGGGAACGCGCGAGCCGAATCCCTGGGGCTTCCATGATATTGCCGGAAATATGTGGGAATGGACTGCCGATCTCAAAAAGCCATACCCCGGATGGGACCCGGACAAGCCATTTTCACGACAGGATGAATACGTTTTCCGGGGAGGCAGCTGGTTCAATCCCGACCATGTGCTGCGCAGTGCAAACCGGAATTCACACCCGCCTGATATTCCCTATACATCCATTGGCCTGCGACTTGTTCTGGAAACCGATTGACGGGAAGCTCGGAGCAGTGAGTATCGGGAATCAGGTTTTCATGCCGTCCGGCACCAGGGTGAATTCATTGAGTATCCACCAGCAGTAGTGCTGCATGCGTGGCAGATGGAATGGCCCCTTCCAAAGGTTCCCCTTGAGAGTGGAGGAGAGTCTGCCGTCCCGGTGTACATATCCGAACCATTCACCATGGATTGGGTCAGCGAAAGTGTTGAGACTGTAGGTGCGCACCTTTTCATGCCACTGGATGAACCGGGGGTCCGAAGTCAGGAGTGCGGCGAGGAGAGTCGCAATTTCAGCCTCGCAGTGTGGCCACCAGAATTTCATGTCGTGCCAGTATTCTGAAACGGGTTTTCCGTCGAGGTCGGTGTAGTAAAGCAGCCCGCCATACTCCTGGTCCCAGCCGCGGGCCCACATCCACTCCAGCATGTTTATTCCCAGGTTGGTCAGTTTCACATCCTTTCGGACATGGGACTCATGCAGGATGAACCAGGCGCATTCAATGGCATGGCCGGGGTTGAGCAGACGGCCATCGAAGTGGTCCACGATGCTTCCATCGACTCCAACTGATTCCATGACACATTCGAGTTCCGGCCGAACGAAGTACCTTTGAATCCAGTCGATCAGCTCATCGATAACCGGATTGAACTGATTGGAGTCAAGGCTTTGGCGCAGCTGTTGTGCCACTCCGATGAGTATCATGGGCGGGCCGATCGAATGCATGGGACGGTTGGCGGTGAACTTGGATTCCAGTAATCCGGGATTGCGGAAATATCCGAGGCAGGTGTGAAACAGCTCGACGGCCCTTGCTGCATGGGCGTCGTTCCGTGTCGCGCGGAACTGGGCTGCCAGGGCCATGGCGGTAAAGCATTCGCTGAAGAAATAGCGGCGCTTCCGGATTGGATTTCCCTGCTGGTCCATGTGAAAGAACATCCGTCCATCCGAATCAAAGCAGTGATCTGTCAGAAAACGGATCCCGGATTCAGCCCTTTCCGCCCAGATTCCTGACCCGTCGAGAGAGTTGTGAATCGTGGCACACATCCATGCTGTGCGGGCCTGTTGCCAGACGCCTTTGTCTGTATCCACCAGCGATCCATCCCGATCGCGACATGTCATGTACCCTCCGTGATCATGATCCACTATTCGTGGAAACCAGAATGCCAGCGTGTCATCCAGCAGTGCATGCCGGTATGTTTTCGAAAGATCAGCGAGTTCATCGCGGGTCAGTGTGGTCACGCCGGGATAATCTGTTCCTGCATTCACAATGTCTAGTCTATCCCGATTTGGATCTGCAAATTCTGTGCGGATGGATTGCCCGGCCGGGTGAGGGAGACGGGAATGGAAAGCCCCGCGTTCCTGCCGGAACGCGGGGCTGTTGCAGAAGTTAACTGCGCGGGACTGGATGAAAGCCTCGGGGTTCAGGATGACTAATCCGCCCTGAGTATATAGAATCCTGTATTGGCAGAAGGGATGACGGTGACCGATTGAAGTTCCCCCTGCTGAACTACGGGTTCGGAAACCGGATTCCACGGACCGTCGATCGTCGGACCGGAAAAGAGGCTGAATCCGTCGACATCAGCCGGCCATGAAAGCACAACAGCATCGACTGAACCACTGATCGACAGATCCGGGGCGCCGACTGGCGGAACACCCGGATAGACCCGGACATGGTCCAGCAACAGCGTGTTGTCACCTTCTGCGGTCTGGGCGAATTGAATGACAGCCGACTCCGACCCGGCGGTGAATCCGGTTATCACGGTTCGGTAGGGATTGCCATTGCCGGCAGGACTGACACCTGTGGTAAGGACCACTGAGTCATCCACTGACACCTGAAGGGTAGGGGCATTCCCGCCACGCGCATTGGCAGATACCTCGATAATGTAGGACTCGCCGACCATCAGACCGCCAATCTCCTGTGTGGCGGAGGCTTCCCCCTGAAGGAAGAGCACGAGATCCTGGTCCGGATTGGTGCCGTTATCGGCGAAGGGGCCTTCTCCGGATACATTGATGCCGTAGTTTCCAGTCATCGCCCATCCGGCAATGGGAGCCGGCTGCACGTATCCTGGAAACGCATTGACACGGCCCGAGGCTTCAAAGCTGGCATTTGCCAGAACAATATCATTCTCAGTGATCGGAGTCAGGGAAACCGCATCAAGAAGCGCGGTGGCGTCACCTTCGGCAAGGGTGATGAACTCGAGGCGTGCTATTTCCGATGATGGGGTGACAACGTAACTGGCGTAATTATAGGGCTGGTCAGCTCCCACCGGTGAAAGGGCCATAATCGTATCGATCTCCTCCTCGTCAAAAAAGACTGACAGGTCGATGATCCCTCCGCAGCAGTTGCGGGTGTTGTAGTAGAATTCGAGCAGGTAATCCTGATCCGGAGTGAGGCCGTGGATGTCCTGGTAAAGGGCGTTGGATACCTGGATGAATCCGATGCGGCCGCGGTCGGGTATCACGCCATTGTCATGAAATGGCCCGGCACTTTCATTGACACCCTGGTTCCCGCCTGCGCCTTCACTTTTCTGCCATGAATCAATCGGACTGTAGCCGGGGAAGGTCGGATTGAAGTTTGCCTCGAAACTGGGGTTCCTGACAAAGCTTGTGACCACGCTGATGCTGACGGCGCCCGGAGTGAAGACGACTCCCGGAGGCCCCTGCAGAATAAAACTGGTCGAACCGCGTCCGGGGGCCACTATGTCCACGGCGCGTGATAATTCACCGCCCTGTTCAAAGGTGATTTCAAGGACACCGCCTTCGGCACCCGCCGGTGATGCAACAGCCGGGTTCTGGCTGACGATGGTGATGACTGCATCGCCGTTTTCAATGAGGAGCTGAGGCACGGTGATGACAAACTGGCCGTTCACGGATCCTGAAGGCAGTTCAAGGCTTTCTGTGGAGATGTTTACCGGCGGGATGTTGACCGATTCCCCGGATACCGAGACCATGTCGATGAGGAGGGTATGATCTCCCTCCGCGACCTGCTCGATGCGGAGCGGGACGCTGCTGGCCTGAGCCTCAAAGCTGGTTTCAATCAGGTGGTATGGCTCGGCACCGCCGACCGGTTCGACCGTTTCTTCGAGGATGACCGTATCTCCGGCACTGACTCGCAGAGTGGGGGAGTTGCCGGATCGCGCGTTCACATGAAGCCGGACATTGTAAGTCTGCCCGCTGAGCAGACCGTTGACAGACTGCGTCAGACTTGAGGCACCCTGAAGGAATGCGACGAGATCCTGATCGGGATTCAGTCCGTTGTCGGCAAATGGACCTGCTCCGGTGAAATTCACTCCATAGCTTCCGGTTGCCGACCACCCCGCAATTCTCTGCGGGTTGATGTATCCGGGTTCAGGCGGAAGTCCACTGGCTTCGAAGCTTGGATTGGCAAGGGTGACGAGGTCCTCTCCGGCTGGCACTATGGTGACGGCATCCACCAGCAGTGTGGCGTCGCCTGTTACTTCGGTGGTGATTTCAATCAGTGGTTCAGCGCTGTCCGCCGTGAATTCCCAGGATCTGAATGCATAGGGATTGGCCCCCGAGGGCATGACGCCGGTAACAGTGTCCAGCGGTATGCCGTCCACCGATACGGTGAAGTTGAGATTGTTGTCCCCACAGCAGTTCCGCACATTATAGAACATCTGGAGCCAGTATGTTTCGCCGGGGTTCACGCCACGGACACGCTGAGATGCCGTGCGGGACCCCTGGGAAAAGGCAATCCTGCCCCGATCCGGAATCTGGCTGTTGTCATGAAACGGACCGCTCTGGTCATTGATCCCCGAAAAGCCGGGCCACTCCGATACGGCAGCATACCCGGGATAAGCCGGCAGCGGATCGCGTTCAAAGCTGGGGTTGGAGACAATGGCCGAGGAGATGCTGAAGGTCATGTCCGGCCCGACACAGATTCCGTCCGGTCCTTCAAGGGAGAAGGATCCCGATCCCTTGGCCAGTATCTCCATGGGGATGGACTGGATAATTGGCCCGCCCGGTTCGAATGTCAGCTCAAGAACTCCGTCGACAGCGCCCTGAGGTGCTGCTACGGCAGGGTTGTTGGCGATGATTCTCACTGTGGCACTTTCTGACTGGGTCAGCTGCTCCGGCACTTTGACGCGGATGGCGGCCTCCTCGCCGTCACGGAGCGCCAGTTCCGTGTCGAGGAAGTTGATACAGGCCACAGCACGCACGGTCAGGTCATCGAAGATGTGGTCGAGGGCTTCCCCGAATCCCGAAAGCGTGATGTAGTTGCCGAAGAATCCGCTTTCCTTGATATAGCTCATGCCGCTGTTGCTCAGAGGGTAGGGCTCATCATTGACAAAAAGATTTATTTCAACCGGATCTCCCTCGAAACTGAAGGTGCTGGCCTCCAGTCTGACAGTATAGGGCGCCTGGGGCAGGGGATTGTCTGGAGTCGATCGGTAGACGGCGGTGGTTCCATCCCAGACTTCGATGAGTCCGTTGTTGCGGAAGAGGACACCGAGTCCGTCATGAGCATTGACGAAGCTGTTCGGGCTCGTCGAACCGATGATGACCGCAGACCAGTCCAGTGAGTCATTGAAGTCGAAATTCGGGCCCGGATGCATGGTGACTTCGACGGAGAACTCGGTTCCCTCAATGAAATTGTGATCCGGGGACACTCCGTTGCCCTGTCCGATGATGAGAAGCTGTCCGGGGTAGAGGTCGTTGTTGACCTGGGTGAGGTCATCGCCGGCCCCGCCTGCGGCGGTGTTCATTCCCTCGAGGTATGGCACCGGCGCCAGAGTGCCGCTCTGCCGCTGATCAAGATCGGCATTGAGGTCCCATTCATTGAATTCTGAATCGAAGTTGTCACTGAGGAGGATTTCCTCGAAGCCGACACCGGCGGCCACGTTGACTGCGACGTCACTGTTAAAGCATGCACCCACCGAGGAGGTGGCGCTGAGCACTGTTCTGCCCGGACCGGTTGCATTAATCGGAACTTCGATGGTATTGCCGGTCGAGCTGCCGATGGCGATGGACAGCGAACCGCTTTCATCAGCACCGTCCGGGACTGCAACGCCCGGATCACGGGATGTCACGATGATTTCCGAGTCACCGGCATCGATGAGCGATTGGGGCAGCTCAAGGGTCAGTATATCACCCGTACCACCGGTCCATGTATTGATCAGTGTCGGGCTGATCCTGACGCATGGCTCCTGGGTGACTGAAAGATTCCTGAAGCCGTGCTGCCAGCTGTTGCCGCCACCGGCATACCCGCCGATGGTGATGAAATTGGCCGGAAAGCCGGACTCCCTGACATACGATGTTTCAGCTTCACCACTGATGATGACCGGTTCATCATCGATGAACATTTCAACGATGGCTGAATCCCCGCCAAAGGATGGAAGGGTCACTTCGATACGAACCGAAAAATAGTCGTCAACCGGTGCTCCGCCGATCCCGCCGTCTCCGCCGTAAATAGCGGTGGCTCCATCAAAGACCTGGATTTCTCCATTATTTCTGAAAAGCACGCCCATTCCGCCGGCTGAAGCGTTGACAAAACTGTTCTGGCTGGCGGATCCGAAGACCACGGCACACCAGTCGCCGGAGCTGTTATCACCGTCATTCAGGCCCGGATTGGCTTCGAATTCCAGGACAAAGCTGGCACCGTCACTGAAGCTTTTTGAGGGGGATATCGAAGTATAGTTATTTTCTGCATAGAAAAGCAGTCCGTCCTGTCCCAGCTCGATCTGGAAACCCGACGGGTCATTTACGGCATAGCTGAGTGGCGCGGATGGCCCGGACTGTCGCGGTTCGATTTCCTCATTGGGGGATCCGAGGAAAAAATCGGAGATCAATGAGTCGGAAAACACCGGTTCCTGAGGGAGTTGTGCCATGGACGTGCTGATGGATAGGATCAGCACCCCGACGACCAGAAAAAGGATACGCTGGGACATGTTCATTTGTTATGGGTACAGTGGCAGGTATAAATCTGATTCATGTTTGAGATCAAGTTCTTTCTCCGCGGGTGTCTGCGTCGGGCCCTGATGGCCCTGTGCGCGGCTGCTTACTTGGCCGGGTTCATGGTATGTGGCTCCGGTCTGTTGATCACCGAGGTGCAATGGTCCAATCCTTCACTGAAGTTCCCTGATATTCCGGGAACCCCGGACTGGGTGGAGGTTTATAATTCCGGGGAGGAGGCGTTGAACCTCTCCGGATACGGATTGTCGGATGACGTGAACCGTCCTTTCCGCTGGCGTTTTCCATCCCGGCTGCTGCCACCCGGTGGACTGGTGCTGGTTTATCTGGCAGGCGATGATGTGTCCGGACCGGCGGATGTGGCACCTTCATCACCCGACGGAATTTCCGGCATGGATTTCTGGTTTGATGCCGGGATTGATGACAGCCTGACACTGACGGGCAGCCTTGTCCGCGAATGGCGCTCAAATGGCGGAGCCTTCGGGGATGAAGCCCGTCTTCTTTCTCCGGACCCGCAGTCAGACAGCAGTCCGGTGAGGATGGATGACAGTCACGGCATCCCCGTCAAGGCCCTCCAATTTGATGGCGTGAATGATCGTATGTTCCTGGGAGGTGTGGATGCGCGAATCGACAACTGGACAGAGACAGTGTATTCCGGACCACCGTTCATCACCAGGTTGAGGAAGCATCCGATTCGGGGGTTGGAGGTGTCGAGGGGCAGAGATATCTGCTGTGGCCTGATCATGGTGGCGAAGTGGGAGCCGGTGCCGGACTGTCAGTCGGCAGCAACGGAGTTGCCATTTACGAACACGGAAGTTCATATATGCCCGCCCGTGTTTCGTATGATCGCGACAGGGGTTCAGGATGGCAGGTGGTCTCCGTTGTCTATCGGGACGGCAAGGCCGCTCTTTTTGTCAATGGAATCATGTGGGCCGGGGGGAGTGCAGCGGTGAGAAGACCGGTCAGTTCTTCGACAATTGCGGGAGGAGGGAGTTATGGCTGGTTTGCGGGATCGCTCCATAGCCTGGTGCGTCATGACAGACCACTGGAGTCCCACGAAATACGGGCCATGCATGCGTGGTTTTGCGGGAATCTGTCGGCCCCGTTGTTCCAGCCTCTGGTGGCTGATTTCAGACTCGACAGGGCTTCCGAGCCGGCAGTGCTCTGGGGGCCGGGGAACCGCATCATGGATCAGATGGACCCGGTCGACATGCCCATCGGTTTTTCAGCCGGCCGGTCCGCCGGCGATATCAATTCCACCGGAATCATGGACAAACCAACACCCGGACTGCCGAATGAGGAGGACATATACAAAGGTATTGCCCAAAAAGTCACCCTCAGCCATCCGTCAGGGTATCATGGAGGCGGATTTCCGCTCACCGTCACCAATCCCGATCCACTGTCAACAGACAGATATACACTGGATGGTTCCATGCCGGATGAGGATGACCCCGTGTTTCCGGAGACACTGGCTGTCAATGGCCTTCTCCCTCCTGAGCCATCCCTCATGATGATTCCCACCGGTGGAGGCTGGGAACCACCGGTTTCCCATGGTCCTCAGGCGGTGGCCCTGACTGTCAGGCGCTTCCGCAAGGGATTCGTTCCAGGACCGCCAACCAGAAGGACTTTTTTTCTCAGTGACCGGACAGTGCCTGTATCGGAATCTGATCTGCCGGTATTCTCTGTCCATGCGGAGCCCGATGATTTTTTTGATTCCAGTCGGGGAATTTATGTCCCTGGAATCGATGGGACCGGGAACTTCTGGAATCGGGGCGAGGCATGGGAGCGGGGGGTGTTCGTCGAGTTCTTCGACGGGTCCCCGCACCCATCCATCTCATCGGAAATGGGCGTCAGAATATTTGGCGGCACGTCCCGCCAGTTCCCACAGAAATCACTGCGTTTCTACACCAATCGAAATGCTTCCGGTGAAGACCTCGTCCACCGGCTTTTTCCCGACCGTCCAAGGACCGTGTTTGACAGATTCATACTCCGACAAAGCGGCCATGACCACAATCTGACATTTTTCCGCGACGGGTTTATGACATCAGTCGGTCGCCGGTGCGGACTTGAGGTCCTGGCCTTCCGGCCGGTTATCCTCTTCCTCAATGGCGAATACTGGGGTTTGCACAATCTGCGTGAATCCTTTGATGATGGATATTTTTCTGAAAATTACGGAGTGCCGACCGGTGAGCTCAATCTGGTGGAGGGATTTTTCAGAGCGGATTCCGGCACGTCCTCAGACCTTGAGAATCTGTATGGACATCTCAGTCAGCCAGCATTCACTGTCATGCAAAACCGACAGCTTATTGAAAGCATTGTCGATATTGAAAATTTCCTGACTTACAAGGCTGTAGAGACCTTTTTCTACCGGTGGGATACCGGGAATTTAAAGCGGTGGAAAGCCGGGGACGGGCGCTGGCGATGGCTGTGGTTTGACAGCGATGTCGGCTCAGGCGGCTTTGCCAGTGTTTCTCCGGCATGGGAATTCGACATGCTTGCCTATAATCTCGAGCCGGACGGACCCTGGAGCCGGCATCCCCTCAATAACCACAACAACCCGACAATGACACTGCTTTTCCGAAGAGTGTTGGAAATACCGGAATGGCGGGAGTGGTTCATTCTCAGATATTGTGACCTTCTGAATACAGAGCTCCAGGCAAAGCGACTTCTGGATGCCGTTGACATGCATGCCGCGATGATCGAAAACGACATGGTTGCGCATATCCGAAGATGGCGAAGGCCGTCAACCGTCACGTCATGGCGCAGCGCTATTGCAGATATCAAGGAGTTTGCGGTGAATCGGCCAACTCAGGAGTTTCAGAATCTCAGCGACTACTTCAATCTCGGGCCCTTTCACAGACTCACTTTCGGCGAATGGAATCCCTCAAACGGTCAACTCCGGCTGAATACTCTCGACCCAGGCAGTGTTAACCCCGGCTTCAGCGGAAGGTATTCCGAATCGGCAGTATTGACAATCAAAGCGCAGCCGGAATATGGACACGCCTTCGCGGGATGGAAGGAAATTCCCGGAATCCGGGACCCGGATGTGCGATTGAGGCTGAAAGGTGATTTCAGGCTGACACCGGTTTTTGTGAAGCTTCCGGATCATTCCTTCTCCATTCTCATCAGCCGGCCGGATGGGGATACTCATTCCGTGGAGATAGACGTAAACGGCGCGGTCAGCCCCGATCAGCAATGGGCACTGTCGGTCTCCCGCGATCTCATTCTGTGGGAGACAGAGCGGCTTGTCCGTGCTTCCGAACTGCCATTGAAGTGGAATCCTGTTCCGTCAGGCGGGGAGGCTCTTTTTTTCAGACTGGAACCACACCGGTGAATCCGGAGTCAGCTGAGTTATTCAGAATGTCTATGGCTGAGGCGGTGCGGTGAAGCGTGAAGCAGCATGGATCACGGTCTTTTAAAATCCATAACCACCCACCGCTGCGCATTGGTGGAAACAAACTCAAGATGAGCATCCATCATGAGGACATTCGCTTTGCCTTTGGGATGAATGCCTGAGTGTTTGTATCCGACGTCGTGATAGCCGGTGGTGCGGTGGCGCCCCATGGTGATAATGGCGGGATGATTCAACTCGTATGACAGATCTGAGACCAGGTGGGTTTTAGCCGGCTGCCTGACGCTTGACATTCTGGCTGTTTCGGCCGATGGGAACTCACCCCGTGAGTTGGGAAAATTCAGACTGGTATGCTGATTCATGCCGTAGCTGATTTTCCATGGATTGCCGGTGCCGCTGTAGTTCCTGAAGTGTCTCCAGTGGTTTTCCCGCAGCCGGATCGGACAGACCGAGACGAAGTTTGTGAAGTTCTGACCCTCCTTGGATGCATCAAACTCCTTTCGGCCGTAGTAGGGGTAAAGCAGGGTCTCGAAGTTGTTCCGGTTTGCATTGTGGATGTAGGAATCGGGGCCGGCACCCCATGCGTAGGGCAGCTTGTCCCTGTTGTCCTGCGTGTACAGAGTTGTTGCTATGCCCATCTGCTTGAGATTGCTTCGGCACTTGGTGGCATAGGCCTTGTTCTTT
>JAUIAG010000475.1 GCA_030425355.1 Verrucomicrobiia bacterium
TAATGACTTCATATCCGACTTGGTGTCTCCCGATGTCATTTTGTCAAACAGTCGGCCGGAAAACTGGATAATCGCGGTAAACGACAACGCCGTTGTTCCGACTAGGATGTAGGAATTTGAATGATTAACAGGGAGCAGATCAAGAGATGCGAAACCTCATTATAACACTATTGACCCTGACGACGATGCTCGGGACTTTGGATGCAGAGCTGTTTTACGTGAACTACAGGAGTCAGTTGGACGAAAACGAGCTTCAGAAATACCGGGTGGCTATCATCAGCCCTGAGGCCGACCTGTCCCGCGTCAACTTCAACCAGCCGTCCAAGAAAATTTACGGTTACCTCAGTGTTGGAGAAATCGCCCCCGATGCCCACTACCTCGATGAGGCTCGAAGGATGGGCTTCGAAATGGAGTTCAAAAATCAGAACTGGGGATCCACATTGATGGATACATCCGATACCCGCTGGCAGGATTACGTTGTCAACTCTCTGGCATCCAGTATCGCCAGAAAGGGTTTCCACGGATTCTTTCTCGACACTGTTGACTCCCACCAGATCCTCGCACGCGGCTCTGAGTCCCGCAAAAAACAGCTGGAGGACGGGATTGTCCGCATTGTCCAGAGGCTGAGTCAGCGATTCCCGGACAAGGACATAATTCTCAATCGCGGATTTGATATCTGGGGAAGGGTGTCCAGTCAAATCGACGGTGTTCTTGCCGAAAGTCTCTTTCACACCTATGACTTCGCCACTGGAAACTACGGCCCGACCTCCAAAGGCGATCAGGAATGGCTGCTCGGTAAACTCCAGAACATCCAGAATGCCGGAATTCCGGTCTACGTCATTGACTACGCCCTGCCGGAGCAGCGCGACAGCATCCAACAGCTATACGAGCGCTATGAATCGCTCGGGTTCAATCTGTGCGTCTCAAATGTCGAACTGGATGGAATTCTCACCCAACCGAAAACCGACGAACAGCGATACGTCTTCACCATCTTTGGCCGGAAGTCATCCAATCCGAATGAAACAATCTACTGGTCCGTTGATTCTGCTACAGCAGCCACTTTGCAGATGCCTGGTGAGTATCTCGGACTGGAATTCTTCTACCATAACATCAATACGGAAGGGGTCCCCAAGCCACTGACTTCCCGGTTCCTGGCTATTGTTGTCGACAACAATATGGAAATTCCCACTTCTATGGAACAGGAGGTTCTGGACTGGCTGATCAACGAAAAGCGGAATGGGAAAAAGGTTATTATCTGGGGCAAACCGCCCTTTACCCTGAATTCCGTCCGGAACCAGTTCATGCGTGAATTCGGATTTCTCGGCTCAGGGGAGTTTGTGCCGGTCACCTCGGAAATTACCGTCGCCAGGCAGGCTGCTGACTTCAACTTTGAATCGAAGTCCATTCCCAATATCTCTGATTTCATGGACCTGCGGGCGCCCATTGGCAGCGAAGTCTCGCTGGTCCTGCGCTCCACCGGTGAAGACGGCAATCCCATAGAGTTTCATCCCGCCTTCTACAATGACTGGGGGGCATTCGTCTACCTGAATGAGGCAGTTTTCCGCATCGGCGAGGAAATGCACTCATGGTGCCTGAATCCGTTTCTCTTCCTCAGCAAGGCTCTCGATATTCCAAACTGGCCCATACCGGATGTAACAACCCAGAATGGCCTGAGGATTTTCTACTCTCATATTGACGGGGACGGGTTCCGGAATCTATCCACCATTGCTCCGGGAATGCGTTCATCGGAGGCGATTTTTGAGAAAATTATTGAAAAATATCCCTATCCCTACACTTGCTCAATAATTGAATCCGAGATTCGTGCCCAGATTGAAGGGCAGGACCCCGATGAGGAGCAGGACCTG
>JAUIAG010000156.1 GCA_030425355.1 Verrucomicrobiia bacterium
GGAGCGCATGCGGAGTGACGGGGCATTGGCGATGAATGCCCAGGCAGCCGGAGCGAGGAGCAGCAGGAGTGGCCAGAGGTCGAATGGGGAATCGGCCCTTTCATGGCGTGCGATGTAGCTCAGCCCGACGATGTAGCAGAAGAGGAACACAGCGGTCCAGACAGCCATTCCCGGGATCGGTCGGCCGGTGTAGGCGGCGGCGGCGGCGAAGAGGACCAGCCAGAATCGGCAGAAAGCCATCAGCACCGGCGACCATGAAATCCTCTTGTGGAGCCAGTCGTAGAGGAGGATGGAGACAAAGAGCAGGGAGGCGTAAATGAGCGGGGTGTCACCGAGGAAGAGAGCGAGCCCGAACGCGCTGGTGAACCAGAACCCTCCCCAGAGCCATGCGTGGCGGAGGGAAATCGTGCCACTGGGAATGGGTCTTTCGGGTGCGCGCTGGCGGTCCCAGTCGATATCCATGGTGTCATTCCAGAACATGCCGCCGACATAGAAGAGAGTGGCACTGGCGAGCAGGACGTAGAATTTTTCAGAAAAGTCGAAATTTCCTGCAAGGATCCATCCGGCCATGCAGTTGGACCACACCGTGGGGAGGTTGGAGACCCTGCCGAGGACGAAAAGGGACCGGATGTAGGCGGCGGCACTTTGTGGCTGGGAGGATTCGCTCATGCGTTGGCGCTCAATCGGTGTCAGTCAATGAGGTTGCGTTTCCTGAATTCAGCGAGTGTCCACCGGTATTCATGGACCAGCTGATCGACCACATCCCGGCTGCGGATGGCCTCAGGAAGGACTTCCCATGTGTAGGTTTCCATCTCGAAGTGGAAACAGACGTCGGGGTCGGACTGAAGCTGGTCCAGGAGGCCCTGGATGTGATCGGAAGTTGACTCATAGAGGTCGGTGGTGTCGCTGTGCAGGGGGATGTGAAAATGGATGCGCCATTCCTCGCCAGGAACGGGCGGGTGAGTCGACTGCGCCTGGTGGATGGCCTGATCGAGGTCCCGGATGCGCCGAAGGGATCCCGTCCCGGGGTCGCGTGCGATGACCTGGTGGAAATACACCGGATCATCGAAAGCCTTGAGGGCGGCAAGTCTCCGCTCATCCGGTCTGACCTTGAGGGCGGAGCTGAGGTGTATTTTGGAAATTCGGATCCCGTTGGAGAGGAAATTCTGAAGCACCCGGGCGGGTTCCTCGAATTCGACCGCCAGGTGGCAGGTGTCATAATTGACGCCGAGAAAACGGTTGATGTGGTCGTCCATGGGGCGCATTTCCCGCATGGAATGGATGAAGTCGACTGTTTCCTGACTTGTTTCGAGAAAGCAGAGTGGTTCGGGTTCCAGTCCGAGGTGGAGGTCGATGTCCGACTTATCGGAGAGGTCATCGAGAAAATCGACCATTTCCCAGAGGTTTTCGCGCATGAGCCGGACCTGGTCCGGGCTGGTGATGAATTCCTTGTAGGAGCAGGGGACGGTGCTGATGCTGCCGCCCGATTCTTTCGGAGCCAGCTGCGCGAGGATACGGAAGAGCGTTTTGGTGTATTCGACTCTGTCCCGGGTGGTCCAGTCCGGCCGGTAGACGTCCTCCTTGACCCGTGCGCCGTGGAAGGTGCCGTGCGGGAACCCGTTGATGGTGAAGACGTAGCAGTTATTGGCATCGAGCCATCGGCGGAAACCGTCGAGAGTGGAGGGATCAGAAAGTGAGGCGGCGGCATTGGCACCGAGACGGAGGCCGATGGCGTATGGCCTGTCCGGGCACACCTGATGGCGGACCCGCAGGGTGTAATCCTTGAGGGTCTGGAAAGTCTGCTCCCATGATTCTCCACGGTGGATATTGGTGCAGTAGGCGAGGTGCCATCCGTTACCGGTTTTCATGCAAGGGTTTTGTAATCGATCGGGGGTGTCAATTCACGAAAATTCCAAACTTTTCGAATCGAGATCGCGATATAAATCGGTTAATGAAGGGATGGTGTCCGGAAAGTCAACTCATGGAGCGAATGAGTCCGTGCAGGGCCTGGTTGAGCGAGTGACATATCACAACGAGGAGAATGGGTTCTGTGTCCTGCGGGTGAAGGATAAACACCGTCGTGATCTGACGACGGTGGTGGGTCACATTGCCTCGGTTTCTGCGGGAGAGTGGCTGATTGCCGAGGGCCACTGGGTGCGTGACCGCGATCATGGATTACAGCTGAAGGCGGTGCGGATGCAGTCCTCGGCTCCAACATCCATTGAGGGCATTGAGAAATATCTGGGCAGCGGCATGGTCAAGGGGATCGGTCCGGTTTATGCCCGCAAGATGGTGGAGAAATTCGGAGAGGGCATCTTTGACATTATCGACAGCCATTCTGCGAGGCTGGAGGAAATAGACGGTATCGGCCCCGGACGTCGAAGGAAGATCAAGGATGCATGGGCCGAGCAGAAGGTCATCCGGGAGATCATGGTCTTTCTCCATTCCAACGGGCTGAGCACCAGCCGGGCGGTGAGGATATACCGCACCTACGGCGAGAACGCCATTGAGAAGGTCCGGGACAATCCCTACATCCTCGTCCGCGACATCCAGGGAATCGGATTCAAGACCGCCGACAAGATGGCCCGTGCGATGGGAATTCCTTTTGATTCAGTGATGAGGGCGCGGGCGGGACTGATGCATGTGCTTGCCGAGGCCGGATCAGACGGCCACTGCGGGCTTCCGGTGGAGATCCTGATGGCGGAGGCCGAGAAACTTCTGGAAGTTCCATCCGCACGGATTGATGAGGCAATGGAGCGGGGGCTACAGAGCGGCGAGCTGGTTCGCGAGTCGTTTGCGGGTGGACTGAGCAACCTCATCATGCTGCCGGTGCTGCAGAAAGCCGAAACCGAAATCGCCGCATCAATGTGTCATCTTGCTTCATCGAGGCCGACACTGCCGGCCATCAAGGTGGAGAGGGCGATTGAGTGGTGTCATGAAAAGACCGGACGTGAACTGGCGGATCAGCAGCGGAATGCTATCGAAGTGGCACTGACTTCCCGTGTGGTGGTGATTACCGGCGGACCGGGCGTGGGCAAAACGACAATGATCCAGTCTCTACTGATGATCCTCAATGCCAAGAAAGTGCAGACAATTCTGTGTGCCCCGACTGGCCGGGCGGCAAAGCGGATGGAGGAGGCGACGGGCATGGAAGCTCGCACGATCCACCGTGTGCTCGAAGGCCGGGTGGGCGGATTTCAGCGCAACCGGCAGAATCCGGTCGAATGCGATATCATGGTGGTGGATGAATGCTCGATGATCGATGTTTCACTGATGGCGGCGCTGCTGCGTGCGTTGCCAGCATCCGCGCATCTGGTCCTGGTGGGGGATGTGGACCAGCTGCCAAGTGTCGGTCCCGGATCAGTCCTGAGTGATCTGATCGAGTCCGGGCGCCTTCCCGTGGTGAAGCTGACCAAAGTCTTCCGTCAGGCCGCTGAAAGCCGGATTATCACAGTGGCCCATGAGATCAATAACGGCACACTCTCAACACTTGAAACGGCGGACAGCGACAGTGATTTCTTTTTCATCCAGAGGGATGAGCCTGAGAAGGCGGCTGACACACTGGTGAATCTGGTATCCAACAAAATCCCCGGAAAGTTCGGTGTGGATGCCATTCGCGACATTCAGGTGTTGTGTCCGATGAACCGCGGCAGTCTCGGAGTCCGTGAGCTGAATGTGCGGCTGCAGCAGGCTCTCAATCCAGTCCGCGATGGGCAGCCTTCCATCGACAAGTTCGGATGGACCTTCCGTGCCGGGGACAAGGTCATCCAGACACTCAACAACTACGACAAGGAAGTTTTCAATGGCGACATCGGGATCATTCAGGAAATCAATCCCGACGACCAGTCGACGGTCATCCGTTTCGAGGACCGCATGGTCGAATATGAGTTCAATGAACTGGACGAGGTTTCACTGGCCTATGCCATCACCATACACAAATCACAGGGCTCGGAGTTTCCGGTAGTGGTGATCCCTCTGGCGATGCAGCAATTCATGATGCTGAGGCGGAATCTGATATACACGGGTGTGACCCGCGGCAGGTCGACGGTGGTGCTGGTGGGCCAGGCAAAAGCCATGAACCACGCTGTGCAGAATGCCGATGCCTCCCGCCGGTATTCAGCCCTGCGCTTCAGGATCGAGGAGATGGCGGGACAAAAGCAGTAAAACTGTGGCCTCCGGCCGTGACCATCAGGACGGCGGGTGGCCGTGGGGCCGCGTCAGATTCCACCGCCTTCGGTGATGGTCATGTCGACCTCGCGGCCCATGACCGGATTGAGACAGACACCACTGTCCTGACAGGCCATATACGTGACCGACGCAGTGACGTGGACCGGTGAGCCTTTGATCACAATGGGGACATAGAGCGTGACCGGGCCTTCGGGGTAGACAGGAAGTGTCACTCCGAGAGTATCATTTTTCTTTTCGACCGGATCGACGGAATCGAATGGCTGACCATCGACCATGACTGAATCATCGGTCTTCACCGTGAAGAGCGTCGGCATGCCGATGCCGTCGGTTTTGTCGGTATCGAGATTCATCCCGTAAAGATGGAATCCGTCATCAACTGGTGTGAAGGTCGCGGCGAGAAGGTCGGCGCCATTGGAGTCGACGCAGTGAGTGATCGTGACACTGACGCCATTAGCCTCAAAGGATTTCAGTTCAGCAACCGGGGAAATGCCCTCGGCGCTGGCATAAGTGCGCCCCCGATTGGAGGATGACTGATCAATGTCCCCGGCGGCCTGTTGAGAGGGGGCGGATGCGGCGGGAGCCTCGGGCGTTGACTGCAGTGATGATTCCTGTGTTGTGGTGTTGTCACAGGCGGCAAAAGCGAGGCAGCAGGCGATTGCAAGAATTGGCCCCAGGTATTTTTGTGAATGAATCATGGTTTATGGTATGGGTCAGTTTTGAGGAACAGGTTTTCCCGATGGCCGGACAACGATTTCGTCGATGGAGGCATTTTGCGGCATGTTGATGGCGAACACGGCACAGTCAGCGACATCTTCCGGTTGGAGCATCCGGCTGCGGGCATCCTCAGCCGGAGGTTCGGGGCGCTGGTCAAGGAACTTGGTGGCGATATCGCCAGGGCAGACACAGCAGGCGCGTATGCCGTTCTGGCGTTCTTCGGCGTTGATGGCCATGGTCAGGCCGCGCTGGCCGAACTTCGAAGCGACATACGATGGGCCGGATTTCGGGTAGGCGGTGATGCCGGCATCCGACACAATGTTGACGATGGTGCCATCGCCCCGTTTCCGCATGGCGGGGAGGACTTCACTGACAAAGTAATGAGTGCCGTTGAGGTTGACGCTGACCACGCGGTCAAAGTCCTCGTGGGATAATTCGCGGAAACTTCTTTTGGGGACATTGAAACCGGCTGAGTTGACGAGAGCGTCGACAAAAGTCCACTCTTTGAGGATTGTCCGGACTGTCCGGGTGACCTCGTCGGCTTTCCCGACATCGCATTGATAGCTGGTGAGACGTGATCCGTCGGGACCGGCCAGCTGGATGGTCTCTTCCAGGGTCGAGGTGTTGCGTCCAACAATGGCGACCAGCCAACCCTGCCTCGCGAGCTTTATGGCCGTGGCCCTTCCGACTCCTGATCCCGCTCCTGTGACAATTGCCTTTCTGGCTTCACTCATAAATCAATATTCCTTTAACCGGGCTTTTTTATCATGCGAAGCGTATCACAGATCACCGATGCGGACCCACTGACGGGTTTCGGCAGATTTGAGAATTGCATCGATCACAGCGGCGACCCTGACTCCGTCTTCAAAGGAAGGCGTGCAGGAACGGCCCTGCTGAATGGCCTCGATAAACTCAAAATCCTGGTCGTAGCGGAAAACCTGCACCGGATCGCCTTCGGCTGGATCTCTTGGGGAATTGGGCACCTTGAGGAATTCATTTGGCACCGGCTCCTCCACCAGTCCGCTTGATCCCCTGCGGCCGACGAGGACGTGGTTGGGGTTACCGAGGCGGTAGATGAGAGTTCCTTCCGAGCCGGCGATTTCGCAAAGATCCTCGCTCATGCCGCCTTCACCGCGGCCGGTGGCGACCTTGGTGGATTCGAGCATTCCAGTGGCATTGGAATCGAATGACGCGATTACGCCGACCCAGTCCTCGAGATCGGATACCTCTCCGCCGCGCGTTTCATGAAAAATACGGAGATCGGCAACCAGTTCGCGAATCGGCCCCATCAGCAGGTGGGCAAAGTCGATGCGGTGGGAAAGCATGTCTCCAATCTCGCCGGTGGCTGCGAGTTTCTTCTTCTGTCTCCAACCGAGAAAGCGGTCTCCCCAGTCCTGCTGCCTGCGGCACCGGAAATGGAATGGCTGGCCGATAAAGCCCTGCTGGACGAGATAGGCCATGTAGCGCATTCCCGGCACGAACCGGTAGGTGAAGGCGGTCATGTGCCGGACATTGGCCTTTTCCGCAGCTTCCAGCATGAGCCGTGCTTCGGGAAGGTCCATGGAGATGGGTTTTTCGCAGAGGATGTGTTTGCCCTGGCGGGCGGCCTCGAGAGCGCAGGGGGCGTGGACGAAATTAGGGGTGGCGATGATGACGGCGTCCACTTCATCCATGGCGAGCAGCTCCTCATAGCTGGTGGTTGTGCGGGAAACACCGGTTTCCTTTGAGGCTTTTTCAAGAACTTCTGGATTTGAATCGCACAGGGCGACCAGCTCGGCTCCCGGACAGTATTTCAACCCCGGAAAGTGGTTCTGGATGACGATGCCACCACACCCGATCAACGCTACTCCAACTTTATCTGCCATGAATGATGAGCATAGGAATTCGGTTCGTGATCATCAACAAGGAAAAAGAGCCTGACACCTTAGCTCCGGCACCCTGCTGATGTTCTATTTCCTTGCGCCATGAAAACACCGCGGGGCAGTCTTGTGGCAGAAGAGACAATTGAATGGATAAGGACTTCAATACTGTGGGACTTCCGGAATCCGGAACTGAGTTTGAGACAATCATCATCGGCGGCGGGATTGCCGGCTGCAGTGTGGCCTACCATCTCGCGGAGGGAGGAAAGGGAGACGGGGTTCTGCTGCTTGAGCAGAAGGAGATCGCCGGCGGTACAACATGGCATGCCGCGGGGCTGGTGGGCCGGCTGCGCACCAGCAACAGCATGACAAGGGTGAATGATTACAGCGCGAGTCTTTATTCCCGTCTGAAGGACATCACCGGAGTGGATGTCGGCTGGAAACAGGTTGGCAGTCTCATTGTTGCTTCATCGGTGGAGCGGATGACGCAGCTTCACCGCACGACCGCGATGGCCGAACAGTTTGGCGTGGAGTGCCACATTTTATCCCGTGAGGAAACGGGGGAAAAATGGCCTCTGATCCGGACGGATGACCTTCTGGGCGGGGCATGGCTGCCGGGGGACGGGCGCGTCATTCCACGCAAGGTGGCCGAAGCACTGGCAAAGGGGGCAGTGGACAAAGGCGCCACGCTGGTCGAGCACTGTGAAGTGGAATCTCTGATTGTCGAAAAAGGCCGCGTGGTCGGCGTTCACTCGAATGGCTGGACTGTCTATTGCCGGAATCTGGTGATTGCCACAGGCATGTGGGGTCGGCAACTGGGGCATAAGGCGGGAATCAATATACCACTCTATCCCGTGGAACATCATTATGCGGTTTCCAATCCTATTGCGGAGGTGGATGACAGCTGGCCGGTGGCCCGCGATCCCGACCGGTCTATATATTTCCGTCCTGAGGAGGGCTCAATCATGCTGGGGGCCTTTCAGAAGTATACAAAACCGTGGATGGTGGATGTGATCCCGCCGGACTTTTCCTTCAAACTTCTTGAGGATGACTGGGAAAAATTCAGCGACCCTCTCGACGCGGGAAACTGGCGCATACCGAGTCTTGAAAAGGCCGGTTATATGAAATTTGTCAACGGCCCGGAGAGTTTCACCCCGGATAATAATTTTCTCCTGGGCGAAACTGCGGAAGTGCAGGGGGTATATATTTGTGCCGGATTCAACTCGGCCGGAATTGCGTCGGCCGGTGGCGCAGGAATGCTTCTGGCGCAGTGGATTCGCGACGGAGAGCAGCCCATTGATCTTGCTTCGGTCGACATCAGGCGCTTTCACCCGTCCGAGAACAACCGGCACTTCCTGCGTCAGCGGGTTACCGAGACCCTTGGGCTTCATTACCAGATGGCATGGCCAAACCGGGAATTTGAATCGGGGCGTCCACTGCGGAAAACCGCTCTTTATCACCGGCACGACCAGCACCGGGCCGTGTTCGGATCAAAATCCGGCTGGGAGCGTCCGAACTGGTATGCATTCGAGGGTCAGTCGCGCACAATGGACTATTCCTTCGGGCGCCAGAACTGGTTTGAAAACCATCGCAGTGAACACATGGCTGTCCGCGGGAATATAGGTTTGCTGGATCAGTCCACCCTTTCAAAGATACTTGTGTCCGGACCGGATGCGGCAGCTTTTCTCAGCCGGCTTTGTGCCAATAATATCGAAGTGGCGCCTGGAGTGTCGGTGTATACCCCGATGCTGAGCCATCGGGCCACATTCGAAAGTGATGTCACCGTGCTGCGAGTGGATGATCAGGAGTTTCATGTGCTCACGTCGACATCCCAGCTGGTCCGCGATCTTGACAGGATGCGCCGCCATGCCGCCAGTTTGCGGGTCTGCATCGAGGACATTACCACCCGCACAGCCGTCGTCAGTATCATGGGACCCCAATCCAGAGACTTTCTGCAGCCACTGGTCGACTGTGGTCTCGACAATGATGCCTTTCCATTCGGAAGTTTCAAAAGGTGTGAAGTCGGGCCGGTTAATGCTCTGGCCCTTCGGAGGACCTATGTCGGCGAGCTGGGCTGGGAATTCCATGTCGCCTGGGATCAGGCCGAGGCACTTTTCGATTTCATGATGGAGAGAGGCAGAAACCGCGACCTGATGCTTTGTGGGAATTATGCCATCAATTCACTCAGGGTGGAAAAGGGCTACCGGGCGTGGGGTCATGAAATCAGTCTTGATGAGGATCCAGTCATGGCCGGGATGAAATTTGCGGTGGATGTCAGTGGCAGCCGTGACTTCATTGGTGCGGCGGCGTACCGCAAGCTGGTGCAGGAGCGGGCGCGTAAGAGGCTTCTGCAGATTCGCGTTCGGAATCCGGATGTGATGCTGTGGGGCAACGAACCGGTTTTCATGAATGGGGAACGGTCCGGTTACACCACATCGGCTGCCTATGGCCACAGTGTCGGCAGCAGTGTTGCCATGGCCTATTTCCGCTTTGCGGATGGCTTCCGTGCCTCGGCTCTTGAAGGGTGTGAGGGGGCTGTGCTGATCAATGGCACAATGGAGGCTGTCGACGTCAGTGTGCGGCCGTTCTATGACCCGGACCGACAGAAGATAGCCGGTTGAGAGCCGCTATCGGAAAGAAGATTCACGAGGACGGACTGGGGCAGGTGCGGCGTTCAGAAATGGCGATGATAGTCTGATCATCGCTCTGGATATTGTGGGTGGAGAATTTCCTGAGGAATCCTTTGAGCTCGCGTATGACTTCGTGGGGAGCCTTGTGGCAGTCCGAGTTCGATCCGATCCACGATTTGAGTCCATTGATGCCGAAGTATTCCCGATTTTCGGCATCGCGGGTGTCAGTCAGGCCATCCGTGTACATGAGGATGTCGAAATTTGCCGGCAGCGGGATGACCTGCTCCTCGAAGAACGTATCGCGGTAGATTCCAATCGGGAGCCCTTCCGGACAGACTTCCCTGACGGAGGGGTTGTTGCCGGACTTGATGATCAGCGGCGGATGGCCGGCATTTGCGAGGATGGCCTTTTTCTCTCTTGCGTTCAGGTAGAGGACCTGGGCGGTTATAAACATCTCGACAGAACACAGGTCGTCGAAAAGATAGTTATTGGTCTCCGAGAGTATGTGGGCGGGACTGCGGTAATGAGATTTATTATATTTGAAAATGGTCCTGCAGATAGTGGCGAAGAGTGCTGCAGGAATGCCCTTGCCCATGACATCGACGATATAGATGAGAAATTCTCCCTCGGACAGGTGTTCGATATCGAAAAAATCCCCTCCGACCTTCTGAGCGGTTTCACAGGAAACGGAAATTTCGAAATAGTTGTCGAGGGGCAGTTTGCCCGGCAGGAGTGCCTGTTGGATATTTCTGGCGATTTCGAGTTCCTGTTTGAGGACGGTGGACCGGATCTGC
This sequence comes from Verrucomicrobiia bacterium, assembly GCA_030425355.1. Lineage (GTDB taxonomy): Bacteria > Verrucomicrobiota > Verrucomicrobiia > Limisphaerales > JAJOIW01 > JAJOIW01. The sequence goes on from JAUIAG010000156.1 coordinate 10,186, forward strand.
GATTCCTGCGCCTTTCTCGACTGAATCTGAATTGCCAGAAACTCTGAGAATATCTGAATCAGTCTGCGGTGTTTTGGGGGGATTGATCCCGAGGATGGCCTGTGGCCGAGAGTGAGGACGCCGAAGAGTTCACCGGCGATCACCACCGGGCAGACATGAGCCCATTTATACGGACTTGGCAGGTAGTTGTTGAAGACTTCATTGGGGAACTCTCCGCGGAGGATTTCATCCCATGTGTGGTCGTGAGCAGACAGCAGCATCTGCTTGACCAGCAGCGAAAAGGAGTTCTCGATGATTCTCTCCCGGTCCTCTTCAATCGAGGATGCAGTCAGTCGGAAATTCTCACGATCCGGAAGCACTTCAAAGAACATGAACCATTCGGACTCGATCAGGCAACAGAGTCTGTGCAGAAGCCTTCGGGCCACGGCGGGCGAGGAATCGCGGCTTTCGCTGATCTCCCGGATGACTCCGAAAAGAGCGGACAGCACTTCCTGATTCATATCCGGATCCTGTTCACTACCACTGGCCGGCAGTGAATCGTCCATCGAATCAGCATTAATATTCAGCTGCGTGGCGGATGGGGTGGTTCCATCGGTGCCGGAAGATTCACCGGGGCTTGCGGGTTTGAGCTTCTTCTCGATCCACAGCAGATTTCCTTCGAGGTTCCGGAAGTATTGAACCGAGTCAGCGAGCTGATGCACGAGGTAGAGTCCTCTGCCGGATTCGGCGTCATCTCCCGGGAGTTGCGGATTTTCGTTCCAGATAAAACCATGGCTGTGGTCGAAGATCTGGGCATTCACTGACTCCCTGTGACAGGAAACCACCAGTCTGATATTTTCGTGGATTTTCTGTCTCGTGGCGTGGGCAACAAGGTTATTGAGCACCTCGACCAGGATTATTTCAAACTCTCTGGACTGGTGCGGATCGTATCCCAGTTTGATGAGGTGGCGATGGATGTTGGCGGCGGATTCACGGACATGGTGCAGATCCGGAAGAATTCTGCAATCGATGGATGTGCCGCAGTTCATCTTGGACTGGAATGACGACGGGAAAATCGGTCAATGGCGGTGCGGTCCACCCGGATCAGGGAGCCACTTCGGATCTGTTGCGGCTTATCGTTGCAGAACCGGATGTGGTCTCGTCACAGATATCAAAAACCTTGTGGAGTCGGGTCAACTCCAGCACCTGCCTCACAATGGGCGATGGAGACATGATCACGCACCGGCCCCGGCGCGAGCTCATCGACTTGTGGATGCTGATGAGGAACCCCAGGCCTCCGCTGTCCAGGAAATCAGTCCTGCTCAGATCGAATTCAGCCGTTGAGATTTCGGGAGAAAGCTTCTCCAGCACGAATGCCTTGATTTCTCCAGCACGGGACGCGCTCAGTTCCGGAATATCTGAAAACCGGATCCTCTTCTCTGATTTCTCAAATTTCATCACGATTGTGGACACATTAACGGATAGCATCTGGCGGAGAGCCAATCACATGTTCATTTCCGATCTTTAATGCGGCTCGATCGTGCCCCGGCTGAATGGCCTTTTTCATCGTGCCGGCACCGGGGGGATCGTGTCATTTGCCGGCTCACGGGCTGCAGTGCAATGCAGGTGCAATGGCCGGGCAGCGGGCCGCACCAGCCTGAATGGAAGGCCGGTATTTGCAAGCTCCTCATGGCGAGCAGCCAAGCCCGGCGACGGAAGCCATGGCATACCTTGTGCCATGGAGAATCCATGATGAAATCCATGAAATGGAAATTTCCGGCATCCATGCTCATGGCGGTGATAGTGGGTATGGGGATTTCCGCAGCAGCATATGATTCAGCCACAATCACTGGAACAGGCAGCTTTCTGAATGCTGCGGGAAGTGCACAC
>JAUIAG010000476.1 GCA_030425355.1 Verrucomicrobiia bacterium
GACGGCATTGAGTGCGGCGGGGTTGAAGGTTTCGTCGATAGTGCCGTATTCACTTGTGGCTCCGGTTTTACATTTCTGGAACAGGTGGTTGAGGTCATCAAATGCTTTTGTGGTGACCTGACTGTTCCCGCCTTCATTAAGGGCTGAGCGGATGGCATCCAGGTTTTCCTGGTAGGCAACCTGGACGTCCTTTCTGCCGTTGATGGCAAGCACTGGCACCTGCACCTTCCGGAGGAAGACTCCCGGGTCAATGGAGAGCAGATTTCTGAACCACGGGCTGCTCACCATTCGTACCTGGGATTCCACATGTGCCTTGCTTATCCCCATTGCCTTCATCTGTTCGGGGGATAATTCCGACATATGCTCCTCAAGTATGTCTCTCACGCGTTGTTTCATCTGATTGCTGTCGGTTTCCTTGAGGACGATTTCAAAGATACGGCGTTGTGTAGCATTCTGTTCCTCGATGATTTCCGCGGTGGCCCCCATGACCTTCAGCATGTCGGCGGACTGCCGGTAAAGTAGCTGATCCATGGGCACGCCGACTCCAGCGAGGAGGACCAGAAAGGCGACGTCTTTGGACTGTGCACTGACCATCGGTGCAATCAGTCCGCCTTCGCTGTGTCCGACGAGTCCAATGCGCCGGGAATCCAACTGGCTCCTTGTTTTTATATACTCGACTGCAGCGAGAACATCATCTGCAAAATCGGTGGTCAGTGCCTGGGAGAAGTCACCTGTTGATTTGCCGGTGCCTCTGTCGTCAAAGCGCAGGACGGCGATTCCGCGACGGGTGAGGTGATCGGCCAGGACGAGAAACGGCCGGTGTCCCATGATTGCCTCGTCCCGGTCCTGTGGTCCGGATCCGGAGATCAGCACCACAACCGGATGCGGTCCGCCGGTTTCGGGGTAGGTCAGTGTTCCGGCCAGTTCGACCGACGCACGCGGATTGGCAAAGACAATCTGCTCTTCGATATACGGGTAGGGCTTTTTGGGATCCTGGGGGCGGGAGAGATCGGGGGCGTGGTCAAGCCGGACAATCTTCAGCGGGAAGGAATTCCTGCCCTGACTCCACTCTCCATCCACAGCCGAGCCGTCGTCATTCATTTTCCCTTCGAAAACTCCGCCTATCACCTGGATTTCGACCCGCAGGTTTTCTTTATCGGCCGTTCCGCCAGAGATGGGAATGTCATTGGCATTCTGATCAATACTCGACATGGTCCCGGTGACTTCCGGGCCTTCTGTCTGGAGCTTGAAAAGCAGACGCATCTCGAATCCGTTCACCATGAGGCTGCCCTGCCATGCTCCATCATAACCTTCCCCCGGCTGACCCCGGGCGGGAGTTGCTCCTTTCCGCTCACTCTTATCCCCTGTTCTTGTCAGATGGAATTTAAAGCTCTGCCCGCTTTGGGTGAAATCACCACGAATGGAATCGCCTTCAAGCAGTCCGGTGAACTTCGGATCACCGGGGATGTTGGGCATGGTGAAGGATACTTTCTCATCCTCAATGGAGACATTGCCAAGCTTGAATCCCCGGAGTCCCTGAACAGGAATATCAATGGATCCACTCCATACCGGGTTCTTTTCGAGGTCGACCAGGATTTCCAGTTCGGTGCCGGGAAGGACTATGGCTCCTTTCCAATGTCCGCTGCCGGCAGGATCCCCTGCAGTCCGGTCCTGTGATGACCTGTTTTCACTGTTGCCATCCTCAGTCCGGGAATGGGAATGGATCGGGCCATTTAAAATGGCGAGGACGAATACCAGAAGCAGTGAGGTCAATGGGATGCGTTGGGTGGATTTCATGGTCGGTGTTGACAGTATGGTCGATAGAACAGTGGTTGGTCCAACGGTTTCTGGAAA
>JAUIAG010000157.1 GCA_030425355.1 Verrucomicrobiia bacterium
CCAGAACACTAATTATTGCACCCGGGCCCGGGGGAAACAGGGACATCTGAACAGTAAGCATTTCACGCACTGTGGCGCACGGCCTCCACGGGGCTCATGTTGGCTGCCTGATTGGCCGGGTAGATGCCGAAGACGATTCCGGTGATACCCGAGATGGAGAAGGCGACGGCCGGGGACCACCATGTGACGACGGTAATCATGTCTGTCATGGCACCCACAAAAAACGGGATGGTGACTCCCAGTGCCACCCCGAGAATGCCTCCAACGCAGGAAAGCATGGTGGTCTCAACAAGGAACTGGTTGAGAATGTCCCTGCGCTTGGCTCCGAGTGCTCTTCGGATGCCGATCTCCCGCGTTCGTTCAGAGACGCTGGCAAGCATGATGTTCATGATACCGATGCCTCCCACCAGGAGTGAGATGGCGGCAATGGATCCGAGGACCGTGTTGAAAATCCTCTTGGTTCGCAGAGCCTGTTCCATGAGCAGCTGGGGGACAATCACCTCATAGTCGCGGCGGCCATGATTGGATGCCAGCTGACTCTTGATGACCTCCGAAATTCCCTCGACTTTCTCCAGTTCCTCCACGCGCAGGGTGACTTCGTGGAGCTCAACGGATTCGGCCTGGAAATACCGCCCGATCCGCTGGACCTTGGTCTCTCCGAAAAGTGAGCGGGCTGTGGAGATGGGAATGAAAATCTGGGGAGGAACCCGGGCTTCCCCGGTGTCGGCGCTGCCCGGACCACCCGGGCCGGACTGAGACTGTCCCTGTGCCTTTGTTTTTTTCTTCCTGTTGTCCTTCGCGACATTTTCCTCGAGGACTCCGATCACTTCAAAGTAGTGGCGGCCGAGTCGGATGCTGTTGCCGAGCACCTGATGGACGGGAAAAAGTGTTTCGACCAGCTCGGGTTCAATGACACAGACCTTGGTCATGGTGTCCATGTCGTATTTGCTGATGAATCGTCCCTTGTCTATTGTCCTGCCCCGGAGATCCGGATACCAGGGTACTGTGCCGACCATCTCAACCTGCTCTTCCTGACGTCCCTGATAGGCCATCTTCCGCTCCTTGCGGTCCTCGACGATGATGGAAATTCCCTCGACGGTGTCCCGGATAGTCTGCACATCCTCATAGGTGAGTCCGTAGTTGAGGATATAACTTCCAAGTCGCTGCTGCCTGTCGGCCTCCTCGGGCGGCTTGACCGTTCTGAGGATGATATTCTGGCTCCCAAGTTCCTTGATCTGCTGCTGGGCCTCATAGTTGGCCCCTTCGCCGATGGCCAGCATGGCGATGACTGAGCTGACTCCGAAAACCATCCCGAGCGTGGTCAGGACCGAACGGAGTCGGTGAAGCATCAGGCTCTTGATGCCCAGCTTGAAAACCTGAATCCATGCGTTGAGTGACGAGCCCATTGTCGTTCAGATGCCCCGATCACTGTCTAGTTGTAAAGAGGGGCCTCTTCGTCACCCCCTACGAAATATTCATCCTCAATTTTAAAGTCATTGGGGATCTTGAGATAAACCACTTCATCCTCCTGAACTCCGGAGCGGACGGCAGCGAAGCGGTTGTTGTAATCCTCGACCTCGACGCGGCGTAGTTCCGGTCCGCCATCTGTACTGACGATGACTGCCTGCTGATTGCGGTGTGTGAAGACCGCCTGCACCGGAATGATGATGGTGTCCTCAATCTCGCGGATGAGGATGTCGGCCATGGCAGCCATACCCGGCTTGACCCAGTCATTGATCCCCTTAATCGCAATGCGCGTTTTGTAGACCTTCTGATCGGGATTGAACCGTTCATTCTCGGAGTCCGGCAGAACGGAAACATTTTCCACAACGCCTTCGAGGGTCCGGTCCGGCTCGGCGTCCGCGGAGATGGTCACCGGCATGCCTTTCTTGACCCTCTTGACCTTGGATTCGTGAATCTTCACTTCCAGAGCCATGTAGCGCATGTCAGGGATGGTGATGATGGCCTGCCGCTGACGGACCTTGGCGCCTTCCCGGATGACTTCATCCGGATCCCACGAGCCCGATCCGTCACCGTATACCACCAGCCCCGGGCGTTCCGCGACAATGGTGCAGGAGGCGAGCTGGTCCTGCAGGAATGCCATATGCTTCAGCGTCCATTCATACCGGCGGCGGTTCCGGTTGACATCGCCGACACTGTCGGCCATTTCCGCAATCGCGTCCTTCTTCGCGCGGCTTAGTCGCATCAGCGCCTGTTCATAGTTCAAAAGCAGCTGCTCGGCCTGCTTCTGAATGTCGTAGGTCTTGAAAAGCTGAAGATTGGCCTGAGCCGCCTGGAGGGCGTTCTGGGTCTTCTCAAAGGTGATTTTTTTGTCCTGCAGTTCGTTCTCGGTGAGGAATCCGTTCTTGGCGAGGCGGACTGATCCCTCATAGGTCTTCTTCCGCAAGGAAAATTCTGATTCGGCGATGAGCAGAGAGTCCATGAGTTTTCTCAGTTCCTGTCTTGCCTGTCCGTCTCCGAGTAATTCCACATTCTCGTCGCGTGTGAAGATGGAGAAATCCAGATCGTATTGCCGTATTTTGGGAAGAAGATTTCTTTCAGCTTCGGCATCCATCTCCATGAGCTCCATAGGCATGCCGGAATTGAGTGATTTGGTGCCTGCGGCAGCGACAGAACTGGAAGGTGCGTTTTCAGCCACTTCGTCACCACCGGCGATAATCGGGTTGTCCGAGTTGACCTGCTGCAGGGTGGTTGCCGGATTATTGGAGTTTGTTTGAGACTGTTGCTGCAGGGTCATCCGGTCCAGATTTCTCTGCATCTGCTCCTTGCTGTCGGACATTTCTCCACGGCCGATTTCATCGATGGAGTCCTCGCTGATGCCTATGTCCTCAATGATCTTGTCGGCGGCTTTGGCTCCGAGATACTTTTTAAAGTCCAGCAGGGCAAATTTTGCTTCCAGGGATGCAGATTTGATATTGGAGAGGTTTCGGCTTTCGCGGATTTCCTTCTCCTTGACTGTTTCCATGTAATTGGCCATCGCACTCTGGACTTCCAGTTCATGGGACCGTATCTCCTCTTCAATGGCCGAGGAGTCCAGCTCGACAAGCACAAGGCCTTTTCTGACGTCCTCCTCGCTGACCTGGTATCCTTCTTCAATGATCTTGAGGATGGTCGTGCCTTCGCGCTGCTCAATTTTCGATTTAATGACCTGGGCTTCCGTTGCCTCAATGGTGCCGCCCTCCATGACACTGATGGTCATGTTTCCGCGTTTCGCGGTGTAGGTCACTTCATCATCTTTCTCGCCTCCACTGAAGACAAGGGTGGCAATTATGATCAGGCCGACAACCGCGGCGGATCCAATGACTATTTTACGGGAATGACCCCCGGATTTACGGTTTTTCTGTTCCTGCATTTTGATAGTCGCTTTGAGTGGTTGCGGCGGAGAGATTGATTTCATCCCACTGGCCGTTGGGACGGATGAAGAGCAGACCGGTATCTCTCCAGAATCCCAGCCTGACAAGTGTGTGGTTGACAAGTGCTGAGGTGAGTTCGTTCTGTGAACTGGTCAGCGATTGCTGGGCACGAATCAGGTCGAAGGTGTCTCCCTGTCCTTCTTCAGTGAGAATTCTCTGCTCCAGAAGCCGGTTTTCACTCAAATCTACCCTGAGTTTGCTGATTTCATAATTTCTTTCAGCCTGCTGCAGGTTTCTGAGCGCGTTCTGGATCTGAAGGCGGATGTCATCCGTGAAATTGGAGAAGTTCCTGAGTTCCCGTTCGTAGGTGATGAGAGCGGCCCGGTAGCTGTTGCGTTCGGATTTACGGTCGAACGGCAGCTCGACGTCAAGGCCCGCATTCCAGCTGTAGCGCTGGAAGTCAAGGGATGGCGCAGTCGCGCCTTCGCGGCCGGGGACCTGCGCCGACAAAAGCAGATCGATGTTCGGGAGCAGTCCGTTGGCGGCGACCTTGATTTTCCGTTGCGCGTCCTCCACCTGATCCATGGCGGTCTGGTAATCAAGGCGGGTGTTGAGTGCAATTTCGATAGCCTGAGCCGGAGTCAGTGACTGATGGATCAGATCCAGCTCGAGGGCTTTGAGTTCCGCCTCGTCGGGTACAACCCGCGTGGTTACGGGAATGCCCAACTGAATTTTGAAACGGTCGAGATTCTCACGATACCGACGGAAGGCATTCACCCACGACTGTTCGTTGGTGAGCTCGTTTTCCTGCAGTTCCGCCAGGCTCGCCCGTCTGGTGAATCCCTCCTCAAACAGTGCCCGCTCCCTTTCCACGCTCTGCTGGAAGATCTGGTAGGCCTCCCATGCTGTCCGAACCCGGTCGCGGTCCTGAAGAATACTGTAGTAGTCTGAAACGATGGTCACGGTGAACTCCTTGCGGAACCGTGCAAAGCTGCGGAGACTGTAGAGAAGGTTTCTTTCTGCCTGGGTCAGGTTTTCCATGGTGGCCCGATAACCGGCACCGCGGAACAGAGGCTGACTGAGATTTGCGGCAAGCGAGGATGAGGTGGCAAGCGACCTGTCACCGATCAAATACCGGAAGAAATCAGTGCTGAATGAAGCCGCCAGTCTGCCACCGGTCCGCAGCAGCCAGTTGAAGCCGCCGCCACCACCGATCGTAACCGTCTGGTCGGTTTCAATCTTCTCAATGTTCGCCGCCACTTCCGACCGGCGGACCTCCCTGTATTCCGCATCCAGGCTGCCATTCATGATCGGAGTGAACCGCCAGCGGCTCAGGCTCAGACTCAAGGCCTGCAGAAACACGGATTCCTTCTCGCTCTGGTAACGGCGGTTGTGCTTCACCGCCAGGTCCAATGCAGATTCCAGACTCAGGATGCTGGCACCAACTTCAAAATCCTTCTGGTCCCCGAAAAAGTCCACCTCAGTGCTGCTGGTCGGGTAGGGACTCAGGTCGATTTCCTTGTCCTGATCAATCGTGAAATCCTCATCGATTCCCCGAACCATCGGGGATTTCTCCTCAATCAGACCGTATCCCTCACGATCCGCACGCTTCTTGAACTGGGAGGAACTGCAGCCCACAAGTAGACTCACCACAAGCGACGCCGAAAAAATCCCCGGCAGTCTCCGGTCCACATTTTTCCGTCTATTCCCGCGCTGCAAAACCACTGTTCAGATAATACGTCTACGTTCAGTTTTCGGATTCAATGATCTGCATCAAAAATTGAAATTGCAAGCATCGCCTTGAATGAACCTTTGTCCGGGGGAGGAAAAATCAGTTGCGGACGCTGAGGATTTTGTATTCAGTTGAGATTTATGGGACTGAGTATACTGGTCATTATAGCCGGAGTTCTGGGAGCTGCTCTTCTGCTGGTGGTTGTAACGGGCAGGGATGAATCCCGCTGATTCATGGCGGGGGCTGAGCAGGCTTCAGGTGTCATCGCGATAATCCTGAAATGGAAGGATTATTTCCTTCATTCTATGCGCGGAGGCTTCGGATCGTCACGGAGAGGAGGCCCCAGTCAGCGCCTCGTTTGAATCAACTATTCATTGAATTCAATTCTGGAAAAGTAACCGGTCTGGGAGTTTTCCATATCGAATCTGGAAACCACCTTCTCGCCGTTGATTTCCTTGATGCCGCCAACGGTGAAAACTTTTATCAGCCTGCCTTCAAGGTCGTAGGCCTCGGCACGCATCGGTCCAAGAGTTTTTTTGTCGATCCATGACAGAACCTTGCCGTAGACCTCCGGTTTGGCGGGCGTGCTTTCCAGCATGTAAGTGTTGCGCCCACTGCGGATCTGCTGACGGATGACCTGCTGGTTTGGCCAGAACAGAAAGTCGAAGCCCATATCCGCCATCATGAAGTCAGAGTTGCCAATCGGCACGTATGGATCTTTGGCCCTCTCGATCAGTGTCTGCCCCTCAGTGTCCACCTGACCGATGGTGCGGAAATAAATATTGGGCTTACGCGGATTTCTGATGATGAGATATTCTGATTTGATACGCCCCTGCAGATCGGCAACCTGGAAAATGTTGGTCCATGTCTGGGACGGGGATGCGTAGACCAGTGAGGCGATCTTGAATTCCTGCCGCTGCCCGCGATTGGAGCGGATGCTGAGGAGCCCCTGTGTCTGGTAATTTTCGATGGGATACTGGGTGCGGATAATTTCAGCCAGCTGCTGTCCCTGGACTTCGGGCGGTGCCGACTCGTCGATGGGGGAATCGTCCTCAGCGGCGAGGCGGGTCACTGGGAGGAAAACAATCGCGGCGCACAGTGCCAGAAGGGCACCGGGAATCAGGGCTTCTAAATGTCGGCGGAATTTTATCATCACAGGAAAATCAGGTTGGTCCCGTCTTCAGAATCAGGACTCAAAGTGTTCATCTAACTGCAAGCAGTAGACGACGACAATCAGGTTTTTATTGAATCGACGAGAAATTCGCTGTCTGGAGCACTGATTCCGTCCAGTTGGCGGAGTTTTGAGGCAAAAAGTCTCAATCCCTGCCTCTCGGCGTCGCCGATGACGTAGTGTATGGCGCCGCCAATGTATTTTCTGCGGAATTCCGGGGTGAAATCTGGGTGTTTCTCCCTGATGGAGTCGATATGCCTGAGTCCGTTTTCTGCGATATTGTTCAGGTGCCGGTGGAGGGGCTGAAGGGGGACTACGCCGTCTTTCCGGGCTATCCATCCGGCGTAGACAAAAGGCAGGCCGGTCAGGGATTTCCATGCCTCGCCGAGGTCGAGAATGCTGTGCGGGGGATTTCCATTGAGAAAGGCTATGGCAGGATTGCCTATGAGGAGGACATTTCTCATTTCACCGGCCCGGGCGTAGGGCTTTTCAAGTGGCTTCAACCGTGGATTCAGTCCCAGCTCTGCGAGGATGACCTGCAGCAGCCGGACACTGGTGCAGCTGGCGGGGTCCAGATAAATGGTGTCAATCTCTTCCAGCGGGTCCAGATGGGCCAGGAAAACACTCAGAACCGGACCATCGGAGCAGATTCCGTAGCCATCGAGGAGTATCAGCTCCGGAAAGCAGATGGATTCGGTGACGCTCAGCAGGGCCGCGTCCAGTTCGCCGGAGCGAAGCCGTGCAGAAAGTTCGCTGGGAGGCACAAATTCCGTGGTGGACTCGATGCCATATGTCAGCGGAGCCGCATTGAGATACGGGACAGATCCAATGCGGAAGGAAGGAGATTCATCCCGCATCTTTCCGGGTTTCTCGAGCACTGTGGTTTGCGAAGGCATTTGTGTGGTCAACAAAGGCAGGTTCCGAATCGGGCGGCAGTCAGGCCGGTCATGTGCGGCCGAGTCACCATTCATGTCACCTGTCACCGTCCATGGACTCCGAAGGATTGCAAGTGCGGAATCATTCAGATGATTTCTCCCGAGGCGAAGAATTCATCGGCTTTCTTGCCGAGGTGCCTCCAGAGTGGTTCGAGGTCGGGATCAATTCTTGCCTGATGCTGGAAATACTCCGGGTCCTTGCTCAGCCTGGCAGCCTTTCTCAGGGCCTGAAGGGCGCGGTCGAAATGATTCAACCGGGTGAAATAACAGGCCAGGTTGTAGACCAGATCCCAGACGGTGGGGAACTCGCTGATTTTCTCGATGGCCACATCCCGGGCTTCCTCAACCTGTTCGCTCCAGAACAGCGCGTTGCAGTAGCGGACCCATGATCCTGGATCATTGGGTGAAAGTTCCACCAGAAGGCTCCCGTAGTGAAGGCAATCCGGCCAGTTCCCGGCATGACGGCTCAGTTCGTAAAGAATTTCGATGGAGTCAGGATAGACCTTTTCCTCGGTGGTGAGCCGGCTGGCTTCCTCCTGGGCTGAATCGATATCTCCAAGCTCCAGCCACCCGCAGATTGATGAGATTTTATGCCTGAGAAGCTTTTTCTGACGCGCGTCCATTCAATTATGCTCGTATTCAGGTTATTCGGGCTGATCTGACAGTTTATTTAGTAAATCGGATCCGTGTTCGAGGAGGACCCGGGCACCGGAAGCCGTGAGTTCCTCCGGCTGTCTGAATCCCCAAAGCACTCCGACTGGAAACATACCGGCGTTGACGGCAGTTTCCATATCGGTGGATGTATCACCGAAATAGAGTACTTCGGAAGCCTGTAATTTCCAGAAATCGAGGATTTCCCGGGCACCGGCCGGGTCCGGTTTGGCGGAGTGTCCGGGCCTCAGTCCGAAAACCGGCTCGAATCCGAAATCGCCGAAATACTCTTTAATGCATATTTCGGTCAGGTGGTGGGGCTTGTTGGAAAGCACAGCCAGACGGCAGTTTCTTTCACGAAGGATTTTCAGGACTTCCATGACCTCGGGGTAGGCCCTGGCGCTGCGATTGAGGTGAACGAGGTAGCTCTCGCGCATGCGGGCCAGACAGGTCTCAATCTTTGCTGGGGTGCGCCATGACTCCGGAAGCACCCGTTCCATCAGCACCCGCACACCGTCCCCGACAAAGTATTTGTAGGATTCCCGCGGATGAACCGGCAGACCGAAGGACTCAAGGACCTCATTGGCCGCATTGGCTATGTCCTCAAGCGTGTCAAGTAACGTGCCGTCCAGATCAAAAACAGCACCCCTGAATGGAAAATTCTCTGTGACCACTTCTCGTTCAACCCTTTACCAGAACTTAGTCAATCCAGAGTCCGCTTGAAAATGTTTTCATCCACTTTTTACTGTCGGGTTGTCGGCCATCATGATTCCTTTCAGACCGGCACTGAATCGGCTGCGGCCGGCACCACACAACCGGCACCCCCGGCACGGAAAAAACCCGCCGGAAGGCGGGTTTTGAGGAATGATCAGCAAACAATCAGTTTATTTTGATACGGTGGTGAATCCGGATATCCGGGGCATCAAATGTAGTCGTTGATGATGTTCTCCAGCATCTCCTGTCGTCCGGAGGTGTTGGGAGTGACTTCGCCTTTCTCGAGCATGTATTTTTCGAGGGACTCGAAGGTCTCGCCGCCTTTTTCGATAGAGGCGCCGATTCCTGAATCCCAGGAGCTGTAGCGCTCGGCGACGAAATTATCGAGGGCCTTGTCTTCGCGAAGTTTTGCCGCGATTTTGAGGCCCCGCGCAAAGGTGTCCATGCCGCCAATGTGAGCGTGGAGGAGGTCGTCCACGTCGAAGCTTTCACGACGGACCTTGGCGTCAAAATTGACCCCGCCAGTGACAAATCCGCCCATCTTGAGGATGGAGAGCATGGCAAAGGTTGTCTCGTAAATATTGGTGGGGAACTGGTCGGTATCCCATCCGAGTAGCATGTCGCCGGTGTTGGCGTCGATGGATCCCAGCATGTCGCATGCAATGGCAGTCTCCAGTTCATGGTGGAAGCTGTGACCGGCGAGTGTGGCGTGGTTGGCTTCGATATTGAGTTTGAAGTGGTCCATGAGCCCGTACTGGCGCAGGAAGTTCACGCAGGCTGCGACGTCCGAGTCATACTGATGCTTGGTCGGCTCCTTGGGTTTGGGTTCGATGTAGAAGGGCCCTCCGAAACCGATTTTCTTCTTGTAGTCCACCGCCATGTTCATGAATGCACCGAGGTGATCCATTTCGCGTTTCAGGTCGGTGTTCAGAAGTGTGGAGTATCCTTCGCGTCCACCCCAGAAAGTGTAGCCTTCACCGCCGAGCATGTGGGTGACCTCCATGGCTTTTTTGACCTGAGCAGCCGCATAGGCGAAGGCGTCGGCGTTGCAGCTGGTGGCTGCACCGTGCATGAAACGGCGATTGGCAAAGAGGCATGCCGTGCCCCACAGCAGCTTGATGCCGGTGCGGTCCTGCTCTTCCTTGAGCACAGCGGCCACCGCGTCGAGGTTCGCATTGGTTTCCCTGAGGCTGTCCCCCTCCGGTGCCACATCCCGGTCATGAAAAGCGTAGTAGGGCACACCGAGCTTTTCCATGAATTCAAAGGCAACCCGGACACGATTCTGGGCATTCTCGACGGATTCACTGCCATCATCCCACGGGCGTATCGCCGTGCCGACTCCGAACGGATCGGAAAGCGGGTTGCGGAATGTGTGCCAGTAGACCACGGAGAAGCGGAAGTGCTCCTTCATGGTCTTTCCCTCGACGACTTCGTCCGGATTGTAATGCCTGAAAGCCAGGCGGTTTTTGGTCTGGGGACCTTCGTACTGTATCTTGCGAATGTTTGGTAAGTATTCTGCCATTTTTGGAAAACCTGCCCCGGATCATAGCGGATGAACCGTGGGTTGAAAAGAGTGATTTCCGGCGGTGAAAGAGATTCCCGGGGTGGGGCGGGCTTCGGGATTCCGTCGGTCAATGTCGGTGTGCGGGGTGGAAATAAGTCGCGGAGTGGGGATCGGGCCGTTATTTATTGGGGAATGGTTCTGGCGGATTTTGCATCGCGGTCGACGGCTGTGGAATTACTGCAGCGCAGCCTCAGTCGGGGACGGCTTGGCCATGCCTACCTTCTTTCCGGCGAGGATCTCAAATTTCTGGAGGACTTTGGCATGGCGTTTGTGAAGACGCTTTTCTGCGAGCGCTCACGTGCCGAGGGCGGTGTATTCCCGGCCCATGCGGACGCATGCGATTCCTGCGTCCAATGCCGGAAGGTTGTCAGTGGAAACCATCCGGACATCCACATTCTGAGACCTGAATCAAAGATGCGGATGATCCGCATGGAGCCGACCCAGGAATTTATCCGAAGGCTGCAGAGCAAGGCATACGAAGGCCGCTACAAGGTCGGGTTCATAGTGGCCGTTGACAGGATGAACACCCAGGCGGCCAATGCATTCCTGAAAACCCTCGAGGAGCCGCCACCCAGAACAGTCTTCATCCTGCTTACCACCGAACACGAACGGCTGCTGGACACTGTCATTTCGCGATGCCTGAGACTGCATTTTCCCGGCACCGGTGATCAGGAATTCCCTCCGCTTGCCATGACCGTAATGGAAAAAATGATCGGGGCTGTCAAAAGCACCGGTAAGTTGAGTATCCTGGACCGTTATGCACTGCTCAGCACCATCGTCGATGGCCTTAAAACGCTGAATGACACCATTGTCACCGAAATCGGGGAACGCTCCAGTGCCGGAAACTCCGGCGGATACCAGGACATCGATTCATCGCTTGCTGAAAAATATGAGACGGAACTCAAGGCCTCCATCGAAGCCGAGTACCGGCTTCAGCGTTCGCGGTTCTTTCAGGCCATTCAGTGGCTTTTCAGGGACATATGGCTGCTGACAAGCCATGTGGAAAATCCCCGGCTCGCCTATCCCCAATGGAAAGAGACCCTCGACAGCGTCAGTCGCCGCATCACCACCGGACAGGCGCTGGAAAATATCAATTCCATAGAAAAACTGCAGCAGGTCCTCCACACCAATGTCCAGGAGGCACTCGCGATCGAAGTCTGTTTCCTCAAGCTCCATTTCTGAAGTGAATTGAACTGAAATCATGTCCGTCCTCTTTCCAGAATCATGGAACAGCCGGAGCCGGGGCGACTGGCTGGACCTCCTGCTGGGAGCCCTGCTCGCCACAGGATTTCTCAAGTTCGGCACTCCGGCCAATCTCGCTGAAATGGCCACACCGCCGGCCGACATCTTTGAATTCCTGTTTATCGGATGGCCTCTCACATGGGCATGGGTGCTCGGGATTATCGCAGCGGCACTGACTCTCCTTGGCACAAGGACCCTCCCGGGGAATCACTGGATCCTCTACACGCTGATTTTCTGGCTCCTGTGGAACATGGTGTCCGCTGCGGGAACCATCGACAGCGAACTGACAGGGAAGGTGATGGTCCATTTCTGCATCCTCTGTGTGCTCTGGATGGCTGCCTGGTGCCGTGCGGGGCGGGGTATGAGACTGTCATGGTTTATGGCCGGTGCGGCGGCAGGGTTTCTTCTCGTGCTCTGGAACGGGGCCCAGCAGAAATTCGGAGGCCTCGAGGCAACCCGCCAGCAGATTTACTCCATGTAAGGATGGGAGAACCTGCCGCCGGAATTCCTCTACCGCATTGCCAGAGACCGCATCTTCGCCACCCTCACTTATCCAAACACGCTGGCGGCTCTCATTGTCCTGATGACCCCTGCCACTGTCGCAC
>JAUIAG010000158.1 GCA_030425355.1 Verrucomicrobiia bacterium
ATTTGTCTGGCGAAGGTTGTCACTGGTTCGTGTCATCCCGAGGAAGACGAATATCCCGATGAATACAACCGACCAAATGAGGATGTCGCATCGCGTTGGCAGCTGTCCATCCTGCCCGTAAAACTGTCGATGCTCAATCTTACTTCTGGCACGTCTTTTCGCATGCCTTCTCGCAAGCCTTCTGGCCACAGCCCTGCTGCTGAAGAGGTAAGCCAAATCATTGTTTCTCTGGTTTGTCATATTGTCATGTTCAGTTTTCAAATCTCTGATTTTGTGGAGCTCTGCGGACCATTCATGCTCTGTCCTCGCTGTCGTTCTACATTCCAAATCGGACACACCGACAAAAACTGAGGCACAATTTCCAGAATATGGACGATTCATCAGGATCCGGACCCGGATCACCGGTGTGTGATTGACCTGGAAGCATTACAATTTATGGGTTTTTTCAGAAAAGTTTGCTGTTTTCAGTAGCTTGCATCCGAAAAATGTCCGGGTGTCGGCAGCTTTCAATTAGAAGGATCCCGCGTCGCGGCATGGGAAATCAGGATTTACTGTCCTGAAACTGGACATATGGATAGCTGCTGTCGGCAGGAAATCGTGGAATAAGCCCCGGGTCTCAGGCATCGTTGAAGACATGTGGCACACTTTGTGGCAAATCCTCATGACCGCATGGATCTTTGGGATGTTACTGCCTGTCGGTGCAGGTCAGGACCAGGCGTTGGAGCCTGCCGGTAATTCATGGCGTGAGACCTTTGAGCAATTGCTCGATAAGTATTGCAGGCCTGATGGCGTGGATTTCAGGGCATGGTATCAGTCCGCAACCGATCTTGCCGCGATCGAATTCGTGACCGCCGGAATCGCTTCGGAGGAAATCGCGGATGCCGGCCGGGAGGTTCGGATGGCTTTCTACCTGAATGCCTACAATGCATGGATTCTCAGGAAGATTCTGGATGATTACCCGGTAGACGGTCCCGGGGGTGGCGGTTTTGTGGGTCGGAACCTGTTCTTTCGTGCCAAATCGATCACTGTGGCGGGGAAGCGGATGAGTTTCGATCATCTGGAGAATGAAATCATCCGCCCTGAATTCGGGGACCCTCGAATTCATTTCGCCCTGAACTGTGCCAGTGCCAGTTGTCCGCCTCTGTACCGGAAGGCTTTCAGAGCGGCTGACCTTGACTCCGTCCTCGATGCCCTCGCCAGCGCTTATGTTCAGGGTAATCCCGAAGGCCTGCAGATTGATCACTCAGCACGCACCGTCCGCCTGTCCCGGATCTTCGAATGGTTCAGGGAGGATTTTTCGCGGCGGGGCGGTGTGGTTTCCTTTATCAATCAATATCGGGATGTCCCTCTGCCTGACGGGTACGAAATCCGTTTTCAGGAATACAACTGGAATTTGAACCAGAGCAGGTTATCTGCTGAAGATGATGAAGGATAAGGAGGAACGGGGGCATGGGAGACGGGGCTGGCTCCGCTGGGTCCTGCTGGCGGTGGTTGTCACAATCGGCATTGTGCTGGTGCAGCAGTTCGGTGAGTACGTGAATCTCGATTTCCTTAAAAGGCAGGAAGCGAGGCTGAATGAACTGAAGTCTGATTATCCACTGGCTGTTGCCGCCGTTGCTCTGATCATCTACGTCACCGTTACCGGCCTTTCCCTCCCGGGAGCACTTGTGCTGAGCCTCCTCTACGGCTGGTATTTCAAGTTCTGGGCCGGTCTCCTGATCGTGAGTTTTGCCTCCACCACCGGAGCCACACTGGCCTTCCTTATGAGTCGCTATTTCTTCAGGGAGTCGATAGAGCGGAAGTTCGGATCCCGTCTCGAGTCCTTTCAAAGGCATCTCAGCCGGGAAGGTGCCTACTTCCTTTTTTCACTGCGCCTTATTCCTGCAGTCCCGTTTTTTGTAATCAATCTGGTCATGGGGCTCACCCGGATCCGGGTCTGGACATACTGGTGGGTCAGTCAGCTCGGCATGCTGCCGGCTACAATGGTTATCATTTATACTGCGGCCGGAGTTCCGAGCCTTGATTCACTTGCCAGACGCGGTTCGTCAGGTCTGTTGTCTCCGCAACTGGTGTCGGGGCTCATTCTGCTTGCTGCCTTTCCATGGCTGGTCCGCACGCTGAAGGCGCGATTTGACCGGAACAAGGCGGAACGGTCCGTGGATTCCGGTGCGCCATCGGATTCGCAGGAGGATTAATACCGCCACATCCGTTACCCGCAGCGTATACGCCGGGACCGGAAAAGAACCCATAAGAAACCCACCCATCATGTCCAGTTCATCGACCGATCATCCATGGCATCCCATGACCCCTCAGGATGAATATAATCAGACTCTTGATTCACTTGTTCATCCATCAGGGTGGAGTAATCCGGTGCCGGTGGGGAAATATAACCTCGTGGTGATTGGTGCCGGGACGGCCGGGCTCGTCACGGCTGCGGTGGCTGCCGGTCTCGGTGCCCGCGTAGCCCTTGTGGAACGGGAAAGGATGGGTGGAGACTGTCTCAATGTAGGCTGCGTCCCATCCAAAGCCATTCTGGCGTCGGCCCGATCTGTCGCCGCCGTAAGGGAAGCATCCAGCCTCGGTGTGCAGCACCTTCCCGAGGACGTGGAGATCAGTTTTTCCCAAGTCATGGAGCGGATGCGTCGATTGCGTGCCGGCATCGCCCCGGATGATTCGGCTTCCCGCTTCAGGAATCTTGGCGTGGATGTCTATTTCGGTCAGGCCTGTTTTACCGGTGCCGATACGCTGGCTGTCGGGGGTCGGGAGCTTCGCTTCCGCAGGGCTGTGATTGCCACGGGAGCGCGCGCAGCCGCGCCGGACATTCCCGGACTTCAGGGCGTGGATTACCTGACCAATGAGTCCATCTTTTCACTGACCGAACTCCCGGAGTCGATGCTGGTCATCGGTGGCGGTGCGATAGGCTGTGAAATGAGTCAGGCCTTTGCCCGCCTTGGCAGCCGGATTTTCCTGAGCGAACCGTCGGCACACATCCTCAGCCGTGAGGAACCGGATGCGTCCAGGGTCGTTCAGAACGCCCTGATCAGGGACGGCGTCAGGATATTCACCGGGGCTAAGGAGCTGTCACTGCACCGTGAGAATGGCAGGGTGAATTTCAAGCTGCGGACCGGCGACACGACAGAATCCGGCGTTGTGGAAAAAGTTCTTGTTGCCGCCGGCCGCCGTCCGAATGTCGATGGTCTTGGACTGGAGCGGGCCGGTGTGGAGTGTGATCCACTGCATGGAATCGTCGTCGATGACCGCCTTCGGACCTCCAACCCGCTCATCTTTGCAGCGGGGGATGTCTGCTCGCGATACAGGTTCACTCATGCCGCCGACTTCATGGCACGAACCGTGATCAGTAATGCACTCTTTTTCGGAAGAGCAAAGGTCAGCCGTCTGATCATCCCATGGGCCACCTATACGGATCCGGAACTGGCACACGTGGGACTTTATCCACGGGATGCTGAGGAGCAGGGGATTTCCCTGACGACGCTCACCCGCGAGTTTCGGGAAGTGCATCGCTGTATCCTCGATGGGCGCACGGAAGGGTTCGTCCGCGTCCACTTGAAAAAGGGCTCTGACCGGATCCTTGGTGCCACCGTCGTCGGACCCCATGCCGCCGATATGATCTCACATCTCACATTCGCCATGACCAACCGGATCGGTCTGGGAGGAATCGGCGCCACCATTCACCCGTATCCAACTCACGGGGAAGCCATTCGCCAGCTGGGTGACATGTACCGGCGCACCCGTCTCAAGCCGTCCATCACCGCACTGCTCAAGCGCTATTTCTCATTGTTCCGGCGGATTTGAAAACAACTCTGCACATTGCGACTGGCGATAATTCGTGTCTTCCAAATCAGCCATGGCTGCATCTCGCCTCCGCCGTATGGCATGGAAAAGATACTCGCAACTTTTCTCAAATAAGACAGTCCGGGGAGGAAGTAGCCGAATTCCGGTCCTCACATTCCGGCTGGAGGATTCATGGGCGGGGTTGCTTTACTCATGGATCTCCGTGTATGTCGGTTGATGTCCCTGCGTTGTTTATTCCTCAATAGGCAGCTCCAGCTGGCGGACTCTCCAAAATAATTTTTTCAACTGGTCAAGCTCATTGATTGCCGAAGATCAGAATTCACTTCATATGAAAAAATGAACAAAAATACTTTCCTGTCAGGAGGTGATCAAGCTGCCGAAATAACCTGCCAATTACAGAAGTTGTGGTTTTTAAGACTGTCGTGCCAAAAAAGCTGTAATTTGTTGATAAACCGAGGTTTTTTCATATGTCTGTTCTGAATGCCATGAAAATGAAATCGATTCATGGTTATAATGAATATTCGCATGGTGTATGCATACGGGATATCGATGAGTTCTTATGTGCGTTACATGGAGGACAAATTGAGTTCAGCCGCTGATTCATGGCGAAAATTTCCGGTGATATGAAATGTCTTATATATCATATATTCGATCATGCTGTGGATTTCCTGGTTGACTCCCTGGTTGGAGGGCGCGTAGTGTTGGTCATTACTCCCATCGATCTGAGTATTAATGCTCCGTTCGCCAAAGAGCCACGATCAAGACAGGTGAATTATGCTGATTTCCACTAAAAAAAACGAATTGCCCGATTATTTCCAAGTCCAGAAGCATATTACGGAAGACGAGGTGCTTTACCTCGGGTTTGAGCTTGAAATTGATGATAAAATGGTGGACAGCGTCAAGGATTTCACTGCCTTTGCGGATCGAATCGTACTGAGGAGCGGAGTAAAGCTGAGACTGCATGGTCGCCGACTGACACTTGTCGCTCGTATTATTGAGGCGAATGGATGCCACATTGACACTTCCGGTGCCGGAGCGGCAAAGGATTACACTGCGGGGCAGTTGCCAAAGACAGGCGACATTGGCGGATCGGGATCCGGGAAGGGTGGCAGAGGGGATAATGGTAAAGAAGGATCGTCAGGGCAGAGAGGTGGAGACGTCACAATAGCGGCGGAAACATTGACCGGCGATCTTGTCGTACTGACAGATGGTGGCGCGGGCGGGCGGGGACAGGACGGAGGAAAAGGAGGGCCCGGCGGGCCTGGGGATGACGGCGCGGACGCGATAATTCCAGGACTTCACATAGCAGGTTCCAGGATTACTCCAGCGGAACACGGAAAAACCGGAGGCATAGGCGGACCGGGTGGAGATGCCGGCCCTTCGGGAGATGGAGGAGACGCTGGATTCATCACCATAGCGTGGGAGAAGCAGGTCGGCAAAATTGAAATGCAATCGCATGGTGGCAGGGGCGGGGAGGCAGCAACTGCCGGCCATGGCGGTGATGGAGGCATAGGCGGGGCAGGGGGGAGGATGGCAACCCGCGGCTCGGGACTACTCAACGGGTTGATCTGGACACTCGGAAAACGGACTCAAAGTGGTAAAACCGGGAAAACTGGAGATCAGGGATCCGGCGGCATCGAGGGAATGGATGGGCAGTCACGCTATCCGGTGAATGAGAAGATAAGCCAGTCTGAAGCTTATCTGCGGGATCTGCCCAGCTCAAAGGAACAACAGCAGCTCAGCCTGCATATTGCCAATTTAAAATACATGCAGCGTGACTTTTCAGGTGCGCTTCAGGTTTATGAATGGCTTCACAAGACATCCCCAGTCGCGGGTAGCGATCTCGGTGACATGGGGAAGGTGGACTTCTCGCAAATCTGTGGAGTGCTCAACTACAGAAATCGCCATTCATATGTATTCCTCAAAAACGGCACCTACTGCCGTTACAGCACTGTTTCGGGACATTTCGATTCAGGTCCGGTTGACATTAGTGAATTTGACGGGCTCTCCGGGCTCGGATCCGAGATTGTGGCTGTGGTGGACTATCAGGTATTGAACGGAAAGATTTATTTTTTTCTGACTTCTGGACGTTATATCCGTTTCGATGTGAAAAGTGGCAAGACTGATTCCAGCATTGCCAAGGTGGAAACCGGATGGAAGGGACTGGGCCCATATGCCGACAAAATCGTTGCCGCCATCACGCACGGAGACTCCACAAGGTTCATTCTCAATGATGGCACTTTTGTAGTGTTTTCAGCGATCAACGACAAACTCACCGTTGGTCCAATGCTCATCGAAGATGGTTTCACCAATTATGCCAAAACCGATCGCATATGCGCTGCCGTGAACTGGTTGTCGGTGGACAATTCAATTGTATTATTCTTCGATGACGGTACATGTCTTCAGACAGGCTACACCGGCCGTCTCGGACGGAGGCTGAAGGCTGAAGTTACCAGCTGTGCCAAACTCTTCGGTGTCCCTACCCAGTCGGTGGTCGATCAGCGTGTCGCGCTGCATTGGAGAGTGGATGCCCTGGTTCATCAACTCCGTCAGGGCCAGGATTTTTTTGGTGGTTTCTGTAATCATGTTCCGGCTTCGGACCTCGACCATTATCAGGACCTGCTGGACAGCCTTTTTGAAACGGGTAACACTATAAATGATCAGCTCCAAATATATGTCAATGAATCGAAAAGCGAATCAGAAAGACTGGCTGCCTTTAAGAATGCCCTGGATACGAAGGTCAAGGAATTCGACCACTTTGGCAAAGTCAAGCAGCAGTTGATGGATAAACTGGCATCAACCTCGAAATCAATCGACGATCAGACTACGGCCAAGGCAGATATGCAACAGCAGCTCCTCGACGCCGACAGGGCATTTCAATCAGCCGTTGAGAACCGGATGCCACATTGCAGTTTCGAAGAAATCCTCACATGCGTTACTGCAATAGTAACCATAGTCACAACTGCTGAAACAGGTCTCGGGGAAATTGAGGCAGTGGTGGAGCTCGAGGGAGAATCGGCGACTTTCACAAACTATGTCAAAAGGATCACCAAGATTGCGAAATCGGCGGATGAGATCAGAAAACAGTGGTCAACTGTAAGCAACTTTGTTACATCAAAATTGCCGGACAGCACCAAGATACCTGTGCCGCAGCAGGATTTTGATGAGGCAATGAAGCCATTTCTTGACCTCCCAGAGGCTCAGAAATACAAGTCAGTCATGCACGCCTTTGTTCAGCTTTGCCAGGACCGAAATGCACAGGTCATGCGCTACAATCGCATTAACCTCAGGTTGCGGGAACTGGATAACGAAGTGACCCAGACGAAGGCTGCGCTTGATGAAATTCAGAGCAATTTGGCTGCTGTGAGGGATTCATCCCTTCCCTTGAACAGAGCCTATATGATGGGATTGGCCAATAATAACAGGGCGCAGATACTTCGTTATTTATATGACGAGATTCAGGCCTACAATTTTTGTCAGCTTTCGCAGGAGACAATGGATGTTGGTGATGCGACGCTTGCAGAGCTGCAGGTGAAGCACAACGATCTCAAGGATAGTATTACCGATGAGATCAATTCTCAGACACAGCCGAACCAGAGGTTTAATGACTGGGTGGTTATTTTGAAGCGTTCGGACCATCCCGGGAGCTTCAAGGCATTTGATACAACGGGGAGGCTTCATTTCGCATTGCTTCGTGATACTCCGCAATTTGCTGGTTTTGCCGTTTTATTTGTCAACCAGTGTAACGTTGAATATGAAGGCGACATCGGTCATAGCATGAGTAGCAAGCGGATCGTCAGCCATATCAGGCAGAATGGACGCAGCACGCTTTGGGATGAGAATGACAAACGATTCGTCTTTTCGCATGCTCCCCGGGATGCAGAGCCGGTGTATTGGCTGGATGGCAGTTCAGGAGCTGGCGGTGGAGAGCTGGGAGGATCCGACGGCTATGGTTCCATTTCCCCAATTGCCTCATGGACACTTGAACTGAGAGACAGCGAAAACCCGGGAGTTGATCGAACAAAGGTGAACTCAGTTCGGCTAATTTTCCAAGGGCATTACGGGCGTTAGCTCCCTTATCCTCACCCGGCAGCATAAATCCGATCTTTCGGATGATTACCTGAAGAATGTTCCATGCGGGACCGAATCGTTCGGGTTTGCTGATTCATCATTTATTGGCTTTGGCAGGGATCAGAGGAGTCGTGTATGTTGGAAGAACATGACTTTATCAGAAGACAGCCATCCCGGCCGGCGAGCGACATCCGGCTCCATTCTCCGTGTATTAGCCCTACTGCTGAGCACTCTGATAATTTTTTACGGAAACCAACTCCATTCCCAGGGACTTCTGCGGGAGGTGTGGATGGATATTGGTGGAAGTTCTGTGGAGTTTCTCACCGGGAATGAGCGGTTTCCGGACTCTCCTGATCAATCCGTGCTGATTGAAAGCTTCGAGGTGCCGGAGAACACCGGCGACAACTTCGGGACGCGAGTTCATGGATTTATTGTTCCACCGGAAACAGGGGACTACGTGTTCTATCTGAGCGGAGACGACAACTGCGAACTGCGTGTGGCCGGGGAGGCCGGACCGGATGCTGTCATGCAGGTCGTCGCCACGGTTGCCACATGGACCGGTTTCAGGGAATGGGACAAGTTCGATTCCCAGCAGTCGCAGCCGGTTTATCTTGTGGCGGGCGAGGCATACCGGGTCGAGGTGCTGCATAAGGAAGGCACTGGCGGGGATCACCTCTCGGTGGGCTGGGAGCGGCCTTCAGGATCCGGGGATTTTCCCATCCCCGGTCTGTATCTTCGGGCCCCGGGCGATTCATCAGCTCCACCCACCATCGTGGACGACCTCCTGGACACATCCGTAGTGGAGAACATGCCGCTGCGGGTGACCATCGGTGCCACCGGGGCACCTCCGTTGACCTATCAGTGGTTCTTCAATGGGTCACCGCTTCGTGAATTTCCAGAATCCATCCTTGAATTTCCGGCTGTTCCTGCGGAGTGGGACCAGTCGGTGATTTTCTGTCGGATCTCAAATCCATTCGGTTCGGTGGATTCTGCGTCCATGTCACTTGATGTGGTGAGTGAATCCATAGCTCCGGTCATCGCCTTCTCCAACCCTGCTCCCGGATCAAGGGTCGCTCAGATTGAATACCTGGAAATATTTTTCAGTGAGCCGGTGAGAGGCGTCATGGCGGAACACCTGACTGTTTCGGGGACTCCGGCGCTGGAAGTGGAAGGATCCGGTGCCGGTCCGTATCGTTTTCAGATCACTGCACCCGGGCCAGGGGATCATGCGGTGAGGCTGGCACCTCAGGGAGCGGTCACGGATTTGGCAATCACTCCCAACACGTTATCCGTGGTGGAATGGACTTTTACTGTCATCCCGGCCGTTGAACCCGGCGTCCTCCTTCTGACTGAAATACAGACGATCA
The DNA here is from genome assembly GCA_030425355.1 of Verrucomicrobiia bacterium. Lineage (GTDB taxonomy): Bacteria > Verrucomicrobiota > Verrucomicrobiia > Limisphaerales > JAJOIW01 > JAJOIW01. Next base: position 9,252 of record JAUIAG010000158.1, read on the forward strand.
ACTCCGATGGGCATCGTGACGCCGACGGCAATCCCCAGGACTGGATTGAGATCTGGAATCCGGGATTGGAGCCTGTGAACATTGCAGGCTGGTCGCTGAGCGATGATGAGGACCAGCCGGGACAATGGATTTTTCCCGATGTGACAGTCGGCCCGGGAGACAGGCTGCTGGTGTTTGCAAGTGGTCTGGACAAGAGAGGCCGGGAGCTGCACACCAGCTTCAAAATGGGTGCCGGCGGGGAGTTCCTTGGCCTCTTCGGCCCGGGAACACCAAGGCCGCTGATTCATTCTGTCGGAACGAGTGGAGAATACCCGCCGCAGCGGAATGGATACAGCTACGGCATTCATGAAAGCACCCGGCAATGGGGATATTTCAGCACTCCAACTCCCGGCGCAGCGAATTCGGGGACACCGATACGCGAGGTTTCGCCGGTGCCGCATTTTTCGGTAGAAAGAGGGGTGTTCCGAGCGCCATTCAGCGTGGTGCTGAGCGTCGGGCGGGACAGTCCGGAGGGAACAGTCATCCGCTACACCACAGACGGCTCGGAGCCCGGCCCGGTCAACGGAAGGATCTATTCGGGACCGATTGCAGTCGACAGATCTCTGACCATCCGCGCCGCTGGTTTCACACCGGGACGGCTGCCATCCCCGGTGGAGTCCCATTCCTACATTCACGCGCGTAATGATGCGATTGCCATGCTTCCTGTGATTTCCATTTCAACGGATCGCTCCAACCTCCGTGGCCGGACCGGGATCATGGAAGTCAATCCGCGAAACACCACGCAGCGGGGCATCGCATGGGAGCGCCCCTGTTCAGCCGAATGGATTTTTCCAGACGGACGCGGGTCCTTTCAGATCAACTGCGGTCTTCGCGTGCAGGGTGGAAACTATGTCCGCGAGAGATACAACCCCAATGGAGGGCTTCCATTCAGCAAATATTCTTTCCGTCTGTATTTCCGCAGTGAATATGGCGAGGGGAAGCTTCGTTCCCGACTCTTCCCTGATACATCCGTGGATGAATTTGATGTGATTTCGCTGCGGGCGGGCATGAATGACCACAGTAATCCGTTTATAATTGATGAACTGGTGCGGAGGCTGTATTCGGACATGGGTCATGTTTCCGCGCATGGAACATTCGCCCATCTGTTCATAAACGGAGAATACCAGGGGTACTACAATCCCACCGAGCGTATAGATGACCGCTTTCTGGATTCCTACTACGGCGATGACTTTGGCTGGGATATTGTCGCCCAGTTCGGGGAGACGCGTGAAGGCGACAGGATTGAGTGGAACCGGATGATGTCGGCGGCCATGCGGGACCAGACCAATCCAGCCAACTTCAATGAAACAGCCCGGCTCCTCGATATCGATGCCTTCATCGATTACCTTCTCGTTAATATATATGCCGGAACCGGTGACTGGCCCCATAACAACTGGAGGGCTGCCAGACAGAGAAAACCCGACGCCAAATGGAAATTCATCGTCTGGGATGCAGAATGGGCATTCGGCAACCAGAATCGCTCCGTCAACGTCAATACCCTCACCGAGGAACTGCGTCGTGACGCCGAAATCTCCAATATCTTCCAGTCCCTCAGGCGAAGTCCGGAATTCCGCCTCCGCTTCGCTGACCGCGTTCATCATCACCTTTTCAATGAGGGAATTCTGCAGCGCCTGCCGGTGCGCAGCCGATTCATGGAGATGGTGGAAACCATGCGGGAGGTCATTCCGGGCATGCAGATTACTGTTCCATCGACGTGGATCAACAGCCGGTGGAGAATCATGCTCACCCACCTTGAACAGCAGGACCTCATAGCATCCGATACCGTGCCCATCTTCAGCCACCGGGGGCCGGATATTTCCCGGGGGGCCTTCATCACTCTTGAATCGGATGAAATCGGGGAAATTTACTACACAATGGACGGATCGGATCCACGGGTCTCGAGTTTTTCCAGGAAGCCGCCCCTGGTGGTTATTCCGGAGTCCGCTCCCAAACGTGTGCTCATTCCGTCCTCCGATCCCGGCAGCGATGACTGGAAAGGGGGCAATGAACCCTTTGATGACAGAACGTGGAGGTCCGGACGCGGTGGTGTGGGATATGATAACGGCAGCGACTACCAGCCATTTATAGATACGGACGTCGCCGCCGGGATGCGACAGGGAAGCACCGCATGCTACATTAGGATACCTTTCACCATAGACTCTGATGAAACACAGGTCTATGACCGTCTTCTGCTCGAGATGCGCTACGATGACGGATTCACAGCATGGCTCAACGGAACAAGAATTGCCGGCGCCAATATGCCTTCGAATCCCGCATGGAACGACGGCGCCAGCAGTTCCCACAGCGACAATCTCGCGGTGACCCCAATCCAGTTTGATATCACTCAATTCCGGAATCTCCTGAAGGACGGCACAAATATCCTCGCCATTCAGGGGGGGAATGTCTCGCCATCCAGCAGTGATTTCCTAATCTCCCCGAGGCTTGTACTCGACAGGACAGTTGCGGAGGAAGTTACTGTCAGCGATTCAGCGATCCTTTATGACGGTCCGATTCAGATCAATGACTCGGCAACCGTGACGGTCCGTGCCATTGTGGGTGGGCAGTGGTCCGCTCTCGATCAGGTCCATTTCGAGGTCAGCGATCTTGTGCATCCGGTTAGATTTACCGAACTGATGTATCACCCGCCGGGTGACCCGGAGCGGGAATGGATAGAAATATCCAA
>JAUIAG010000159.1 GCA_030425355.1 Verrucomicrobiia bacterium
GGCGAAGAGAGTGGCGCGATGGTTTCACGAAGGCAACCAGGTGGTGGTTGTCGTCTCCGCCATGCGCGGTGTGACTGACAATCTCCTCTCCATGGCACGGCAGCTGAACGAAATCCCCGATGACCGCGAAATGGACATGCTGCTGGCCACCGGCGAGCAGACCACCATCGCCCTCACCGCCATGGCCCTCCACAACATGGACATTCCGGCCATTTCAATGACCGGCGCCCAGGCCGGCATCATCACCGACGATGTCCATACCAAGGCCAAGATACAGAACATCACGCCCAGGCTGATCCACCAGCGACTCGACGAGGGAAAAGTGGTGATCGTGGCCGGTTTCCAGGGACAGACCCTGCACGGACAACTCACCACGCTCGGTCGCGGCGGCTCGGATCTCACCGCCATCGCCCTTGCCTCCGCTCTCAATGCGGATATCTGCCAGATTTACACCGACGTGGATGGCGTTTACACCACGGACCCGCGTATCTGTCAGAATGCCTACAAGATTGACGAGATTTCCTACGACGAGATGCTTGAACTGGCCAGTGCCGGCGCCAAGGTAATGCAGTCGAGGTCCGTTGAGTTTGCCAAAAAATTCCAGGTCGTTTTTGAAGTCCGATCCAGTCTCAATGATAATCCCGGAACAGTTGTGAAAGAAGAAACCCAGAGCATGGAAGACGTGGTCATCCGCGGGGTGTCCCTTGACAAGAATCAGGCCAAGGTCACTCTCGTGGGCGTCAAGGATCAGCCCGGATTCGCCGCCCGGATCTTCCGGGCCCTCAGCGACGGCAACATCAACGTGGACATGATCGTTCAGAACGTCAGTCACGGCTCCAATCCCCCCACCACCGACATCTCCTTCACGGTGGACAAGCCCGATATCCCCAAGGCACTCAAGCTGCTCAAGGCTATCAAGGCCGAAACAGGCGTGCAGGAGATCCTCAGCGATGAGGGAATCGGAAAGATCTCCATCGTCGGAGTCGGCATGCGCAGCCATTCGGGAGTCGCCACCAAACTCTTCGAGACGCTCGGCCATGAAGGCATTAACATCCAGATGATATCCACCAGTGAAATCCGCATCTCCGTGGTCGTGGACATCCAGCAGGGCGAACAGGGGGTCAAAGCCATTCATGAGGCCTTCCTGGAAAACATGGTCGACTGAGAACGGGACGACACTGGATGCCGGGAGCCCGAGGCCCGCAGGACGGTTCTGATTTTGTGATCCCGGCCAGCTGCGACATTTCCGTGTCTCAGGCTCCGGTGCGGGAGCAACCAAATCATGAGTGCGGACAACCAGCCCACGTTATCCGATGCGTCTGACGGCACGCCTCCAGCATCACAATCCACACTCCCGAAAACCGGAAACGGCCTGAGCCGCCGCAGGCTGCTCATCGGATCCTGTTTCGCTGGACTCGCTTCTTCAGCAGCTCTCGGATTCAACATCCGCATCTTCGAGCCTTCAAACTTCGAAATTACCAGAAAAGAGATCGGTCACTGCTTCCGCAGTGGAATCCGCCGTGGAATGACTTTTCTGCATCTTTCTGATTTTCACTGTTCCCGGGAGGTTCCGATGCCCATGATTGAAAAGGCGGTGGCGATGGCACTGGAGCACCCCGCGGATGCCGCCTTCCTGACCGGCGATTTCATCACATGGAAAATTGATGACCCGGAAAGATACCGGCAGGTCCTCGGAATGATTTCGTCCCGGATGCCCACCTACGCCTGCCTTGGCAACCACGATGGGGGCGGATGGGCCATCAACCATGGCGGGTATTCAACAAATCAGGCAGTACGCGACTTTCTCGAATCCTGTGAAATCAATGTCCTGGTCAATGAATGGCGGGAGATCTTCATCCACGACCAGCCCATACACCTGATTGGTCTCGGCGACCTCTGGGCCAAGGATCACCGTCCGGAAACCGTCATGCCCCGGATCCACGAATCCGGAGAGACCCCGTTTGAAAAACCAGTTCTGGTCCTGTCGCATAACCCGGACATGAAAATCGCCATGCATGAATTTGACTGGGACCTGATGCTCAGCGGCCACACGCATGGCGGCCAGCTGGTGGTCCCCTTCACCGGGCACCGGCCGTTTATTCCCGTCTACGACACATCGCATCCGGAAGGCCTGAAAAAGTGGCACAACCGACGATGGATACACATCACCCGCGGGGTGGGCAACCGCCACAGCGTCCGTTTCAACTGCCGCCCTGAAATAAGTTTCCTCTCAACCTGAGAGAACAAATCGCCGCTATCAGCGTTTTTTCGCATTCATGGACAGGATGCTCGAGCCGTGCGTGACCCATCCGCTCCCGCCGGTAATCACCCGCCTGATCGGCTCGCCGGTCTCCGGGTGATGCGTCAACGCGTCCTCACTCATCTTCTGCTGAATCTCATACCGCTTCGGCTTCTGCCCCTTCTTCTGCGGTACCGTCTCATAAACGTAAGTTGCCATGGGTATCCAGTTAACTTACCTCCACAGGGAGGTCAATTCCCACTGGGTGCCATGCTCCATATTTTTGATGGAATCTGATAGAGTCCTCGATTTGATGAGCAATTTTTGCTGATTTCCCCCGGTTCAGGCCGTATATATTACCATTATGCAGCACTTTTCAGTCATGGGGATGGTGTGTGCCCTGGGCATTGCCGTTTCGCCCGGGGTGGCCGGGGCTGACGCGGATTTCATACGGGCGCTGAACCTGAACGGGCCGGCGCTGGTGATCGACGGCCGGGAATGGGAGGCGGAGACGGAATCCGGTACGGACGGATTTACAGCCAAAGGGAAGCGTTTCTCCGATCAGGGTGTGCTTCTCCGTCCGCCGACCGATGCAGCGCGGACCGAAATGATCCGAAGCAGTGTCTGGGGCGGCACAGTGACGCTGGAGTTTTCCGGACTGAAGCCCGGGCCGTATCAGGTTGTCCTGTATGTCTGGGAGGACAACCACACCGAACAGTTCGACCTTCTGGTGAATGGCAAAGTGGTCGAGGCGGGTTTTTACAGCGGAAGCCGCGGGATGTGGAAACGACTTGGACCATGGCGCACCGAGGTCATGGAATCCGATGGCCGGCTCACGGTCACTGCCAGAGGACCAGGCCACGGAGCGGCTAATCTTTCGGGAATTGAGCTGTGGTCAGGCAGCGGTACTGTCCCCGAGCCTGAACCGCCTGCATTCAACACGGACCCGTCAGCCGACCAGATTGCTTTTTTTGAGAACCGCATTCGTCCGGTACTGATTGAAAGCTGCTATGAATGCCACAGCGCTGAAGCGGAGAAGATCAAAGGCGGTCTGGTTCTTGACTCGCGGGCCGGCGTTCATGCAGGCGGCGATACCGGCCCGGCCATCATGCCGGGAGTGCCGGAAGCCAGCCTGCTGATACAGGCCCTGAATCATCTTTCAGAGGACATGGCGATGCCTCCGAAGCGGAAGCTTCCGGCCCATGTGATCGCGGATTTCGAGGAATGGGTTCGCATGGGCGCTCCCGACCCTCGCGACACAAACACCCTGGCCGCCGTGAAAGCCCGCGAAGCGATCGACTGGGAGCAGGCACGGCAGTGGTGGTCCTTCCGGCCACTGGCAACACCTGATGTTCCCGCCGTTGCGGATTCATCATGGCCGGTGAATGACATCGACCGGTTTGTTCTGGCTCAGCAGGAGTCAGCAGGCCTGAGCCCCGCTCCTGACGCCGACAGACGGGCATGGATCCGTCGCGCCACCTATGATCTCACCGGGCTGCCACCGACCCCGGAGGAGGTCCGCAGTTTTCTCGAAGACGATTCTCCGGAAGCCGGAGCGACCGTGGTCGACCGGCTGCTCGAGTCGCCACGCTACGGGGAACGATGGGGACGCCACTGGCTGGATGTGGTCCGCTATGCGGACACCGCGGGGGACAACTCGGATTACCCGGTCCCGCAAATGAGATTCTATCGCGACTGGGTGATTGACGCCTTCAACCGCGATATGCCCTATGATGAGTTTGTCCGCAGTCAGCTCGCGGGCGATCTCCTCCAGAGCGAATCCACTGACCAAAGAAAGCAGCAGGTTGTCGCCACGGGCTACCTCGCCAACTCCCGCCGATTCGGATCCAGGGTCGACGACTATCCATGGCACCTGACCATTGAGGACACCATCGACAATGTCGGCCGAAGCTTTCTCGGACTGACCCTCAGCTGCGCCCGCTGCCATGACCACAAGTTTGATCCCATTACCCAGAAGGACTACTACGCCCTCTACGGAATTTTCCACAGCACCAGATACCCGTGGCCGGGAATCGAGCTGGACAAGAAACAGCGGGATTTTGTGCCGCTTGTCCCGCCCGGAAAGTTAGATGATGCCCGGACGACACTGAGTGATATCGGGAAGCGGAAACGGGAGCTGGAGCGGGACATTTCAGGTCTCAAAAAGGAACTCGCGGGCAGTGAAGGCGACAAAAAGAACAACATTCAGCAACAGCTGCAGCAAGCGGAAGAGGAGCTGGAGAAACTGATTTCGACTCCCCTGCCCTTCACCATGGCGTATGCGGTTTCGGAAGGATCGCGGATTGAGGATGTCCCGGTGCAGCACAAGGGGGATCCGGCAAAACCGGGGGATGTGGTCAGACGCCGGTTCCTGACGGTTTTCGGGGGCGACCAGCTGCCGGTATCTGCAGAGTCCAGCGGGCGCCGTCATCTTGCCGAGTGGATACTCGCCGAGCAGACGCCCCTGACCGCGCGGGTTATGGCCAACCGGATCTGGCAGCATCATTTCGGCCAGGGCATTGTCACGACGCCCAATGATTTCGGAAAGCAGGGAAAACCACCCACTCATCCGGAGCTGCTGGACTACCTCGCGGTGCGCTTCCGGGACGGTGGCTGGTCGGTCAAGGCAATGCACCGGCTCATCATGCTGTCGCGCACATACGGCCAGGCAGCCGGGCGCAGTGAGCAGTCAGTCACTGCCGATCCGGCCAACAGGCTGCTCTCGGGCTTCCCGAGGCGAAGACTGGATGCCGAATCCATCCGCGACACCATGCTTTTCCTTGGAGGCAACCTCGATCTCGGACCGGCACCGGATCATCCGTTCCCGCCCCACGACAAGTGGAATTTCACCCAGCACAACCCATTCAAGGCGGTCTACCCGAGCAATCACCGGAGTGTGTATCTGATGACACAACGGATTCAGAGGCACCCGTTTCTGGCGATTTTCGACGGTGCGGATCCGTCGACCAGCACACCGTCGCGAACCACGAGCACGACACCGCTTCAGGCCCTGTGGCTGCTCAATGACGGATTCGTCCACGAGCAGGCTTTCAGAACTGCCCGGAGGTTGCTGGACATGGATCTCAATGAAACGGATACCCTTCACTCGGCTTCGGAAATGTTTTTTGCACGACGGATCACCCTTCCGGAAATCCGGATGGCGTCACACTTTCTCAGCGATGCCCGTGAACAACTCGCAGGCTCCGGAATCGCCAGGGAGGAAGTCGAACAGCAGGCATGGGCCGCTTATATCCGCGTCCTCTTCCGGCTCAATGAATTTGTTTACCTCGACTGAAAATCAAGGGGAATTGAAATGAAGTCTTCACATTTACTGAATCGACGGGAAGTGCTGCGATCGATGGTCGGGAGTTCGCTGCTGATGCCGGGCATTGTCTCACATCTGCTGGCCGAATCGGGCCATACCACCGATCCGCTGGCACCAAAACATCCGCATTACCCGGCCAGGGCCAAACGGGTGATTTTTATTTTCTCCAATGGAGGGGTCTCCCAGATGGACACCTTTGACTACAAGCCGGAGCTGTTCAAGGCCGACGGGAAGAAGACCGGTGTGGGAGGCGGACTGTCCAACCAGCAACGGGCGCTGCTCCGGCCACTGTGGGATTTCAGGCCCGGGGGGCAGTGTGGAACACTGGTCAGCGACCTTTTTCCTCACCTGCGCGAATTGATGGATGACATCTGTGTAATCCGGTCCATGAAAGGGGATGACAATGAGCACTACAACGCCACGCTTGGTATGCACACGGGGTCCTTTTTCTTCTCACGTCCGAGTATCGGTTCATGGGTCAGCTACGGACTGGGGACAGAAAACCGCAATCTTCCATCCTTTGTCGCACTGGCCCCGCAGATGCCGTATGCCGGAACACAGATATTCAACAATGACTTCCTGCCCGCCTATCATCAGGGAGTGAGGGTGATTGGCGGCAGTGAACCGATCGCCAATCTCGACAGACGCACGCGCCAGAAAGGGCTTCAGGAACTCGAGCTGGGACTCGCCGACATTCTCAACAACCGGCACCTGAAACCGAGAGCCGCCGACACCGACCTCGCCGCCCGCATCCGGAGCTTCGAAACCGCCTTTCACATGCAGACCGATGCCCAGGAAGCATTTGACCTGAGCCGTGAATCCGACGCCACCCTCGGGCTGTATGACGTCGAACGTGGAAACAATGACAGCTTTGGGTGGCAGTGTCTTGTCGCCCGAAGACTTGCCGAGCGGGGCGTCCGGTTTGTGGAAATAGTCGATGGCAGCTCATCGAAAAACTGGGACCAGCACGGCAACATGGCTGAGCATGCGATCCACGCCAAAAATATCGACAAACCTATCGCCGGTCTGCTGCGGGATCTCAAGGCGCGCGGCATGCTGGAGGACACACTTGTGGTCTGGACAACTGAGTTCGGCCGCACACCCGGTGTGGACGGGACCAAAGGACGGGGCCACCACAGCGCCAGTTTCTGCTCATGGATGGCCGGGGGCGGTGTCAGGGGCGGACTCGCCTACGGGGCCACGGATGAGCTGGCTTCCACCGTGGTGGAAAACAAGGTCCACGTGCACGATTTCCATGCCACCATACTGCATCTTCTCGGCTTTGATCACGAGCAGCTGACTTACCATCACGGAGGCCGCGACTATCGACTGACAGACGTATTCGGCAACGTGGTCCACGATATCCTCGCTTGAAAAACCAAAGAAAAATCACGGAGGCCCGAATGCCGGGCTTTCCGTGATTTTCAAATCTGTTCTGAGGTCCGGCTTTTCGCCGCCTGATGAAGGGTCAGGCTGCGCCGGGGTTTTTCCCGATGCCGACAACAACCTCCTGCTTCGATTTCACCACACCGCCAGGTTGTTCGAGGGTGATGACGAAAGCTGCCGGGTTGCGGACATTCAATTTGGCATTGATGGGGATAATGTTCCGTCCGTTGCTGGTGATATCAAAGACACCGCCGTCGACCGGGGCATCCGGATCGCGTTGTGGATCCACTATCCACAGCTGATACTGATTGCTGGACGGATCGTTGACCGGCAAGCCGGAGAGGTCGAGGAACCCCTGCTGTCTCTCATCGCTCCAAACATACCGCCCCTGGAGGTTCTGGTATGGACCAAGGCCGCTGATGGATTCAGTGATGGCATCGGAGGCAGCAATTTGCAGTGATTCCGGGGACGCCGCCGTCGATGGTGAAACGGATTGCGCCATATCCTGTGAAACGTTTTCCCCCGGGAACATGCTTACTCCCACCCAGAGGCACAGTATGGCTGCAGCCGCAGCCCATCCACTCCAGAAAACCGATAAGGATCCCTGCTGCGGCGATGGCGTTCCGGACGCCGCAGATGACGGTGCCTTGAAATCGGGTTTTATGACAGTGAGGTCGGACGAAGACCGTCCGCCTGTTCTGGGGACATCGGCAACTATCCGGATTTTGAGAGATTCAGGGATTTTCCCGGAATTGCCGGCGTGGTGGAGAGCCGCATCGAGACCTGCCATGGTCCATGCAATGGAGGCATCAGGCGATGTGGAGCATCCGCGCTCCTCTGCCATGCGGGCATATTCCGCTTCCTCTTCCGGTGACAGATCCCCAAGCAGCAGTCCCACCTGCAGTTCTTCAAACCGGTCAAATTTCAACTCCTCGCTCATATTATTTGACTCCCGCGTTGGTGGTGGGCTTTACAGTGGTGAAGGGGCCATCGACGAACTGAGCTTTCTGGCGCAACTCGAGGAGCCCACGGCGTATTTTCGTCTTAACAGTGCCAAGTGGCAGGTTCATTCTCGTAGCAATTTCCTGGTGGGTGAATCCATCACGGACTGAAAGCTCGATCATGGTCCTTGTGTCCTCCGGGAGCTGGATCAGGAGCTTTCGCAATGTGTCATGATCGATGCGGGCGGGAGTCGGAGACTCCTCCTCCGACGCTCCGAGTATCTCGGCGTCAGGAAGTTCCTCCATGGTCGGCTTGCGGCTGATTTTCCGAAATGCGTCGATTGTTCGACGCCGGGCGATCAGAGCAATGAATGTCGACTCACTCGCAAGATCCGGTTTGTAACTGGATGCTTTGGACCAGATCTCTGTGAAGATTTCCTGAACAACATCCTCGGCTGTCGAGTTATCGGAGAAAAAACGCCTGGCTATGCTCCAGACGAGATTTCCATATTGGTCGATGCAGTCGCGCATGGCGTCTCCGTCGCCGCTGGCCAGTCGTGGTAATATTCCGTCTGTCATGATGGGATTCCCCGGAAATCCAGACAATAACTCTACAGAGGCTTTCATACGGATCAAGTTCGATTGAGCCGAAACACCCGCGCAAATGGCTGGTAATCTCTGCAGAATGCATAACCACACCTCCGGGTGAAGTAACAGGTCTCCAGTGCAAACACGGGACGTGCCGGTTTGAGAGAAAATGTTCTTTGCTGCAAGCGGGTCATCGGCTTCGATCTTTTCGGAATCAGCCAGTCGGGCATTCCGATGGATTCAATATCTGAAGCTGTGTTCGCCAACTGTCGCGCGACGGATTCACCAAAAAGTCGCCGCATTCCTTCACAAAACATCAACAGAAGGAGAATAATTTGACGGCATGGCAGGCCCTTGAAGCGCCCGCGTTCCGGAGTTGTCAGGAGGTGCGGACGCCAATCGACAGGATGAGATTGGCCCAAAGCGCCTGATCGGCAGTCTGAACGGTAAGAACGTGGTCATCAGATTGAACAGCCTGATAGAAATCCCATTTCTGAATCGGCTGGAGCTGAAGATCGAGGCCGGCCTCATGAATGATGGACTTGTATTCGGCCCACACCGGGGGTTCACCGAACTTCGCGTATGGATCGTCGGCGGGAATTCCCATGGTGTTGATTTCATCGATGGGCACAGCGGAGAGGATGGCTTTAAGCACCTGGGAGCAGGTGACAACACCGGGCGACAGGTTGAGATGAACGACTTCGGCATTGGGACCCTTCTTGCTCCAGGCGGGATAGTGTCCATCCGCGATGAGGATTTTGCTGTGGTGTCCGGCCCGGCCGAGGATGTGATTGATTTCAGGGTGTACCAGTTCGTGCTTGAGCATGGTGTGAGGATACCTGCATTCCCATGATGACGACAACCCCCGGCTCGCGGATTGACGCAGGTCCGTGCTTCTGCCATCAATGAGCCCGACCCCGATCAAAATGACTGACCTCAGCACACTCGACTATATCATCTTCTTTGCCTCCCTGATACTGGTGATGGGCATAGGCCTCTGGGCGGGGCGCAAGGAGGAATCATCACTCGATTTCTTTCTGGCCGGGCGTGAGACGCGGTGGTGGGGTGTCGCGGGATCCATCTTCGGATCGAATGTTTCGGCGAATCACATGGTGGGCATGATGGGCCTTGGGTTCAGTGTCGGCTTTGCCCAGAGCCAGTTCGAGATTACCGCGATTGCCGGTCTCCTGCTGCTTTGCTACGGGTTCCTTCCGGTCTACCGCAAAATGAAGGTCTATACCCTCAGCGAGTTTCTGACACGTCGCTTTGATGATTCCAGCCGGGTTCTCTACGCGATTATCATGCTGACAATCATGGTGGTGATTCAGATGGTCCCGGGATTCTACATCGGCTCGCGCACTATCAATGTTCTGCTGAATGGCGGCGAAGGCGAGATCTCCAGAGCCTCCTACATTATCGGCATCATCGCCATGGCAGTGGTCACCGGGAGCTATACCATATTCGGCGGACTCAAAGCCGTCATCATGACCGATTTCATCCAGTCCATACTCCTGCTTTTTGGCGGACTGGTTGTTGCCTTCGTGGTGTTTTCCCAGCCGGAGATCGGTGGATGGGGAGGGATGATGGCTCTGGACAGTGCAGCCGATGGAACGGCAAGGATGAGCCTTTACCGTCCCATGGATCACCCGAGCATGCCATGGACGGGGATGTTCACAGGGCTGATGTTTCTGCACTTCTACTACTGGGGAGCCAACCAGTTCATCGTGCAGCGGGCGCTGGCGGCGCGATCGGACAGTGAAGCCCGCACCGGTATCATCACAGCGGGGTTCTTCAAGCTGCTCATCCCGTTTTTCTCCATCGGAACCGGTGTGGCCGCATTCTACCTGTTCCGGGCCCGGGGTATGGAAGTCGCCCAGGATGCGGTCTTTCCAACTATCCTCACCAACCTGGTCTCACCGATAGGGTTCGGGCTGGTCGGTCTGATCGCGGCGGGCGTCATCGGCGCCATCCTCTCCTCCCTCGATTCCATGATGAACTCCAGTGCAACCATCGTCACCTTCGACTTCTACAAGCGGTTCATCAACCCGCAGGCCAGCGAAAGGAAACTCATCGCCCTCGGCAGAATGTGGATCGCTGTTTTCATTATCGCTGCGGCACTCATCACCATCACCCTGATGGATCCCAACAGCACGGATTCATTTTTTCTCTACGTCGCAAGCCACCAGATGAAGCTGGTCTCGGGAGTCTTCGTCGCCTTTTTTGTCGGGATGCTGTGGAAGCGGGCCACTGCTGCCGGCGCCACACTGGCCATAATTATCGGAGTGGCGGTTTCGTATGCGGCCGGCCCGGTCTATCAATCGAAGGTGGAAAGCCAGCCAGCCAGTGTCGGCACAGGGTCTGAAATAAACGCCGGAAGTGGAAACCCCTTCACCTTCCAGTCGGAGCAGGCCGTGCAGTTTGCCCGCACTCTGCCGAGGACCGATGCCAACATGGCGGCGGACCAGCCACTATATGTCTCTTTTCCCGAGGCGGAGGACCGGTCCAGAATCAGCCTGCACATGACTGAGGCAGAAGCGCGTTTCGGACGCAATCCGCTGCGGTTCATGGAACCGGAGCCCCTTGCGGCGACGCTCTATGACTGGCGCTCGCATGGTGTGGTCAACAAATTCGGGCCGGAGCTGAATTTCTTTCACGCCACTGTGATTTCGGTATTCCTGTCCACACTGGCCATGGTTCTTGCCAGCCTTATGACACCGGCCAATCCCGAAAAAGCCGAATTCACCTGGACCGGGCTCGGTGGCTACAGTCCTTCACAGTTGCAGGCAGCCTTCGGACAGGTTTTTGTCACCATCGTAATCTATATCCTTCTGGCTCTGGCCATGCTGAACTGGGGATTCCCGCCGGCCGTGAGCGGCGGTATTGCCCTCCTGTGGACCTGGGCAATGTTTATCATCCAGCCAATTCTCCGGTTCAGGGCAAGTGATGAAACGCCGGGGCTGGTCATCATGCTGCTGCGGGAAGACCGGTTCTACGCCGGCCTGCTGGGCGGACTCGCCGTGTTTCTGATGTATTATTACGTATAGGTTTAGGAACGGTTATTGTCCCGAAAGCTCTGAGTGAATGCTCACCGACCGCTGTCCCCGGCTTCCCGGTAGAACCACTGTGGAAAAGCGGCTCCGGTGCTGCCACCATGCCGCCTGTGGAAAAATTTGGTTCCCCTGTCTTCCATCAGCGGCATGCTCATTCCGTCCGATTCCTCAAGCATCCCGAAGAGTCTCGCGTTGAGTGAATTTATCTGATCCTGCCACTCCGGATGGTGGATGAGATTGTTGCGTTCGTTGGGGTCGTTGCGGAGGTCGTAAAGTTCATCGATGTCCCAGATCCCGTGGTATCGGGTGTATTTGATCCGGTCATTGAAAACTGCGTGCATGGTCGGGGTCTGCGGGTAATTGCGCTCCCAGTAGTATTCGTAAAGAAGGAATTTGCGCCATGGCTCCTGAGGCTGCCGGCCTTTGAGAAATGGG
>JAUIAG010000160.1 GCA_030425355.1 Verrucomicrobiia bacterium
GGGCGAAGTTGGACCGCAGGGGCCGCAGGGCGAAGTCGGGCCGCAGGGGCCACAGGGTGAAGTCGGGCCGCAGGGGCCACAGGGTGAAGTCGGGCCGCAGGGGCCGCAGGGCGAAGTCGGACCGCAGGGGCCACAGGGCGAAGTCGGACCGCAGGGGCCACAGGGCGAAGTCGGACCGCAGGGGCCACAGGGCGAGGCCGGGCCTGCTGGACCAATTGGACTACAGGGCCCTGCCGGCCCTGTAGGACCCCAAGGAGCCACTGGACCTGAAGGGCCTGCCGGCCCTATGGGGCCTCAAGGACCGTCAGGGTCATCGAGCATGGAAATAGCTATCATTTCCCACATTGTAGACACAACAATTCCATTTCAAAACCCTGGATACCAGAACAAAACCTGGAACATCATCAGGCTGAATACTATTGAACAATATCCCAGCGATTTGGACCCTTCCCATGAAGGATTTGCAACTTTGGACACCTCGACAGGAAAGTTCACCCTCAAACAGGGATTCTATCAGATCACATATTATGTTAGAGCAGACAGGTCCAGCAATGTATATTCAGGGTTGAGAAATGAAACAAACCAACAGTTCGTTATTCATGGCGACCAGATGGCCACAACCGATTATGGATCAAGCACTCACTGGGGATTTTTACCTGTATATAACGAGACTGAGGAGTTTTCTCTAAACCTCTGGCCATGGAACTATCAAGGCTTTAATTCGGTATCGAGTTTTGGCGAAACATGGGGGTTCACAATCCCTCCGGACCTGGCCAAAATGAGAGTACAGTCAGTAAAAATTATCAAATTACAATAATTTCGCGAGAAACAGTCACCCGCCGAACCTGAATCATTTCAAATACCGGATTACACTAGCGGCGAGTCTCTGGAATTATAAGCAACCCGATCATTCAACTACCCTTTCAGACAATCCTGCCTGAAGGGGTTTTCTATTATTATAAGAAGCTGTTTAGAAATGCGCATGGAAGCTGGCTGAAAAACTCTATAAATTTCACTGTACTTTTATCGCAACATCAATGATAGGGTCGGGGAGTTATTTGAATCATCCTATTCTTCATGCCTGAACGACAATCAATGGAAGCTCATACAAGCCGAATTTCCGGCCCTAAAACAGCGGGGTAGGCCAATAAAATACCATAAGCGGCGCCTTGTCAATGCGATGCTCTACGTCACCCGAACTGGCTGCCAGTGGCGCGACCTGCCAAAGGATTTCCCCCGCTGGAACGCCTGTTTTCAATAATTCAATAAGAGGAGCACAGAAGGCCTGTGGCTCAAAATTCACACAAAAATGGTTGAGGAAATTCGCGCCAAAGCTGGATAAAAGAAAGCTCCGACGACGGCTGCCATCATTGATTCACAGAGTGTTGTACAGACTGTGCCGGGCATTCTGGGATGAATGGTGTTATTCGATCCCGGTTTCGATACGCATGTTCCTTGACTTCAGGCAGCCTCCTGCACGGTTGCGTTCAACGCTCAGACTTTGAAGTCATACAAATCGGGATCGAAACATGGCTGCCATTGCCTTTAAACCACTTCCCTATCACTCGAATCACGCCAGCTTGAAGGCTTCGGTTGGGAAGGCGGTATTTGATCCCGGTTTCGATCACGATGGGGATGGAGCGTATCCGCGCTTCTGGCACCCCTTCCGGGGTACTGTGTTTTATTGTGTGGATTTTGTCCGGTGGTGTCGCTCCTTCCTTGCTCAACCACCGGCTATAAATATTTGATGCCTCCGGCATCGTTGGAATGCATTCGTGCAGGCAACCGGTGGCTTTGTCGGCAGCGGAGTCCCGCGCCGGGCACAGGTGTTCTCCACCGCCGACCGCACAGTCGCCGGTTCAAGGTTAAAATGAGTGGCGAGCCAGTGCCAATCGGAAAAATCCTTCATCCGGCTGTTGGTGGTGTCGAGAGCGACCATCGTTTCCAGCTTCCCGGCGATGGCCGTTTCCACCGGGTAAGTCATGAGCTGGGTGTCGGGGGAGCCGAGCATTCCTCGCCATGTTCTTTGTTCCGCCGCTGGGGTGATGGCATCATGCCCAAAGTGGCGATGATCCTGAGGCGGATGCCGCCGCAGGTATTGTCATCGCGAATGGTCTCAGCGTTGGCGGGTTCAAAGTGCAGGCCGTCCTCCTCCGCAGTCCCGGTGGCGGTGATTTGGTCGAAGATCCGGGCCAACCTTATCGGGTCGGGATCTCCATAGCCAAGGAAATCGGCGTCGCGGGTGGGCCGGTGAGGCTGATCGCTCCAGAGCCGAAACAGTTGGGCACCTTGAGGATCAGTCGGTCGGGTTAGTCGCTCTGCGAGAGGCGGGCGAAGAATCGACCCAGCAGGAATTGTTCGAGCAGAGTCTGGGAGGGTTTCCCTTCCAGGACGGATGGATTCAGGAGGCACTCGGGCCGCGTCGTTGCTGTTGGGTTCGGGAGGCGAGGCGTGCCCGGGTCATCCGCTCGCGGAGTCCGCCTTCAGTGAGGAAGTCTTTTTCAAGCCTTCGGATCTGTTGGTCGAGCAGGTAGTTGGTTTGGTGGATCAGGCTGATGATGATATTGGCGGCCACGTGTCCGGGGCGGGTTTCAAGGAATTCGCGAAAGGTCTCCCACGAGGAATCGGGCGATTTTCCCAGCTTGCGTACATAAAGGGCCTCTTTTGAGTCCTTCTCCCAAATCGGTTGGCCGACTGTGCGAAGATAGTCGCGGTAGTCTTCGAGGAGTTCCTCAAGGCTGGCGCGAGCGACGTTGGTGAGCTTGAGTTCGGTTTCTTTGGATGTGCCGCTCGCGCGGCTGCCTTCGAGAATGTTCTGTTTTCCCGATCGTGCTGCCTGCACCATCTGGTCGTGGGTCCGGCTGCGCCGGTCCACAAAGCGGTCGCAAAAGCGGACCGTGGCGTCGTAAACGATGCGGGATTTTTGGAATGATAGGAGGTTTTCGTAGCCGCCGTGGGCGGGGATGAAGCCCTCGGAATGGGACGTACGGGACTCAGGGGACGAACCCTGCGCGTCCGTCCTGTTTGTCGAGTGTGTCCTGTGGGGCTCTGGTGTTTTCATGCTGCGGGGGCTTCGTTGAGTTCATCAGGCTACAAGGTGGCTCTTCTAATATGGCATGGGCGGATGACGGCATGTTTGTCGACGGACAATATCCTGCCAACATAGGAACACGTTACTCTCTGTCAAGCGTGCAAATTGCTCTCTTCTCGGCCGAGCCTCCTGAAGCCGCATTTCTGTTCACTGAAAGACTCTGCGTTCTGCAGTGGGGATGAATGGAATAATGTGGATTTGGATTGAGCGTCAACCCGATGGGGTGGGGGGCATTATCGAAGCAGTCTGGAAACGGCTTCGGCTTTATTGCGCACGTGGAGTTTTTCGAAGATGTGGCGCACATGGGTTTTGACTGTTTCGGGGCTTATTTCGAGATGTTGGGCGGCATCTTTATAGGATTGCCCTTCTGCAAGCAGATTGAGGACCTGCAATTCCTTGGGGGTGAGGATGGATTCCACCACTTTATTGGTTGTACTTTGTGCTTCATCCCGAATGGTGGGGGCCTTTCCCAGCAATTTCACCACTTTCTTTGCAATAGAGCGGGACATGGGGGCTCCGCCATGGATGGCTTCGCGGATTGATTCGAGAATGGAGTCGAGCGGATCGTCCTTGAGAATGAATCCGTCTGCGCCCTGTTTGAATGCCTCAACAATGGTTTCATCGCTGTCCTGGATGGTGAGGATAATGATTCGGCTGTCTGGCTTTTCGCGGCGGACTTCCTGGACGCAATCGACACCGGAGAGCTTCGGAAGGTTGACATCCAGAAGAAAGACCTCGGCATCAAGTCTGGGCAACTCACCCAGGAAGTGGATGGGATTGCGGTAAGACTGTTTGATGATGAACTCGCCCTCGTCCTCGAGGAAAAGCTTGAGAGTCGCGGTGAAAGATGCGTCATCTTCCAGAGCAATAATTCGACTGGGGCGTGGTATGTCCATGTTGAATTTGAATATCAGGACCGAAACTTAAAATCATACCTTGGTGAATGGGCATCCCCCGTACGGGGGATGGAATTCGGTTCCAGTTCTGTTTCCGGAGAGCGGGAACAGGGGAGGACAACTCTCCCGACGGTGGAATGGTCGAATTGTCACGATGTGATCAGTGCGGGGATGAATCCAGAGGAAGTGTCAGCGTGGTGTGACAGCCATGGCCGGGCTTTGAGTCGATGTGCAGCGATCCACCCAGCTTTATGGCCCGCTCGCTCATGGTCGTGAGCCCAAGGGAATCGTGGGGGACATTCATAAGATCAAAACCCTGGCCATTATCCCTGGTGTCCATGTGCAGAGTTCCGTTTTCCAGGGTCAGGCGCAGAACAAATTCGGTTGCCATGGAATGTTTCAGCACGTTACTGAGGATCCCTTTGAGGATCAGGATGATTTGGCGGTTCATGGAGGGCGAGAACTCCCAATTCAGTTTGTTGCTGTTGAAGTGATAGACGGGGCGGATTCCAGTGCCCTCGAGAGTCTGATCGACGTGGTGGCGTATGTAATCCTCCAGATCCTCAAACTGGTTATTTTTAGGATCCAGGGACCAAATGATCTCGCGCAGTGATTGTGAGCAGTGCCTGGCCAAAGAGTGGATCTTTGTCGAGTTGGAGACTGTATTTGGATGCTTTCTCTCGGCCAGTTGCCCTAACATTTGTATCTGTGCGAGAGCCGTTCCGATTTCGTCATGCATGTCTTGTGCGATGCGGGAGCGTTCTTTTTCAAGATCCAGCTTTTTCTGCAGAGCGCTGGTGTGCTGACGCCAGGCCAGCTGATAGCTGTAGATCGCGTAGCCGATTGCCAATGTGGCCAACAGGATCCCCGCGCGAAACCACCAGGTTTGATGTGCAAAGGGTTCGATGGTGAAGGGCAGACTGGCAAGCTGTGGACTGACCGTCCCCCTCACATTGTAGGCTTTCAATTCGAATTGATACCCCCCGGGACTCAGCCCGGGAAACAGGAACTGGCGTTGAGGGCCAAGGTCCTTCCATTCGTCGGAATGACCGAGCAGGCGGTATTGATAACGGATTTTATCAGGGCGTGTGAAAGCAATTGCCTGGTAGTCGATGCGGAGAAAGTTCTGTGCCACAGGGGGAAAGGGGCTGTCCAGGGAAAGTGGAGTCTCATGCATCGCGGAAGCCCCGGTGATGCGGACTTTCGGCCCTTCATCCAGTGAAGGCGTAATTGCAGGGTCTATGCAGGCGATCCCGCCCTGCATGCAGAAATATAAAAGGCCGTCCTCACCCCGACAGGCAGCCGGAAAATATTGCCCGTAAACAGTCTCATTAGCCAGCCCGTCCTCAGAACCGATGCGGGCCATCGCTGGTTCTGCGGTGTGGCCCAGATGGAAGCGTTGCAATTCGTCCCTGTGCACGACAACGATTCCATGGTTGGTGCCCAACCACAGCCGATTCCTATGGTCTTCTATGATGGCAGGAATGGCCAGCTCGTGAAATGGCCCTTTGTCAAAGCGGGCCAAGACTTTCCCATTGCTGTCAATTTGGGTCAATCCGACCGGGCTGCCAACCCAGAGCGTGCCGTCGTGATCTTCGAACATGCTGGACACAGTGTCCGAAACAAGACCATCAGCTTTTGTCAGGTGTAGTAGTTCTCCGTTCGGTTTCTCGCGGTAAAGTCCTCCATCTTCAGAGCCCAGCCATAATTGTTTATGTGAATCAAGATACAGTGTGTCGATCGGAAACCGGTCTATGCCATGTTTTTCATGCCAGACGGTCCATGTGCCTGTTTCAGTGTTATAGATATACGCACCGGCGTAGTTAGCTATCCATACCTCCCTGCCCCGCACGGCCATGCTGGAAAGATCACGGGAACCCTGGGGGTATTCCGGATAATGCACAAATTCGCACTCCTGAGTCATCGAATCCCAGCGCATGAGAACTGGAACACTGCCCATGTCTTCAGTGTACATATCCGCTGGCAGCTTGAGTCCGGCCCACAGAGTCGATTCCTGAGGTAGCTCGTTGGAGAAAGCGAGGCCCATGTAGCACAACCTTGAAACCGGATGTGTCGAGAGTTGATGGGCGAGTAGATCGAACCCGCCATCCTGATCAAGCATGTCTATCGAACAGATGGACGCCACGTGAACACGCCCCCTGGAAGAAGCCACCATGGCAGGCTGCCAGGGATTAAGGCAGTCTTTGTCAGGGTTCATGGTCAGCATCCTGACAAAACTCTTTTTCAAACGCACGGCACCGTGACTGTTCGACACGATCCATAAGCCGCCTTCTTTGTCTTCGAAGAGATGCTCCATGGAACTCTGAAAGTTTTCAGGGACACCTGACACCTGCAGAAGTTGGTTTTTTGATGGATTATAATGCAGGAGCCTATCTTTCGCCCTGACCCACAACTCTCCCGATGGGCTCGTGTCCACGCCCTGACACGGGTGGTAATTCTCCGGAAGACGCCATCTCACAAAAGTTTGGAAATTGTCCCGACTGAGGCTGAGTTCTGTTCGTCCGGTAATCACCCACAGACCGTTCCCAGATGATTCGATTTGAGAAGTTGAATTGATGCTTCCTCCGGGGATAAACGTACCGCCTGAATTCGGATCAAAGAGAGCGGTTCCCTGAGTGCTGGTCACGACGACCTTCCCATCCGGTGCGGGTTCCACATCATTGAGATGGCGCCCCCCTTCCGGTGAATACGGATGTGCCAAACCCAGCTCCTCCAGATCCCATTGACTTAATTGCCCCTGTGGATCGATCCGGCCCAAACGCTTCTCCCGGACGAATATAAACCAAATACTTCCATCCGTCCCAATCTCCAGGCCTTTGATCCAGTGGCCAATGAGGGAAGTATTTGCCGGAAGGGGAACATATCGGTGCCCCTCGTCCTCGACATAGAACAGTCCGCTCCCCTTGGTCGACATCAGTAGCCGACCCTCCCGCTCCCGATCCACGATCAGACCGGTGATATTCTCTTCAGGAATTGCACTGTTTGATGGTGTGAAATTCACCCATTCCGAGCCATCGAAACGGCTCAGACCGCTGATGGTGCCGATCCAGACATAACCATCTGAAGATTGAATCCCACACCGTGCCGCATTGCTGGCCAGTCCATCGCCCGACGTGTAGGCAGTGGCGGTCATTGGCAGCTCTCCCGAAATAATAAATTGTTGTTGTCGCTGGTGCTTGGGATGGCGGCTCAGATTTGGATCGATCCAGAACCCGGCAGCGCAGGGACCCTGTTGATCAGTCCGGTAGAATGCCCCAACCAGAAGTCCATGGGGCGTGGGGTATGCCTGTGCCTTGAAATTTTCAATGACCTCCTCAGGTGGATTATCCCAGGTGAAATGCCAATTTCCCGGGAAGCTCTTCTCAAGGCGAAAGCCAAATTCCGCGCCGGCCTCTGTCGCGGGGCCAGCCTCCAGAATGCGCACCAGACCTGATATAACGCCGTTCTGAACGGAAACGATCTCATAGACTGCTTCGTTGTGCAGTCGGCTGCCCCAATGCCCAACATAGCGCCCCGGCTGGATCGAATTCAGTTCATCAATGGCCCAGCCAGTTGAACCAGAGAATGCAAACAGAAGCGTCAGTGTGAGGAGTCGACGGTGAATCCAACGCAAACAGCTGACCATTAACGTCTCATTCATTGTCATATCATCTTTCCGTCCCAGCGTCAGAGTCCTTTTCTGGGCCTTACTATAATGCGCCCAAACACCTTGAACATCCTAAAAAGGATGATACCGGCGCACTGCCTTAAACTGCAATGTGGCGACCGGCTATTGGGTCTCAGGACCTGCTTTGTGGGGCCCTCGGAATGCCAAAGAACGATTGCCGCAATAGATGCACTGCTCTTTTGTCAATAATCAGGCCGCTGTGATGGCCGACCTCTTTGCCCTGAAAGCTTGATAACGAGTGACGCCGGTTCGCGGATCCTCTGGCGAATCTGCAAAACCCCGGCTGCAGGGACGGCTCAGGATATAAAACGGTTGCGGCGGCAGCACAATGAATTGATCGGACCGTGCACACTCGTGGTGCTGCACGGCCGGGGGCGGGCATTCGGGCTCAGACTTCGATAGTGAAGGCTGAGTCTATAAAGCTCTGAGAGACCGGGGCTATCTTGCTTCGCGGACGCGGATGGTGAAATCGGTCGCTTCATTGTTGAGGGCGGTGAAGGAGACCGTTTCTATGCCGTTTTCGGTGAGGATGAGATTGGACCACGGGGTTTCATCCCCGGTGGAAACACCGTTGGCATTTTTAAACACGCACTGCACCTGGACCTGCAGTCGCCGGTTTTCCCGGTTCATGATGTTGGCTGAGACCTGGAGGCGTCCGTCCTGAGTGGTGCCCTGCTGAATTGGTCCGGCGAGTTTGATGGATCTCCTTGCGCCGGGGTCCATGAGGACGAACTTGCTGGAGACTTCCTGGATATTCCTGCTGGGGTCGGTCGACATGTATGCCCCTTCGCGGCTGGCGCAGCCACTTTGGAGCAGCAGACCGGTTGACAGCATCAGGGTAATGGCCGATGAGAGGACGACTGGTTGGAGAGAGCTCATAATTAACAGGGTATCAAATGTTGGAATTTAAAATTATCTGGAAAATTCGCTGATGAAAACGGCGAGCGGTTTCGCGCCGGGGTTGATGGCGAGACTGACAGTCTTGGTCAGTGCGGGAATTGGCTGGGCGCCCTGATCAAAGAACTGGACTCTGGTTTCATATTCCCCCGGCGGGAGTCGGGCGGGGAGAACGGAGAGGTGTTGAGGCAGATTTGACCAGTCGCGGGTGTCAGCCTGGGGCTGTGCAGCGGCAGAGATGAGTTTTGAGAGAATCCCGACGGCGGCGACCGTCAACGCCGTCTGATCGTGTTTTGTTTCCGCCCCGAGGATGACACCGCTCATTATGGCGGCGTCCCCGATGTCGCTGGTGGCTCTTTTGAAAACGGCCTTGCGGCCAAGGACGTGGTCCATGAGTCTGCCGCCGCGGGTTTTGGCCTGCCAGCTGAGGTTGTCCATGGGGCCGGCGACCAGTGCCTGTCCGTCGGGAAGCGTAATCCGGATTGAATTGACGCCCGATGAGCCGTCGCGGAACTTCAGCTCTTCCCCATAGCTGCCGGTGCGGAATTTTCTGGGTCCTTTCCCGAATTCAAAAATAAAAATGACGTTCGGGTTGTCGATGGGTTCCGGGAAGAAATCCGAGGTGACGTTCTCTCTGGCGAAATTGAACATGTTCTGGTCATCGCCGCTGTAGATCCGGTTGATCAGGCCGACCATGTAGTCGAAAACCGAGAAATCGGCCCGGTAGGAATCCCCCTCGGCATCGCCGTCCATCAGCTGCGCGGACCGGAAACAGGCGCGCGCATTATCGGGCTGACCCTGCATCCAGTAAATGACGCCGCGGTAGAACCACGCCATGGCCCTTTCATAGGGTTCGCCGATGTAGATCTTCCGTGATTCGGGGTAGAAGACCTTTGTGGCCATGCGTGCCTGCCTGCCGCCGTCGGTGGCCATGGCGTCCTGGGAGAGCAGGGCGTCATCCAGGAGTCTGGCGGCCTCCTCAACCTGTCCGCGGCGAAGCAGTTCAAGTGACGTGGTGTATTGCCAGAGAATCCGGTCTTCGGGGAGCCCCTGCTGGATGCGGGCATACCCGTCGCGCACCGGATCACCGGTGAGTGCAATGGAGGGCGCCGGCGGCGTGGAGGCGCACCCGGTGAACAGCACCACGAGCAGGCACAGATTGACCGGCAGGGATTTCATGAGACATGCGGGCGTGAATTTGACCGCGACCGAATCAGGCAAAACAGGAGTCTGTCATGGCACTGCGAGTGGCCTGACGAATGAAATGGTTTGGACAGCTGAAGGCTCAACGGTAGACAGCTTCCTCGACGGACTGCTTTTTGACGGTTCTCTGTCCGCCCCAGATGATGGCGCTGGTCCGGGTGTCGATGAGCTGGAAATTGTAGAGGATGAAGTCGCTCATCCCGGCAGAGGTTCTCGTGCTTTGGCCGGTCAGTTTTCCGGTGATAATGTAATCCGCTCCAAGGAATTCCTGGACGTATGGATCACTGGAGGCTGTGACGGCGCCTTCGCGTTTCAGGTTCCTTTCGTCTTCGAGAGCCGCCATGTTTTCGCGCGCCAGGAAGGTGAATTTCCCGTTGGACTGCGAGAGGAGTCTGCCCTGGATGTAATCGGTGAAAATCTCACTGTTTATTGGGAACCGGGTGTTATTTTCCACCGGTTTGACAAATACCGTCGGGGGCACCACCGCGTTCATGATTTGCGGGGTGTTGAGCAGCTTGCGGGCCATTTCGTCACAGATGGAAACAATGTCCTGTGATTCGATGCCGCTTCCGGCAACGGTTCCTGTTTCCGAGGCGTCGAGGACAGTCACGCCTGTCTGGTGGGGATTACGGACGCCGGCGCAGGCAGTGAGGCTCAGCAGCAGCAGGGCTGTGATGACTCGAACATCCCTTGTGATTCCAAGATAACTGATTTTCATAAATTGCATGCGAGATACGGGTAAAGAGTGTCTTCGTGCCCGACAATATGCTTTGAGACGGGCCGGGATTCAATGAGTTTTGCTGAGGTGAGACGGTGAGGGCGGGGGAATCATTCAAATTGGGCGGATTGGGGATTGAGTCCTTGGGGCAGTGAGGCTTGAATACTGGCATTGATGGACAAACTGGCGAAGAGAGTGATTCCGTGTCTGGACGTTCACGATGGTCATGTGACGCGTGGCCAGCAATTTGGCCGCGCTGAGGCCGGTGAGCTGCGCAATGTGGGCAACCCGGTTGAACTGGCCCAGCGGTACAATGCGCAGGGAGCCGACGAGATGGTGTTCTTTGACATCACGGCGAGTGCTCACGGCAGAGCGACAATGGTCGAGACCATCGAAGTGGTGGCCGAGACCTGTTTCATGCCTCTGACCATTGGCGGCGGAATCCGCACACTCGAGGACATGGGGATCATGCTGCGGGCGGGTGCCGACAAGATCAGCATCAACTCGGCGGCTCTCAGGGACCCGGGGCTGATCAGCCGGGGCGCGGAAAAATACGGCAGCCAGTGCATTGTGGTTTCCATTGATGCCCGGCGTGTCGAGCCGGGGCGCTGGCAGGTTTTTTCCCATGGCGGCCGTCAGGATACCGGTCGTGACGCTCTCGAATGGGCGCGTGAAGTGGTTGAACGCGGCGCAGGGGAGATAGTGCTCAACTCGATTGACGCCGATGGCACCAAGGCGGGCTTTGACATCGAAGTGACGCGGGCGGTGGCCGAGACAGTCGGCGTTCCCGTCGTGGCCTCAGGCGGCGCCGGCACCCTGAAGCACATGTCCGAAGTGCTGATAGACGGCAGGGCCGACGCAGTGCTTGCCGCCAGTATCTTTCATTTCGGTGAATTCACCGTGGGGCAGGTTAAGGACTTTCTGGCCTCTGAAGGGATTCAGGTCAGGCTTCTTTGAGGCGGGCTGATTTTCGCGTCTGGCGGTGTCATGCCATTGCGCTCGCCGCTCGCGGGCGGCTGCCGTTACTCTGTGGAGGCGGGCAGCAGCGTCGGCTCGGCGGCCACTTCATCGGGGAATGCCACGATGATCCGATTGACCCGATTGGTGGCCCAGTAGCCATTGTCGAGAAGCCACTTCTGAACAAATCTCGCGACGCCCTTTCTGGCGGAGTCCTTGACGAGGGCTATGTGCTGACTGTCCCCGGCGTACATCCGGACTGTCGGAGTGATGGATCGGGTCAGTTCGCTGATTCCTTCATTGGAGTCGAAACGCAGCAGTCCCCTTGCGGTGAACTTTTCCATGCGGTGGGTGTGGATAGCTGGCGGCTGGGTGGGGCGGAGTTTCGGAGCCGTCACAAAGCACACATTGTCATGGACGGTCATCTGCCAGTCGTCCTCAAGCTGGATGTGGTATCGGTAGGTCACCGGCACTCTTATTTCCGCAACCG
>JAUIAG010000161.1 GCA_030425355.1 Verrucomicrobiia bacterium
CACTGGTTGTATGCGGGTCGCGATACACGGCGATATTCAGGCAACCGTCCTTCACGAAGCAGTATTTCTGATCGGTGCGGTAGGCCTGCCGTTCGTTATTGCCTCCACCGTAGTTATTCTCCTCTTTCTCCCATTTGGTGTAATCCAGACCATCCCCATCGAACTCATCGGCCCAAACCAGCACCCATTCTTCCTCTGGACTGACAACGCGGTATTCGCCGGCTTCGTGCAGTCCGGAATACGGGGTACCTGTCCCGGTTATCGCGACTCCTGCATCCACCCAGCCGCTGTCACGCCTCACCTGAATCCGGTAGAATTCACCCGGCTCGGTGGGAAACCGGATTTCCACAGCGGGCAGCACGGAAATCTCCGGTTCCGCCGCCACACCCGTCATACACATCAACACCATAGCGCCGGCTGACAATAAACCCCGATATCGCGGGATCGGGAGCATTCCCCGCTTGACCGGACGGGTGCCGTTCCGGCCGATGACCAGCCGGTGAAATATGCCACGGGCAGTGGCAGCCAGCCCGGCATCACTGTATCTCCCCGGCGCTGCCGAGTGTTGCCGACTTGTAAGGCTTCTCTTCATCAATGGCTTATCAAAGTCCCATAACGGCATTTATGCAACCGCTGAATCATGGCGTTCGCGACAGCTGTAGCTCCTCAATCCGCCGTAGCACACCAGATGTGGCATGGGTGCCGTGAAATATTCTGAACTGCCAGTGCCATACTCAAAGACGGATTGGCGGGTTTTCAACTATCGGTCACCCGGAGTTGCCACGCTCCTCAATCCGGCGGATCTCATCAATGCACCGGACGACACGGTTCCAGTCCGATTCATTGCAATAATTACAACGCCGGAACCGGCGGAGCAGGAAATTACGGAATCTGATAAACGTGTTCCGCCGAATTAAGTTTTGGGCACATCGTTCATAAAGCCATTTCTCATTAAATCCCGCCCACTCTCCGGCAATGGACCTGAGGTTTTTTCCAATCGCCGGTGCGACTTCCATGAGGTGAATATCACGGAGTTCCTTAATGGTATATCCGGAATCGGCAGCGATGCCGGCAACACGCCGGATATCCCTCTCTGAAAGTTGTGTATCGAGGAATAATTCCGAAAAAGCTTTCCAGACAGGCCGCCGGCGCCGCAGTTCCCGTGTGTCGGGAATCCTGGACTTCAATCCACGCCTCTCGGTCTGCATATCTGCATTCATACTGATTCCGGGAGACATTCCCCATGGGAAAGCCCTCGCCTTACACGCGTTCTTTCATGCTGAACTTATTCCAATTCCTGATTCTCACCGGCTTCATTGTCGTTATTGCTGCCCGCGCGGTTTCTGCCGACACAGCCCCGCAGACATATAACAAAACTTGATGCAACGGTTATTACCATGGTGATCCACGGAACAAGCCATCCGAAGCGGTTGTAGAAGGTCCTCCCACCTTGCGGGACGATCCTGCCCACGAATGCCCCTTCCTCAGCAAATTGGAGTGATTGGTGTACGTGACCATGCGGGTCAATGATTCTGGAAAACCCGGAGCTTGCTGAGCAAATCAGCCAGCGACCATTTTCTGCTGCACGCAGTTGGAAAAATACGGCGTGCTGTTTGTGCTGAGTCTCTGACCAGTGTTCAGCATCGAAAGTCGGAACAACAACATATTCCGCTCCTCTTCGGACAAGCTCCCTGGTGGTGTCCTCGAAGTCACAGTCGAAACATACCTCAGCTCCGATCACCCCGAGAGGTGTTTCCACCGGTATGGCATTGGTCCCGGCAATTCCGTCGTTGAAGAAATGAACTGTGTGGTTCTTGTGGTGTTCCCCCAGAACACCATTTTTTCCGATGGTCAGAGCCGTGTTCCGCCATTCGCGTTCTCCTTTGCCGATGACTGTCTTCGTCCCGATGACAAAAATCAGGTCATGTTCCATCGCCAACTGCTGCAGTTCAGCAAACTGTCGGGGCTGCTCGAGCCGGATATCATATGGCACGGCATATTCGGGCCACACCACCAGCCGCGGAGACTGCTCAAAGGTCGATCTGGTCAATTCGACAAACCGGTCAAAGTCAAGATCCTCGCCCTGCACAACCGCAACCCTGATGGATTCTTCATCGCCTGGAGCAATCATCGGGGGCCTGAGAATACCGGCAGTCAGAAGAACTATCACCACTGCGATTCCTGCCAACCGCGTTGCCCGCAGTGAGAGAAATGCCGCTGCCGTGAATATCAGCAGAGAGGAGCCATAAACACCGATGATCGGGGTGAGCCACGTGACTCCCATGGCCGACCCGGCACTCATCCACGGGAACTTCAGGAAATAAAGTTCACAGCGTACGAACTCAAAAGAGGAAAAAATCAAAGCGGCAAGTATTGTCTTGAGCCACGGAGAATCAACTCGGCAGGCGAGAAGCTGGACGCAGACGCATGATCCCGCTATGAAAAGACTCAGGATCCCATGGAGTGGCACGGCGGCGGTGCCGAAAAGATTGTGAAGCCATGCCAGCGTACCGCCATACACAATCATTCCGAACACCATCCCGAGATAGAAACTTGACCGGGGGGATCCATGAAAGCAAACAGCGAAAAGCCCGGCCCAGCCCGCCAGAACGAATGGCCAAAGCTCAAAAGGCGGGTAGGCAAGGATCAACATCCCCCCGCCTGCAAAGCATAGAAAGATCTGATACCCAACAGGCCAGCGCCGCCCTGGATCAGTCCCAGTAAACCGTTCTACCCGTGTCATAAGTCTGCTTCCAAATCAATACCCCGCGGTGTGGATCAGAAATTGTCTGTAATCCGCTCTCCATTACCCAGAAATGCAGCTGGCCACAGCCCCGCAGGCATATAATAAAACTTGACGCAACGGTTATTACCATGGTGATCCACTGAACAAGCCATCCGAAGTAAACTATATTTGTTTCACAGGAAAATAAAGCCCTGGCGGCGATATGTTTTTCCGCCGCGCGATTCCCGCGAAGCAAATTCGTGCATTGCCAGTCAGTTGTCATCTTTTTCTTTTGGAGAGAATCATCGATCTGATGAACTGAATCTGATCCTCGCTGAGAAATTGTTCCGGCACTGCTGTCAGCGGGACTGAACCGGCAAACAATAGCAGAAACCCGTCCACACGGCAGGACTTCGTAACATGCTTCAAGTGAATCGTGGATCTATCCTGATCGTTGATGAATACCAGAGACTCTGCACTAATTGTCAGCTGGACTTCAGGGTCGGTGATGGTGGCTGTCAGATCGCGTAATGCACGCTTTCGTGTGAAGGAATGCCAGCCATGGACAGAAATGCAGAAAACACCCACGAGAAAGGTTATGAGAGACATCTCCCGGCCATTGACAATGTAGTCGAAGAGTGCGGAGGGGCAGATAATCAGACCAGCCGCCATGAACAGCCAGACACGACCAGTGGTCGCCCTGACGCAGGCCTTCGAGGCTGAATCCCACAGCTCCGGAGTCCAGGTGTATCGGACGGTATACTTTTCCATGAAGGGGATTTATCAGCCTTGGATCCCGTTGAGTATCAGGGATTCTCAAGCTCCCGTGCCCGGAAAAAGCGGTGGGGGGCATCGGTGAGGGGGACTTCTATTGTGATTTCCGAGCCGTCTCCCGGTACTGGTTGTCCAAGTTTTTTCCACACTTCCAGATCAACGGAGCTTTCGAGCTGATACTCACTTTCAAGCATGGTATCAAAAGTTACCGGAAAGGTCGGTGATGGTGGTTCAGTTCCATCGGCAAGTGCAACGCGATCCACGAATTCCGCTTCGGCACCGACAAAATTATTGAGATCAATTCGGATAAAAAACGCGGTTACATTGGTGATCATCTGCTCCCAGTTTCCAGTCACATTCCACTCCGATTCCTCAAGTGGAGCTGACAGATTAAGCACGGTGCCTCCCGGTGTGCCGGCCAGCGGAAACTCATACCATGCCGAACTGCTCCCGTCGGATATGAAGAAACGAAGATTGAACTGAGTAATGGCATTGTCTGTGATCAGGCTCATCTCAAGGTCTGTGAAACTGCTCCAGCTCCCATGGAACCTCGCTGGGGCGATAATCCAGTTCCAGGCGTTTTCAAGATCCTGAACAACAAGTCGTCCATCGGACACCGATGGATCATTGTCGGTGAAGTTCACTCCTGCCTCGGCCGTCGGGTTCGAGCTGCTGTCGTGATCGATTATGATCCATCCTTCGTTATCATCTGTAAAAGTCGATTCTGTGGCTGGCGACGGGAACGGGATAATCGCCACAATTAGCACAATTGGAATTAGAAACTGATAAATCTTCATGGTTTTTTCCTGCAGTAATGAGTTGATGAAGGGCACACGCTGCCGAAACCGACACGCGGAAAAACGGGTGCCTCAACCTCAACCGGTTTGCCGGTGTGGCCTCTGCAGCCAGAAGCTTAAAACAAAATTTCCACCAAGGCGAATCTCTTCCCAACAGGCACCGCGTCCATCATCGGCGACCCGGGATCGGCGCAACCTACTGCATCAGAAGCGTAGGGGGAATTCAGGGAGCATGCCTTCGCCATTTCTGCTCCACAACAGGGTGCCGTCCTATGAATTGCCAGCTGTGACCCAAATGAAAATACCCAGAGCGGCCAGCATCGCCATAACAATTGTGGGAACCCAGAGCAGAAAACGGCAGATTTTCAGCCTGCCGGGACTGGAGCCTCCAGTGGCAATCAATGTCGAATTCACGAAAGCAACCGCCATACAGACTGCCATCGGAATCAGCAGCATGAGCACCATCCAGCGTTCCGGAGGCGGAAAGGCAAATACCAGTGCAATTCCGGAAAAGCACAATATGCTTTGGAGAGCTGCGGCGGCCAAACCCAGCCAGCGTTCGGAGTGTGAGTTATTATCCATAGATCTTTTCAGTATTTATCCTCGGTGTTTGTATCAGCTTAACGGTGAGTCCGGTGATCAGGAACCTGTAATAACAGAACCCTCATACGCCGGATGCACCGGGTTCGATGTTTATCCTTAAAGGCCGGCCTATCCATCGGGCAGCTGTTACTGGATCAAATCACTACCTGAAAAACGCTCAGTGGTTCAGCAGATTATCCCCGGTGCATAGTTTGTTTATTTGAATTTCAAAAAAGCATCCCCTGGCCCCCATGTCCTTGAGTCGAAGAGGGTTTATTGAACAGGAAGCGGATCCTGGATCTGTCTGTCTGCACCGGCTGGCCGGGAGGATTCTGTTTTACAGCCTGGGGACAGGAATGTCCCTGGACTAATGGTTGCGGGGTGCCGGGATATTGGTGAGAATTTTTCTTATCTCATATGCCAGATTCTTACCAGCATGGATCCGGCTTTCTCCCGGGTGTTTCAGGGTCTGGGGTTCTTCTCGTCGAGCCTGTTCCACTCGGCGACAGTTTCCCGGACTTTGTCCATGGTCCATGGATGACGGCTCCAGTCGGGGCGGGCTGGTTCATCCTGATTGCGGAGGATTTCCTCGTAAGTTACCGGGTTGGAAGGGACGCCATTCAGGGGAACTTCGAGCCCGGCACACCACACGATGGCATTGAGAAGAACCTGGCGGAATTCCGGATGGGCCCAGTTCCAGTGGTTGTGTCCGCCTGTGAATCCGAAAGCGCGGCCTTTGCCCGGACGCTGGTAGGCCCAGCCGACGTGCTGGGGGAGGTGATCTTCGAGGACCGCCTTGCGCACATAGGGATTGCCCGAATGTGGCCCGTCCGGGCGGCTGAGGGTTTCATCGGGTGGCAGGGCGCTCAGAATCGGAGTGACCCCTTTCATTCCGTCAACGAAGCGCATGTGGTAATACCATTCGTCGCGGATGGTGAAGGGTTCAAGGCCATTGGCAACGGGGTGATCGGGAAAGGATTTGAATTCGGCAACCCAGTGCGGGTTGACGCTCCAGAAGGTTTCGAAATAGCCGCCCATCCACCGGAGCATGTTCTCTCCCGGGTCGCCTTTTGGGACTTCGACAGCATAGTGGATACAGACGAGGCCGGCGCCTTCCTTCATCATTTTTTCGATGAGGTCGATGTTGGAATTGAGGAGGTGCCGGCCACCACCGGTGCAATAGACAACGAGGACATCGGCTTCCTCGATGGCTGCGGTGTCTTCCGGCCATCCCGGGCCGACTTCCTGAACTGAGACAGGAAGTCCGCTTTCCAGTAGGCTGCGGCCAAGCACCAGTGCCCCGGCGCGGTGCTCATGCTGCATATAACCGTGGCTCATGGTGCCATTGAAAAAGACGACCTTCTTCTGGGCAGAAAGGCTTCCTGCCCCGAGGGTCAGGAGGGCCGCCGTCAGTGTGAACTGGAGGAATTTGTGCATGCGGTCATTATAACCGCAAAGGAGAGCCGGGGCATTTCTTTTTTGATCGGCCGGTGCCGTGAGGCCAGGGGGCCACTGCCGGGACGGGTGTGATTACCGTTGGTTGCGGGGCTGTTTCAAGCCTATGTCGTCCTCATAGGTGCCGATCTGAATGGTGGATTTTTTGCGGAATGGTTCGAGTTCACGCCTGATGGTGGCCATGCGGTTTCGAGCCATGGCTGCGGCGGCACATTCCGGGTCCTCATCAATGAGGCGCTTGAGTGTCATCCGGGCGGCATCGACATTCTGCAGTTTCCTGATCTGGATATCGGCGAGGAGATTGTACCACTCGGCCCGCTGCTTTCTGGACTGGTGGGGTATCTCGAGTGTTTCCTGAACCCATGTCATCGCCTCGTCGGACCGATCCAGTTCGAAAGCCAGGCGCTGAACGAGATCCCGTCGGGCGGAGAAGTTGCGGGGATGTTCATGGAGGTGTTCCAGGAGCTCATCGATGGGCATATCCTCCACCGGTTTCTTCATGTGGTCGGCCATGTATCCGCGGCCGAATTCGAGACCGTAGTCGCGATCCGATTTTTCAACATGGAATGGCTGAATCGGCTCAATGGCCCTGGCTGCACTCGGCAGGGACAGCTGGGCAATGCGTTGATCGGCCTCAAGCGCCGCTTCCGAATCCGGGAACTTCCGCGTGATGACCCGGAAATACTCAGTCGCACGCGGAAAATCCTTTAATTCGGAGATACATATTTCGGCCAGCTGATTCAGGGCGACGATCTGTGTCCCGGAAGAGCGGGGTTTTTCAGAAGCCAGGTATTCCTCGAGAAGGGCGATGGCTTCCGTGGGTTCGCGGCGGTTTTTCGCCCATATCTGTGCTTTGAGCAGATGTCCCTGGAGGTCGTCGGGGAATTTCTGCAGTTCCTCATTAATCGCTTCTGTGGCCTGGATGTAGGACCCCTGGTTTCTGAGTCGAAGGGCCGGTGAATAATTCGGTGCGTCCTCCAGTTCCTCGTCGGGCATGAAGGCGTTGGTGAACGGGTGAGTGATCGTCTTGATGAACGGGCCACCCCATATAAATGCCATGACCACTCCGACCACTGCCGCCAGTATCGGAATCATCGGATGTAATGGCATCGAGAGGATGAAGATGTAGGCGGCAACCACCGGTACGGTCAGAACGAGGCGGATGCCGGCATCCTCTGTGCCGGTGCGTCTGGCTGTTCGGTAAATCAGATACACCAGAACGCCCCCAAGGAGGACTGTCAGGGTAACTTCCACTATCTGAACCAAGGAAAACTGACCATTCATGGAATCCTCCATCGGGTTGACCCCGGAATTCCTCAAAGAGCGATAATCCGGAGAAGCTTTAAAAGGATCCTTTGTGCTCCATAAAAAGTCAAGTGATCCGGCATGTGCTTCCTTCCGGTGCCAGGCAGAATAATACTGCGCAGAGTTGTTCTCCGGGCTATGGTGTGGATCGATCCCGCGGCCGATACACACAGCTGAGCTGTCGCTGTCATTTCGGCCTTCATGATTATGCACCTGATCCACCACTCCCATGAAAAGAGAAAAAAGCCGTTCCCGTGCCTCTGCCGGTGGCCGACTGGCGAAGCGGGTGGCGCTGACCGTCGCTCTCCTGGTTGTTGCGCTGACTGTGATTCCGGTTTTCCTGAAACAGTTGCTGTTCAAAGACAGCCCTGGCCGGGCTCTCACCGGAGTGACACTGGACACGCTTGATTACAGGGACGTTTCGTTCCGGCAGGCTGATGAGGGGCTTTTACTGGGTGGAATGCTCTTCGAACCCGATATGCCGGATGATTCCGATCCGATTCCGGGCGTGGTTGTGATCCACGGTTCGGGAGACAGCCACAGGGAAAACTGGTGGTATCTGACCCTGGTGGAATTTCTGCAGCGGCATGGCATCGCCGTGTTGCTGCCTGACAAGCGCGGATGCGGGCGTTCTGAAGGGGAATGGAAATCGGCGGGCATCAGTCAGCTGGCAGCTGATGCATCGGCGGCCATCGACTTCCTTGTCGCCCTGGATTCTCCCCGCATTGCCGGGGCGGGCGTGATTGGAATGAGTCAGGGCGGCATGGTGGCGCCGGTCGCCGCCGGTATCAACTCGAATATCCGTTTTGTCGTGAATGTTGTGGGAAGTGCGACGACCATCCGCAGTTCGCTCCTGTTCGAGGAGAAACACAATCTGCGCGGCATGGGCGTCCTTCCGGTGATAGCAGACATTCTGGCCTATCCATCCTCATGGTCAATTATTCACCTGAGGCAGGCGGGCTTCTGGAAGGCGGTCGGGAGGTTTGACCCGCGCCCGGCATGGGAGAGGCTGGAGGTCCCGGCTCTGGCGCTTTACGGAGCGGATGACACCAATACACCCGGTGACCGAAGTGCCCGCATACTCCGCTCCCTGAAAAACCCCGATCTCACCGTGAAGGTTTACGATGGATCAGGGCATTCTCTTGAATCTCCGGAAGGAGAGGGCTCCAGCGTCCTGCGGCTGGACGCCCTTGAAGACATTCGGGACTTCATTCACGCATGCTGCGAAACAGAATGAATGAAGTGGCCACAGGGCCGGTTCATGGCTCTGTGTTCATCGAGATGAAGCCGACCCCGTACATCCCAAGCGGAATGAAGAAGCCCGATTCTGCGGAACCGTCCATATGGGAGATGTCGGGGTAAAGGCATCCGGGAACCGTCCAGGTGGCGACTTTTTCCGGCGATTCCGGAGAGGAATAATCGAGAGCCTCGACGCCGCCTCCATAACCTGTCGAGACGAAGACCAGCCCGTCTGCAGAGCGGATCTGACTGATCCAGTTTTCCCGGGGCAGCTGGCTGGCCATATCGATGGTTCCCTCCCCGGAGAGAGTGATGGCGTTGAGGCGATAGCCTTTTTCACTTTCCCAGTCCGGGTAAATGACAGCATTCCCGGCAACAGCCACCTCGTAAGGGATGTTCGAGGTTTCGTATGTATCTATCAGACTCACCTGTATTTCATCGTAGGCACTGGCGTGGATGGCCTGCTGCTCGAGATTCGGGCTGCCATCCTCTTCGTAGGCATATCCGGTTGTGTAGAGAACATTGCCGCCGTGGGTGAGGGCTATCAGTCGTCCGGGGAGGTCGACGGGATCGTGAAGAGTCGGTGTTGAAATGTCTTCGAAGTCCACCTTCGTGAGTTCATTCGAGGTCACCCAGACAAACCGCGGGGCTTTGTCCGGTACCGGAGGCGTGCCGGTGCCCGGGTCCGGTGACAGTTCGACCTGTTTGGAGACCTGGGTGGAGAAGAAGGCTTCCCTGTTCACCCAGAAGATTTCCGAATAGTCGACCCACCCGCCGAGTTCGGGATCGGCTGGTGATTCAACCGTAAACTCGCCGAGGAACCGGATCTGTCCCGGGTCGGCGACATTCATGGAAAGAAATAATGGAGACAGGCTCCATCCCCATGGTCTTCCGGGGCCGCCCCAGAGGACGTCTTCGAAAAAATACCATGAGTAGCCGGGTTTCCGGGTGAGGACCACGTCGCCGTTGGCAAAGACGGTTGGCACCAGCAGCGGGTTCCATCCCATGTCGTTGATCCTGAAGTGTTCGGCCGAGACAATGGAAAGCTCACCGGCTGACTGGTCGACTGAGAGGGAATAAACAGAGAGCCATGAGAAGAAATCAGGATTCCCGCTGCGCGGCTCCCCGTCACCGGCCGGTTTGGACTCAAGGGACTCCGAACTCACGAGCACGAAGATGTGATCGCCGTGGGTGAACCAGCTGGAGAAACTGCAGTTCTGTGGCGAGCCTTCGAGATCCGCTGGCGCTTCAAATGTGATGTCATCGAGCGGCGTGTCGAGGTCATCCCGCGAGTAGAGACTGACCCCGGTCTGGCTGGTGCTTTGCCAGTAGGTTTCGGCTGTGAGCAGGTAACTGTCGAACTCCAGCACGCGGTCTGCCTGGCGGGAGAGGATGATTTCGCTGAGGACTTCCGGGTTGTCCCGGTCGGCTGGGTCCACGGTGACCAGCTCGGTATTGCTGATCGAATAGATGAGGTCATTGTGGGCCGTTGCGCGGCGTGGGGTGAAGTCGTGGTCGATGACGCCGCGGAGTGTGAGTTCATCGGCATTGAAATCGATGATCTGGATGCCGCTCTGCTGCTGGCGGTTTGACCACGCTGAGAATGGCACCAGGACCATTCCCTGATCGGGAAGCACACGGAAGGCTTTTTCATCTGAATTGGCTTCGCTCCAGCCCCATTCCTCGCCGAGGAGGACCTTGCTGAGGAGAGTGGGGGTGGCGGGGTCGGAGACATCGAAGAGCTGCACGGCTGGCCGCCAGCCGTCGATGTTGTCGATGCCCATGGTGATCAGCCGGTCGCCCATGGGGTGGATGTATGTGGACCATCCCGGAATTTCCAGTTCACCGAGTATTTCCGGCTGCCGGGGGTTGGAGTTGTCGACGACCCAGAGCGGGTCGATCTGTTCAAAGGTCACGATGTAGACGCGGTCCCCGTCAAAGCGGGTGGCGAAGAGAGTCTCATTTCTCCCGACAATGACATCACCGAGGAACCCGGGCCTTTCCGGGGCGGTCAGGGAGTAGTTGAGCAGCCGCGTGTGCATCAGCCGGCCGTTACTGCCTCTGACCTCGCTGATGAGGCTCAGAACGTCGCCGTCCAGATAAATCTTGAACTTGTCCTTGATCCATCCCTTGACCGGGATCGAGTATCTTTCCACCAGGGTTCCATCGGGGTCGCTGATGTCGACAACATGCACTTCCGAATCGGTGAAGGGCCAGCTGCGGCGGGTTGCAACAAAGAAAAACCGGTCAGTGGCATAAACGGCATCAGCCCATCCGGAGAAGGATTTCTCACCCACCCGTTCAGGTGCCGCGGGGTTTGAAAGGTCGATGGAAACCACAGAGGAAATCTGACGCCAGACGGATCCGCCTTCCTCGTCCGTCGTCTGGATATACTGACTTGAACTGGTATAGAGCACATGGCCGACAAGTCGGGTTTCCTGGATGTTACCGGGAATGCCGATGGTGCCTGTGACGGACGGCTCATCGGCTCCCACATCGATGACTATGACTTTGCTGCCGGCGTCCTCGCCATAATAACGGCAGTTATCCTGCACCAGAAGGGCCACGTGGTTGTCATCCACTACATACATCTGTTCGCCGGCTGCAGGAAGGAAGTAGCGTTTTTTGACCACGGGCTCCGAGGGCGTCGAGACGTCGATGACCTGCAGGCCATCCAGGCGGTTGAAAAAATAGAGTGTGTCGCCGCGGAATGCCCAGATGTCCGATTCCTGAACTTCCCGATTCTCTTCGCCGGGGGCTCCAGCGCCGCCCTCGGCGCGGTCCGCATCAAAGGCAACATCGGGACCGGCCACCACATTTTCATCCGTGACCGTCCCGTCGAAGGACTTTTGACCGTTGTAAAAGGACTGCGGAAGCGGATCCTCCTGCAGAGCTCTCACCCGCAGCATCTCAAGACTGCGATCAGGATCCAGCTGGAAGGAAACCGTGGATGCTTCGGCACCGGAGAGGTGGCGGACGCCCCGGGGTATCCATGTTCCAT
>JAUIAG010000162.1 GCA_030425355.1 Verrucomicrobiia bacterium
CTTTTCTGCAGCCGGAAGGTTTCAAGGACATCCTGATTACGGGTGGACTGAACTGTCTCAGGCCGCGCCTGGAGGATGAAAAGCTCTCCGGAAAGCCCGTCTCTGGCCCATTCAAGGTCCATGGGGGCAGGGGTGCCCTTGCGGCGTGAATAGTGCTCCTCTATCAGGCAGGCCCAACCGGCAAGCTTCAGGACCTCGCTGTCCTCCAATGCAAACCGCTGCCTGTCCCCGGTCGAAACTGGCTCGTTGACGACCGGATCATCACTGGATGGGTCAGTCTGATAGACCA
This sequence comes from Verrucomicrobiia bacterium, assembly GCA_030425355.1. GTDB lineage: Bacteria > Verrucomicrobiota > Verrucomicrobiia > Limisphaerales > JAJOIW01 > JAJOIW01. The sequence continues at coordinate 290 of JAUIAG010000162.1, forward strand.
TCCTCAATTCTTTCGATCCCAGGGATTTTTTCAGCAGCGCATTGAATCCCTGGCGCAGGGTGGGCTTGAACACGACGTATTCATCGGGTGTGACCGCCCCCTGAACAACATTTTCCCCCAGCCCCCATGCGGCACTGATCATGACGGCCTCGGTGAAGCCGCTTTCGGTATCGATGGTGAACATCACACCGGAGCAGGCTAGATCCGCACGCACCATTTGCTGCACGCCGATACTGAGAGCGACATCGAAGTGGTCGAAGCCCTTGTCCACCCGGTAGCTGATGGCACGGTCGGTAAAGAGTGAAGCAAAGCACTTGATGCAGGTGGTAAGCAGTGACTGTGCACTGGTGATATGCAGGAAGGTTTCCTGCTGCCCGGCGAAGCTTGCATCGGGGAGGTCCTCGGCGGTTGCTGAGGAGCGCACCGCAACACCGGCTTCAGGCGGTCGGCCATCGACCAGTTGCTCAAATGCATCAGTGATTTCTCCAGCCAGCGCTTCCGGGATACTGGCCGCCATAATTGCTTCGCGCACCGCTTTGCCCCGTTGCTGAAGATTGGCGACGTCGCCGGTATCAAGTCCCTCCAGATGGTCCCGGATAACCTGATCCAGGCCGCACTCTCCAATGAAATACCGGTAGCCCTCCGCTGTCACAGCGAAGCCGTCCGGGACCATGACACCTTTGGGTGTCAACTCCCGAACCATCTCACCCAGAGATGCATTTTTCCCTCCCACAACCGGGATGTCCTCAATAGTCAGTTCGGAAAACCATTTTATAAATCGAGGCTGGTTCATGATTTCAGATGAGTGGGTGAATTGTTATCAAGTCTGCTTTGTTCAACACTTCCGGAAAATTGCATTTACCGCGACGGGGATGCCTTCCTGTTGGCGTCATCGACTGTGCCGATCATGTAGAGGGAACTTTCAGGATAATTGCGGAATTCATCGTTGAGGATCCTTTCGCAGCCATCGAGTGAGTCCTCCAGTGAAACCGTGGCGCCTCTGATGCCTGAGAAATGCCCCGTGGTGAAAAAGGGCTGGGTCAGAAACCGCTCGAGTCTTCTCGCCCTGGCCACAATGGCGCGGTCTTCGGATGAAAGCTGTTCGAGCCCGAGCATGGCGATGATGTCCTTGAGTTCGGAGTATTGGGCGAGTGTCCGGCGGATTTCCTGAGCGATGGCGTAATGCCTTGTGCCGACAATGGCCGGCGTGGCCATTTTGGAGCTGGACTGCAGTGGATCGACGGCCGGGAAAAGCCCCTCGCTGGCCCGCTTTCTGGACAGGACAATGGATGAGGAAAGATGCGAGAATGTATGGACCGCGGCGGGATCAGTGAAATCATCGGCCGGGACATAGACAGCCTGGATGGATGTGATGGCCCCGGCGTCGGTATTGGCAATTCTCTCCTCGAGGCCGGACAGTTCCGTGCCCATGGTCGGCTGATAGCCGAGCCGCGAAGGCATTTGTCCCATCAGCCCTGAGACCTCCATACCTGCCTGGATGAACCGGAAGATATTGTCCATGAGCAGCAGAACATCGCGGTGCTCCTGATCCCTGAAATACTCGGCCATGGTCATGGCGGCATGCCCGACGCGAAACCGGCAGCCCGGAGGTTCATTCATCTGCCCGAAGACCATCACCATGTCCGGCAAAACTCCGGCCTCCTCCATTTCCATATAGAGTTCCTGTCCCTCCCGGCAGCGTTCACCGATACCGCAGAAGATGCTGATGCCTTCCTGATGCCCGACCATATTGTGGATCATCTCGGTCAGCAGGACGGTCTTTCCCACACCGGCGCCTCCGAAGAGTCCAGCTTTCCCACCGCGTTCAAGCGGCACAAGCACATCGATGACCTTGATTCCGGTTTCGAAGATTTCGGATCTCGAAGACCGGCGGGCAAGGGGAGGCGGAGCATTGTGCACCGACCGCCACTCCAACTGCGCCGGCTTTTCCCGTCCGTCAATGGTGTTGCCGAAAACATCAAACATCCGCGATCGGATCTCCGGGCCAACAGGAGTCATCAAAGGGTTTCCGGAATCGCGGACCGCCATGCCGCGCGACAGTCCCTGGGTCTGGGTCAGGGCAATGCCCCTGACTGTCGAGGGATCGAGATGTGAAAGAATTTCGACAATCACTTCCCCGTGCTCGCCGGTATGCACCAGGTTGTGAATCGATGGCAGACTGTCCGGAGAAAACTCCATGTCGATGACGCTGCCGCGCACCGAGACAATCCTGCCCCCGGCGACTGGCGGACCGTTCCCGCTGTCGCCGAAGGTTGTCGGCGCTATCTCATCCGCAACATCCACTTCATGGCCCGGGGTTGAGTTTCCAGATGGTGAAATTGAGGAATGACGCAAAGCTGACCCAGAGCAGGTAGGGCAGCAGAAGAATCGAGGCGACACGGCTGATCCTCCAGAAAACAACTATCGTCGCCACAATGGCAGCCCAGAGCAGGACGATTTCAAAAAATGCCAGATCAGGCCGGTGTATCCCGAAAAACAGGGGCGTCCAGATGGCATTGAGAACCCATTGAAAAACAAACAGCGAAAGCGGGCCTTTCATGGACTTCCATCCACCTTTGCGCCATACCAGCCATACGGAAGCGCCCATCATCACATAGAGTGTTGTCCAGACCGGTCCGAAAAGCCACGAAGGCGGATTCCATGAAGGTTTGTTCAGTTCGGCATACCACCCGCCGGTGTCGACAAAGGCGGCAGTGGCACTCGCCGAAAAGCAGAGAAGCACCCAGCCGATCAGTCCGGCGATATCCCGTTTCCGGCTATTTGATTTCCTGACTTCGGAGGGCTCGGAGGGCTGTTGTGCGTCATCACTCATACTCGGTCCTGCAAAACTGCAGCAGTGTTCATGAAATCACAGGCTCTGAAGTGACGACACACCGATCTTGTCAGCCACTCCCCATAAATAGCGGAAAGGCCGGAACCGTTGCGGGTTGCGGCCGTGGAGCAGGGGATAATGCCTTTCTTTTACCGGTGCCGTTCTTATGGCCGGACGGCGGTTCCGTCCCGGCGGCGTATCGGCCGCCAGTATCCGGGATCGTCAGGCAGCGGGTATTTGGATGCCAGATCCTCGCGGAGATCCACGCCCCATCCCGGCGCTTCATTCACATACATGAAGCCATTTTCAACATGCGGACAGCCGGGAAACAGTTCCTGGGTCGCCTCGGTGAACCTCACTGCCTCCTGAATCCCGAAATTGTGGGATGCATAGTCCAGATGCACATTGGCTGCATGCCCGACCGGAGAGACGTCACCCGGTCCATGCCATGCCGTCCGGACATTGAACCACTCGCCCAGAATCGCCAGTTTCCTCGCTACTGAAAATCCACCCACCTGCGAAATATGAACGCGGATAAAGTCGATCAGACGGTCACTGACCAGCCCGACCCATTCATGCGGATTGTTGAAGAGTTCGCCCATGGCAATCGGGACTGAACTGTGCTGCCGGAGAATCTTGAAATAGCCAATGTCTTCCGGTGAAAACGGATCCTCGATGAAAAAAGGATGGTACTTTTCCAGTTCCTTGCAGAGGTTGATGGCCTCTATGGGGCGAATCCTTTCGTGGACGTCATGGAGCAGGTGGATCTCATCGCCGAAGACATTCCTTATGTGCTCAAAGGCCCTGGGCATGGCCTTCAGGTACGGCTCGGGATCCATGTGGCTGTCAGTCGGTTTTCCGAATCCGCTGTCCCTGAAATAGGGCCGGGTCGACAGGTGGGAGGACCCATAGCCCCCCAGCTGGATGCGGATATGCCGGAATCCCTTTTCCTTCAGAGCCCGAACCGAGTCTTCCAGAGCCTCGTTGGAATTGCCGGCCGCATGGGAGTATGTATCGACTGCAAAGCGGCACTTGCCGCCGATCAGTTCATAGACCGGCATCCCGGCACGCTTTCCCTTGATATCCCAGAGTGCCTGATCCAGTCCGCTGAGGGCGTTATTCAGAACCGGGCCATTGCGCCAGTATGAGGATGTGTAGGCGTTCTGCCAGATGTCCTCGATCTGATCCACGTTGCGGCCGACGGCAAAGGGCTTGAGATATTCCTCGACGGCCACCACCACGGGAAGAGTCCGCTGGTTGAAGGTCGCGCATCCCAGACCGTAAAGCCCCGGCTCGCTGGTCTCGACCTTGACCACACAGAGACGCTGGCCCTGCGGGTTGCAGGCAAAGGCCTTGACGTCGGTGATTTTTATCGGACCGGTCCCTTTGTTGATTCGGCTTTCAGCCTGGGCCAGAACCTGATTGTGGCTGCTCAGAAGCCCGGCCGCCGAAACGGCGGAACCGAGCCCGAGAAATTTGATGATGTCTCGACGGGAATTCATGATGCAATTGCGGTGTGTCCAACGAAATTACCATTCCAGCCAGCGGGATGCAGTCAGAAAAACCGGGCTCCGCAAATGCATTTTTATTCATCCATGGCGGCCTGTGATGACAGCCACGGTCATTCCGGAATTCCGGATCGTGTATGCAGATAGATGGCAAAGGTGGCCAGCCAGTGATCTCCTTCATAAAACCCGCTGAAAACATATTCGTATCCCACCCGGGCGTGATCCCGCGCTGCATCCATGAGCACAGCCCTGCGTGGATCCGAAGCGGGCAGGGCGGATGCCACCGATTGAAGGGTCCACCCGCGGCTCAGATCCAGCCCCGCCAGATGCACCAGCTTGCCGTCGGTCGGGTCCGAAACCGGAATCGGACTCACCAGTCGGCGGAATTCCTCCGGGGCATCGAGAGACGGACAGAACCGCCGCAGCCATTCAGAAAATTCCTGCGGATCCATGACACGCCGCATGACATCCGCTTCATTCAGGCCGGCGGAAAAGAAATCCTCGCCGGAGGGTTCGTAGGCAAATGGATAGTTCGTGTCGTCGGCGTAGTAATCCCGGGCTCTCTGCGCCACGAGATCTTCCAGTTCCTTGTTGCCTGTATGCCGCGCATAGTCCAGTGCCTGTCCGAGGCCCCACGCGGTATCCGGGTGAATCCCCAGACGGATCGGATAGCTGAGCTTCGGGAGGTAATCCAGAGTCCTTTTCACCAGAATGTCCTCCAGTGGCCGGAGATTTGCCCGCCAGAGGCGTCCGTCCCCGTCGTCCCAGCCGTCCACTTCGATCACCAGGCGGAAATACCACGCCCAGCCATACATCCGCTCGAAGGACTTATTGTAAGGCTGCTCAAAGTAGTCCGCCTCGGCCCGCAGCTTTTCCCCGGTAAACTGTTCATTCAGGACCCGCCTCACAGTCTGCATGATCTCAGCATCCGGATAGAGCTTCAGAAGCCTGACCAGCATCCAGTGACCATGGACCGCACTGTGCCAGTCAAAACAGCCATAAAAAACCGGGTGCATCGCCGACGGGCTCCGGATATCCGCCGCTGTCGCCATCACATTGGATGGTTTGTTCGGAAATTCACGGCGGATATTCGCCAGAGCCATCCGGACAAAGGCCGTCACCTGATCCTCATCCAATGGCGTTCCCAGTGTCGGCAGCTCCTCAGGACTGGTGATCTGCTCTGGCTTTTTCGGGCCTTCACTGTCATCGCCGTCATTTGCACGGACTGTCATCATCGTCATCGTCCAGAATGCCAGAACCATTGCCGTCATCATCACCGCAGCTCCATAACCAGCGTCCATGGTAAAAAATCTGAAATAAAAACCGTGACCACCTGATGAATCTCGCTTCATGGCTCCACATTACCAGAAAACCCGACACAACTGAAATCCAGAGTAGGGAACGCCACCGCACATCGATGAGCAGCGGCAGAATGTCCCACAAACAGTATAATCTTGACTTTTTATGTTATATTAGAACTGAATCTATATTTTCGCACAATAATTGTTATAGGGAATCGAGAATCGGCGGCCCGGGTATTTGTTCGACTTAGAATCTTTTGAACAACTATCTTTTATCATTCAAACTCACATAATTTACCGACACTGATTCCTGATTCAGCCATGACATTGCGGTGCCCGCAACGCGGCCGGTCTTTTTGGATGGATGCCTCACGCGACGCCATTTCAGACAATTCAGACAATTCTTACCAACGGTCAACCGATTCCGGCACTCCGATAACAAGGATTCAGCCACTTGAATCATTTTCATTCTAAGGCGCTGTCCGATTTGGCACATTGTGGCGCGTGGATATGGAACGCACATTCCGGAACCTGTCCGGGCAGCTGCAGTTCAGCCATCCTGATGAGGAACCGCTGCTGGAGGCTCTTCAGAGGCTGGACCGCTCATTGACGTCCGAAGCCTCGCTGAAGCCGATGGGACGACTGATGGCTTATGCAGATCTCAAGCGGATGCTGAAGAATAACTTCCTGGTGACGCGCACGGTTGCGAATAATCCGGACATGGCAGCCCAAACGATCAGGAGTCCGCTTTTCATCGTGGGCATGCCGAGGACCGGCAGTTCCTTTCTGCACAATCTCATGGCCTGTGACCGGCAATGGCGCGCGCCCATGTATTGGGAGACGCTTTATCCGTGTCCGCCGACACCGGCGGATGCACCGGACCCGAAGCGTGTTCGCAGCGCCGGGCGGGATTTCGGACTTTTTCACCTGATGGCACCGGCATATCGGAAGATTTACATGTACGGGGCCATGAAAGCGGCCGAGTGCATCGCCGTGATGGCCATGAGTTTTGAGTCGCCCCGATTCGGCTTTACCTACCGGGTGCCATCCTACTGGAACTGGATCCAGGAGCATGGAGTGAAGGGTGGATATGCCTTTGAATACCGGTTCCTGCAGATGCTGCAAAGCGCTTCCCCTGCTCTGTCGTGGCTTCTGAAGGCCCCCGCTCACATGATGCACCTCAGGACCCTGCTGGAAGTCTTTCCCGACGCCCGCATTGTCTTCACTCACCGCCATCCATCCGAAGTGATTCCATCCATTGCCAGCAACACCTGGACCCTGAGGCGGGTCTTCAGTCACCGCAGCAGCAAGACCGAAGTCGGCGCCGAGGAACTCGACCGGTGGCTCGCCGGATGGCAGCACACCTCATCACTCAGGGAAAACCGCCGGATCCAGCCCGACCGGTATTTTGACCTGCTTTACCGCGACCTGATATCCGATCCCATGGCCGCGGTTGACACCATCTATCGCTATTTCGGACTGACCCTGGATGAGGATTCCAGACAGGCCATGCACACCTTTCTCACCGAAAACCGCCGCAACCGCCACGGAAAACACCACTACACCGCGGAAGAATACGGCCTCGATAACCAGGCCCTCAGCCACCATTTTGCGGATTACATCCGTCAGTTCAGTCTGTGATTTAATTATTCCCTGTTTCCTGTTGAGGTGCCAGGCACAAGCGAGCCTGGCACCTCGGCGGGGGCCCAGACAAATGCGGAGGCGCTGGTCTTGTAGCTGATGGCAGGACTGATCCCGGAGGGATCACAGATTCATAGCCGGTGGTTGAGCGAAGGATGAGCGACACCACCGGTTGCCGCAATTCCCCTCTCACCGATGCACACCCCGGCAGGGGTGCCGGAATCGGACATTGCATCCGTAGCGATGGCGATTTCCGGGGCTCTGGTTGAGGTGCCAGGCACATGCGAGCCTGGCACCTCGGCGGGGGCCCAGACAAATGCGGAGGCGCTGGTCTTGTAGCTGATGGCAGGACTGATCCCGGAGGGATCACAGATTCATAGCCGGTGGTTGAGCGAAGGATGAGCGACACCACCGGTTGCCGCAATTCCCCTCTCACCGACGCACCCCGGCAGGGGTGCCAGAATCATGGATTACACCCGCAGCACTGGTTGAGGTGCCAGGCACATGCGAGCCTGGCACCTCGTTGGACACCCAGACAAATGCGGCGGTCCCGGGTTTTTGGCTGATGGCACTTTGATCCTCAGGCGGGTCTGGGTCGGCTTATCATCGGCGTGGTGGCTTTTTTGATACCGATACCGATAGCGATCCCGATGAGCTGACATGCTGCTGGCGCCTCAACAAATGGCTACTCGACCTTTATAATGCGGAAGTAGCGCTGGGATGACGGGTCCATGGCCGGGCGGAGGTCGACGGATCCCTGCGTCGGGCCGGTGATGAGTGGGCTGGAGAGCCAATCGCCGGAGAGGCTTGTGGAGGACTGGAGATCGTAGGTTCCTGGTCCGGGGATGGTGTAGCGGACTTCGTACCCGGTTTCCGAGACCATGACGATGGTCAGTTCGATGGGGTCGCCGGAAGGCATTTGAAATTCGATAATGTCGGCGGAGGTCCAGCTGGATGGATCCATGGCCGGGCCCCATGGCTGTGTGCGGGTGAGGAATTTTCCGGAAGCGTAGATGTCCTGTGGCCATTCGGATGTGGGCCGGTAGAGCACGAAATCCGCTTCCAGACGGGGGACGAGTCCGATGTCCGGCGGGGTGGTCTGTGGCCGGTCCGGACGGTAAAGGCGAAGGGATTCACCGGAGTTGTCGAGCCTCCCCGTCCACGGACCGAGGACCCGGACTGATTCGGGGGCATTCCATCCGGCCCGGAACAGCTCGGGGGTGGTCTCGGTGAGAAATATCGATTCGCCGGGTGCCATGGTGATACCGGGAGGGAATTCGAGCGTGACGGCATCCTCGACACCCCATGTGTTGCCGGGGTTATTCGGGTCAAAAAGCGGGACGTCCTCATCCGAGATGTTGGTAATCTGGATGAATTCAGGGAGCAGATCCGGTGGTTCGATCTGCAGCGACCGGAGGATGACCGGGCCGATGGCCGGGATTGCATTCTCTGCGCCGACAGCCTCACGGAATACGTCGATAGCGAAGGGAGGGTCGGTTGCTTTGATGGAGGTGCCGAGCGTCATGGCGGACAGGTTCGCGAAAGGGCCGGTGCCATCCGGATAGCGCCCGTAGGACACGCCATTCTCAGTCGGAGGAAAAATCACATGATCAGAGAGGCGGATGATCTCGCCATTCTGATTGATCTGAAAGAGATAGAGGCTGTCACCGCGATAGGAATTGAGTGAAAAGGGCACCCGGGGATTGCCGGGTGCGTCGGTCTGGATCTGGGTGACCACGGAATAACCGCCGGCCGGAATCACAGTGGAGCCAAAGGCAAAGCGACCAGGTTCAAGGATCGAGTCGGTAAGCAGCCATCCGGTCATGTCGACTGGATCGCCGGAAATATTTTTGAACTCAATGGCGTCCTCCAGTGGCTCGTCGGTGTGAGGAAGCAGTTCGTTGATGACCACCGGGCCCGGGGCCGGGTCATTGGGCGCACCGGGCGTGCCGCCGACTGAGCGGCCGGTGCCCCAGGATGTTGAGCTGGTGGAGGAGCCGTCCGCATGGGTTCTGACAATTGTCCCGCCATGGCCATTGGCGAACTCCGGCCACGGGTGTTCGAAGGAGTAGTTGACTTCCTCGACAATCACGCCGGTGCTGTCGAGCAGCTGTATAGTCTCCCCTTCGTTGGAGAGCCGTCCCGAGTAATCGCCGTCCGGCGATGCCTGCGGGTAGCGGACCACCAGAGAATCCGCATCGCGGGCGAGGAGGAAATAGCCGTTCGGTGCGATGGAGGCTCCTGGGGGAAATTCAAAAGTGACGGCGCCTTCCAGTCTCCATCCGCTCAGGTTCACCGCTGTGTCGCCGGTGTTGAACAGCTCCAGAAATTCGAACTCATTGTTGTCTTCCAGACCAAGGGCCACTTCTGCGGGTGATGAAGCTGCCGGGTTGTAGTTGATCTCATTGAGGATGACGCCGGCATGACTGGCCGTGATGAGGGCGGACATCAGTCCGATGACTCCCATCAGTCTGAGAATGGAGTTCCGGGCTGATCCATGGACTTCAAATGCCTGATGAGTATTTTGACTCCTGATTGTCATGTTTCTGCAATAATCGGATTAATCGGCGGCTGACCCAAGGAGTTACATGCCCCCTGCCCTGCATCCGTCTGTCGGAAAACCATTTCCAAAGGCCGGATTCAGCGTTAATAAACATAGCATGGTTCAGAGGACAAAGTCACACGACCTTTTTGAGCAGGCGTTGAAGTGGATTCCCGGTGGAGTCAACTCGCCGGTGCGGGCATTTCGCGCGGTGGGAGGGACTCCGTTTTTTGTGCAGTCGGCACGGGGTGCCTGGATCCACGATGTGGACGGGAACACCATGATTGATTACGTGGGAACATGGGGGCCGGCCATACTGGGCCATGCCCATCCAAGGATCATCCAGGTCATCCGGGATACGGCTGAACACGGGACATCGTTCGGCATTCCCAATCCGTGGGAAGTCACCATGGCCGCCAGGGTGTGTGAGGCGGTGGAGTCGGTCAAGCAGGTGCGGATGTGTAATTCGGGGACCGAGGCGTGCATGTCGGCGATCCGTCTGGCGCGCGGCTACACCGGCCGGCCGAAAATCATCAAATTTGCCGGCTGTTATCACGGGCATGTGGATTCGCTGCTGGTCAAAGCCGGGTCCGGGGCACTCACTTTCGGCAACCCGGACAGCGCCGGGGTGCCGCCGGAGTTCACCGCCCACACCATCGTGGTCAATTACAATGACAAAGCCGGAGTCAGGGCCGCCTTCGAGGCCAATCCCGGTCAGATAGCCGGTGTCATTCTCGAACCGGTACCCGCCAACGCCGGACTCTACCTGCCGAAGGACGGATTTCTCGAGTTCCTGAGGGAAATCACAGCAGCCAATGAATCCGTGCTGATCTTCGATGAGGTGATGACCGGGTTCCGGCTTGGGCTCGGCGGGGCGCAGCAGCGCTTCGGTATCGAACCGGATCTTTCCACCTTCGGGAAAATTATTGGAGCCGGGCTGCCGGTGGGCGCTTTCGGCGGGCGCAGCGAGATCATGCAGTGTCTGGCACCAGTCGGGCCGGTCTATCAGGCCGGGACCCTGAGCGGCAATCCGCTCGCCATGGCGGCCGGCATCACCGCACTGGAGGAACTGGAAAAATCGGATGCCTACGATCACCTGGAGCAGCTGGGGCAGCAGCTCGAGGAAGGCATGAAGGATGCGGCATCAAGGGCCGGTGCGGATGTGCGTTTCCATCGGATCGGGTCCATGTTCTGCGGCTACTTCACACCCGGGGAGGTTCACTCGCTCGATGATGCGATGGCCGCCGATCGCGACAAGTTCGCGGCCTTTTTCCACGGTATGCTCGAGCGCGATATCTACCTTGCTCCATCCCAGTTTGAAGCCGGTTTCATCTCCGCCGCGCATACGGCGGAAGACATCGACAAAACAGTTGCCGCCGCCTTTGACGTCCTGAAAAAAGTCGCATGAGCAGTCTGAGTGGAAGAATACTGGCCATCGACCATGGAACGGTGCGGATGGGAATTGCGGTGAGCGACGAACTGGGAATGATGGCCCACCCGGTCGGATTCATCCCCGCCGAGCCCATCGAGGACTTCTTCACCCGGTTGGCCTCGGTGATTGCCGAAAAGCAGCCGGTGCTGATCGTGGTCGGCATGCCCAGAAACATGAATGGAACCTATGGTCCGGCAGCTGAAAAAGTCCGGGCTTTCGTCGGTGAACTCGGCAAGCGTGTCACGATTCCGATAAAACTGGTGGATGAGCGCCTGAGTTCCACCCAGGCCAACAGGTCCCTCTCTGCCGGCGGGGTCAAAGGGAAGAAGA
>JAUIAG010000163.1 GCA_030425355.1 Verrucomicrobiia bacterium
TAGTCACACCGGGACTGCTTTTTTTGATGACCTTCGTTTCTCTGGCATTTCACATGCACAGCACCCTCGGCAGGTGGCCTGAGTCGATCGGCAACCATGGATTCTCCACCGCACTGAATATCCATGGAGATGTCGCCTTCGGCTTCTTCAATTACTTCCTGCTCTTCACAATTTTTGTCTGGCCGGTACTTGTGGTCGCCACCGCTTTATTTCCAAAACTGAAACCTTCCCTGCCACAGGTCGTTGGGCTTGGCCTGTCGTTCTGGATCTTTGTCCCGTGGATATTGCTGGCACCAGAACGCCTGCTTTACTGGTGGTGGGACTGAGTGGGATAAGGACGCGGCTGTCCGTACATGAGGAGGGTTTCACGGAATGGCACCGGAACTGAACCGCAGGCCTTACAGGTTGAATGCCGCCCTTGCAAAAAGTGCCACTCCGATGAACAGCGTCGCGACAAGCAGCGAGAAGCAGCCACCGGATGATGAGGCCAGAGGTTTCTCCAGTGGCCCCCAGGAGAAGGATGTCTTCCAGTCCTGGACTCCACGAGTCCATGCAAGGAAGGCTTCCTGAATTTCCGGAAGGCTGATCGACTGGTCATCTGCCCTGAAATGCCCGCCGGATTCCCCCTCCCGGTATTCCAGAACGAATCCACCATCAGAGCTGACACTGGTCTGGATGAAATCAGTTTCAGAGCGACTGAGTATGGCGAAGGAATTGCCATCGGGATTGAGGTCCTGCAAAGCCTGCATGATCTGCTGTGGCGATGGATTCTGTATCCTGCCGCCGTGTTCGGTTTCCAGATTCATAATCTGTCAGTTTTCAATTTCGCTCTGATGGGTGTGGGGTCCGGATTCAGGAGACTGCCCGCGGTGCCCGGCACCGCAATGTGTGTGGTGTGGTATGCGGAGTATATGGAATCAGTTTTCGACAGTCAGGTCTTCTCCAAAGGGCAGCCGGGAGAGGAGATCACCTGAGATGGATTCGGAAAAGGACTTGTTCTTGTCGAGAAAGTAGTCAATGGACCACTCATCGGTGAAGAGGACCACCGGCTGTTCGGCGCGGTCGTAGGCAATACGGGCACCGGTCGGCAGAGTCAGCTCCCCGAGCCGGTCCTCGGGAATTTCCGGATTGAGCCATCGCATGGCAGACCAGGGTGCCGATTCCAGTCGGGATTCGGCGTTGTATTCATTGGTGAGGCGGTGCTGGACCACTTCGAACTGCAGTGGACCGACTGCGGCGAGGAGCGGGACTTTCTGAAGATTGTCCCGGACATCGAGCGCCTGCACCACGCCCTCCTGCAGGAGCTGATCGAGACCGGTGCGGAAACGCTTGTACTGGGCCGTGCTGGGGTTTCTGAGAAAGGCGAATACTTCCGGTGTGAACCGCGGGATGGCGTTGTAGACGATGTCCTTTTCCTCGGTCAGGGTATCGCCGATGGTGAACTCCGAGTGCCCGACAAGTCCGAGGACATCACCGGCATAAGCCTCATCGACCGTTTCCCGTTCCTGGGCAAAGAGTTTCTGTGAATTGGAAAGCCGCACGACTTTGCCGGTGCGCGGATGAAAGACGTTCATATCGCGGGTGAACTTCCCGGAGCACACGCGGATAAAGGCGATACGGTCGCGATGGCGCGGGTCCATATTGGCCTGAATCTTGAAGACAAACCCGCTGAATTTCTCGAAGTTGGGTTCGATGACGCCGATGGAAGCCTTCCGGGCACGCGGCGGGGTGGACAGGCGCAGAAAATCGTCGAGCAGAAGCTGCACCCCGAAATTGTTGATCGCGCTGCCGAAGAAAACCGGCGTCATCCTGCCGGCAAGAACCCGCTCAGGATCGAGTGTGGCACCAACCACATCCAGCATCTCGATTTCCTCGAGGGTGCGATCAAAAACGTCCGCCGGGAGCTTTCCGCGGACACTGGGGTCACTCAGGTCGCTGATGGAGACAGGGGCGCGGTAGGCGCCGCCGGGAGTCCTCTCAAAGAAATGCGCTTTCTTGCGGTTCAGGTCGTAGACGCCCTTGAAGTCCGGTCCTGTGCCGAGTGGCCAGTTGACGGGGCATACTTCGAGTCCGAGGACCTTCTCCAGTTCGTCGATGAGTTCGAGGCAGTCCCGGGTCGGCCGGTCGACCTTGTTCATGAAAGTAAAAATGGGAACACCGCGCCTGCTGCACACTTCGAAAAGCTTCCGGGTCTGGCTCTCCACGCCCTTACCGGCGTCGATGACCATGACTGCGGCATCGACCGCGGTCAGAACCCGGTAGGTGTCCTCCGAAAAATCCTTGTGCCCCGGGGTGTCCAGAAGATTGACGTGGTAGCCCTGGTATTCGAACTGCAGCACCGTGGAGGAAACGGAAATCCCCCGCTGCTTCTCCAGCTCCATCCAGTCGGATGTGGAGGCACGCTGGTTCTTCCTCGCCTTGACAGATCCGGCGAGATGGAGGGCTCCTCCGTAGAGGAGGAACTTCTCGGTGAGAGTTGTCTTACCCGCATCGGGGTGGGAGATGATGGCAAAGGTCCGTCGGCGGTCTATTTCTTTCTGGAAGTCCATTCAGTCGCTGAGCTCAGTCAAAAGGCCGCTTTCTGATCGAAAACGGAGGGAAATAGTGCCCCGTTTCAGACGGCTTGGCAATGAATTCTCTGGGGGATGAGAACTGAGCTGATGATGGACGGCCTGGAAAGTGCTGCGACGGGTCAGAAGTTCTCGAAGCTGGCGAGAATCTCGCTGGCACTTTCAAGGTCCTCGTTGCGAACGCACAGGGAAAGCCCGTCAAAGGCATAAGGGAGATGCGGGGCATATCCCACAGTTTCGTCGCCGTTGATCTCCGACTCAATACCGGCCGCCACCAGAAAATGCTGAAACAGCTCAGCGTCACCTCTCATCCTGAACCTGGTCAAAACCGATGTGTTTTCACTCATTTTAGTCTCCTTCCTATTCTGTATCCGGGCTGCCGGCGGGGTGCCTGGCACGATCCTGCCGTGCTTCTGCTGAGTGTCAGATTCAGACTCACTGCACGTGTGTGCCGGGCCCGGGACGGTTTCAAATGGATGCGGTAAACTAGTCCAGCTTCACCGCGATTTCCAATAAAAATCCTCGAAAAACATTTTTTCCGGATTCATAGAGATAATCGACAGACTGGCGGGGAAACTTGCGGGGAAAATTACGGGAGAAATGAGGGATGGTGCCGGCCCGTTGGCGGACGTCAGAGGGCGGAGGATGGGGTTTCCTTTTCGGTGCGCAGCCTCAACTGTCCACAGGCCGCGTCGATGTCATGGCCCTTTTCGCGACGGAGGGTGGCGGTGACTCCCTGTTCCCTGAGACCGGCGGCAAATTTCTCCTGAACCTCGACGGCAGGACGCTTCCAGTCGAGTCCATCCACAGTGTTGTAGGGGATGAGGTTGACCTTGGCCTTGAGCTTCCCTGCGAGGCGGGCCAGGTGCGGAACCTGATCCATGGAGTCATTGATGCCCTCGATGAGAATGTACTCCAGGGTAATCATCTTGCCCCTGCGTTTCTGGAAGTAAAGGCAGGCATCGGTGAGCTGCTGCAGCGGATACCTGCGGTTGACCGGCATGATCCTGTCGCGGACGGCATCAGTGGCGCCGTGCAGCGAGATGGCGAGACGGAACTGCTCGGGCTCATCCGCCAGTTTCATGATCATGGGTGCCAGTCCGCTGGTGGAAATCGTGATTTTGCGGGCGCCGATATTCATTCCCCATGAGGCGTTGAGTATGCGGAGGGCCGGGAGCAGGTTTTTGTAGTTGGCGAGGGGCTCCCCCATTCCCATGAAGACCAGGTTGTTGATGACGGGGCCCGGGGTGCCGGTCTGTTCTGCGTGCCAGTTCTCGACGGCAATGATCTGCCCGACGATTTCATCCACGGAGAGGTTGCGTTTCCAACCGTCCAGACCACTGGCGCAGAAACGGCAGCCATAGGCGCAGCCGACCTGAGTGGACACGCATAGTGTCTTCCGGTCGCTGCTGTCGCCATAGAGGGCGGGATTGGCCGGGATCAGCACACTTTCAACCATGGAATGATCGGCGAGCCGCCACAGGAACTTGCAGGTCGTATCCCGTGAACCCTGAACCCTCACCAGCTGCGGCACATGAATCGTGAATGACTCGGAAAGACTGCGGCGAAGGGTCAGCGGAAGATTCGACATCTGATCCCAGTCGGTGACCCGAAGGCCATACAGCCAATGCAGAACCTGACCCGTCCGGTAATCAGGGCAGCCCAGACCGCTCATCCACCGGGACAGATCTTCCCGTCCAAGGGAACGGATATCAGGGGTGTCAGATTTTTTCTCAATGGTCATCGCCAAATCCAGGCGGAGCGGTGCAGACGCCCCGGATCATCATCGCCCGCATCGACGCCAGTGACAACTCAGCGTGTGTAATATTTGCGGCTGTATTCCTTGACCATTCTCCAGGTGTTGAACTGCGGCGTCAGAGTCGCCATGGCATGGCGGACACGTTTCAGCCATGCCCGGGGGATTCCATTGGCATCGCGCTGGTAGAACAGCGGTATCACCTCATCGACGAGGGTATGATAGAGGTTCTCACTGTCGACGTGGTCCTGTTCCTCCACGCTTTCCGGATGGGAATCCGGGCCGACGGCAAAACCATTCTGCCCGTCGTACCCTTCCCGCCACCAGCCGTCGAGTATGCTCAGGTTGAGACCGCCATGACAGCAGGTTTTCTGGCCGGAAGTCCCTGAGGCCTCCAGCGGCCGGCGGGGATTATTCAGCCACACATCGCAGCCGGAGACCATCTGCCGACATACGTGGATGTCGTAATTCTCGATGAAGACGAGACTGGCCTTGAGTTCGGAGTATTTGCTGAGGTGGATAATGTGCTGGATAAACTTCTTCCCTTCCTCGTCCCGGGGATGGGCCTTGCCGGCGAAGATGAACTGGATGGGCCGGCGGGTATCCCGCACCAGTTCGACTATTTTCTCGAACTGCTGGAAGATGAGTGGAGCGCGCTTGTAGGTGGCAAAGCGCCGGGCAAAGCCGATTGTGAGCGCATCGACATTGAGGAGATGATCAAAGGCGATGTAGTGCTGCTGGTCGAGATAATGCTCCTGAATAAGCAGGCGCCGGCGGGTGAACTCGATCATTTCCCGGCGCAGTTCGTAGCGCAGGGCCCAGAGTTCCTCATCCGAAATAAAGTCCGGGTCCTCGAGCTGCTGCCAGAACTCGGGTTCATTGATATTTTTATCCCATGCCTCGCCGAGCCGCCGCTTCCAGAAGGTCCTGAGCGGGCCCTTCATCCAGCCCATCAGATGGATGCCGTTGGTGATATGACCAATGGGCACGTCCTTGACCGGGGTGCCCGGATAGAGAGTCTGCCACATCTCGCGGCTGACCTCGCCGTGGAGCTGACTGACGCCATTTGCCGCCCTTGAAAGACGAAGGGCAAGGACAGTCATGCAGAATGGCTCGCTGGTGCTGCCCTGATGGACCCGACCGAGATCCATGACTTTGTCAAACTCAGTCTGGAGCTGGCCGGCATAACGGCCGAGGGTGTAATGCATCAGGTCCATGGTGAACCGGTCATGCCCGGCTTCCACCGGCGTATGCGTGGTGAAAATACACTGCTCGCGCACCTGGTTGAGCGCATCCTCAAAGGCCACGCCCGCGGCGATTTTTTCGCGGGCCAGTTCAAGCGTCAGAAAGGCGGCATGCCCCTCATTCATATGAAACACGCCCGGATGGATGCCCAGTTTCCGGAGCAGTACAACGCCGCCGACACCCAGAAGCACCTCCTGCATGATCCGGGTGGTGGAATCACCGCCGTAGACGCGCAGGGTCAGGTCCTTGAAATGGGGCTCGTTTTCCGGCCGGTTGGTATCGAGAAGGAACACCGAAACGCGTCCCACATTCACCCTCCAGGCCTGAAAGTGAACCGTGTTCATGCCGATTTCGATGCTGCAGACCACGGGCTCGCCGCGGGCATCCAGCACCTGCTCGATGGGAAGGTTCTTCGGGTTCAGAACCGAATAATATTCCGTCTGCCAGTTGTCCTGGTTGATTGCCTGCTGGAAATAGCCCTCGCGATAAAAAAGACTCAGCCCGTAGAACGGCAGTCCGAGGTCGCTGGCGGATTTGGTGTGGTCGCCCGCCAGGGCTCCGAGCCCCCCGGCAGCTATCGGAAGGGTTTCGTGAAAACCGAACTCCGCGCTGAAATAAGCCACAGGGGCTTCCTTCAGGTGGGCCATGTGCTGCGAAGCCCATGTCGACTCATCATTCAGATAGCTCTCGAATTTGTTCAGTGCGTCCTTAACCTTGCGCGCAAAAAAGGGATTCTGAAGCCGCACCCGAAGTTCGTAATCGGAAACTTCGTGCAGGACCGCCACGGCATTGTGATAGAGGTTGCGCCACCCGCGGGGTGACAGCTCCTGAAAAACTTCCTGGGCTTCCTGATTCCATGTCCACCAGAGATTGCTGGCCATGCGATGCAGACCGTTGATCAGGTCGGTCATCTGCGTAGTCGTTAACGGCTTGTATACTGACATTGTCCTTGAGATGCGTCGTCAATTCGATTCGCATCAGCCGCCGGGTCGTTATCGAATCGACAGGCATGAGCGACGAAAGACGCTAAACCGCAACGCCCCGCCCTTCAACGATTATTTCGAATACAGGAAGAGAAGATCGACCTGCGGTGCCAGGCACGCAGGTAGTCAGGGAATTCAGCGGCAGGCGGCCATGCCCGATGGTGCCAGGCACCATCGGCGCGGCGGACCTGTGACAGGGGCTAGTTGAGCTGGGGGGATGCCTTGCGGGTCGCAAGGGACAGGGCGGCAAACCGGAAGAACTGGACCATGGGACGGGTCGAAAGCTCGAATTCGTCGCGGGCGTATTCCTGACCGCCATTGATGAGGACCAGAGCAATGACCTGATCGTGGTTGATCAGTGGCCAGGCGATGAAGGGGTTGAGGTGCTCCTGTCCCTTGAGCCAGTCGGCGTGCGGCTCAATTTCGGCGGCGGCGGCGCTGCCACTGACAATTACCGGCTGCCTTGTGCGGATCGCCCTGGCAAGAAATGACTGATCCTCGAGGGAAAAATTGGGAATGGAACCGTTGCGGTTGGTGTCGGGCCCGTAGCTGAGGAAACTGATGTAGTAGTCCTGGTAGCCGGATGGGGCGAAAAAATAGATATTCCGGGCGTTGTAGCCCCCGACAGCGATCTTGCAGATTTCGCAGACGATGTCCTCCTGCGTTCTGGTCAGTTCACAGGCATGATTGACAATGTGATAGATGCCGTCGTGAAAGTACCTCTTGGAGCGTGCGACCCGGGATTTGGGCAGGGACTCAATTCTGTCGGAGACCTCAGGGATTTCATCCTCAAAGGGAAGATCGACCCGCGGCGGATCGGGAAATGATTCGTCGCTGTCACGGGCGATGATACGCACCCGCTCCTTGAGGTGACTGGCGAAATTGGGCAGTCCGCCACTGCTCTTCAGCTCTGAAATGTCCTCTTCAAGTGCGGTGAAAATGTCCCTGAATGCCTGGGCATTGATACCTGAGGCATTCTCGTAGCGTGAGACGAGGGTGGAAATTCGTGACTGGCAGGAGTCCTTGCGGATTCCGCGGGCATTCATCGCCTCACCCAGCCCGTGAGCCATGGAGGCGGCGATCTGCACCTCCTGATCGGAGCTGAGGTTTCCTGCTTCCGCCGAGCCGGCCGGATCACCGGGACAGATCGAACTCCACAGTGAGCGCGGCATTTCCTGCCTTTCGAGCACTTCCCTCGCCAGCTCGCCGGGCGATATGCCGAAAACACTTTCAAAAGCCTGATCACGCGATGTCTCCTCCAGGTCGGCGAGAGCCACCGCGCGGCGGTATTCCTCGGCCGCAAACTGTGCCAGGAGCACGTCGCCATAGTTCTGGAAAAGGCCGGAAGCAAAGCACAGATCGCTGTCCCTGAATCCGGCGGCGGTTGAAATGTTCTTGGCGGCGAGTCCCGTGAGTATGGACAGGGACAGAAGCTCGACGATGACCGGATCGACTTTGTCACCCTCCATGGCGCGGGCCGCGAGCATCGACATCGACACCGAGGCGATCCGGTCAAGACCGATCATGTGGACCGCCTGTTCCAGGGTCTCCACCTCTATGCCTTCCGGGTTGTAGCGCATCGGCTGTGCCGCTCTCATAACCCGACCGGAAATCGCAATATCCGCTCCCAGAACCTCGACAAGGCTCTTGATGTCCTTCCTGTCAGGCGATGAGCTGAACGAATTGATCAGCCTCAGAACCTGGGTCAGCGAAGACATGCGGTTACCGTCAATCCCCGAGACTACTGTCTGTATCGTCTCTTCCCTCTTCATGATTGGGCGTGGTTTCCGGCCAGTCCCTCGGATATAACATGGACTCCTCTCAATGCCATGCTGACTCCTCGGAACGCGTCCAAGTGGGAAACGTCCCCATTCAGGAAAAACCTGAGAATTTTTTTCACGATAACTGTCAGTTTTTCAGGGCTGACTGTCGGCAGGGTGAAGTATTTGCAGGTGGAGTCGGAATGGGGATGTGGTAGTCTTCCGGATATGGAATGGATGAATTTTCGGCATAAGTCGCTGGCATTGTTGACCTGCAGCGTCCTGGTGTGGGCTGGCTGTGGATCCGGTGAGCCGGAACAGCAGGAGACTGCCGGGGTTTACGAGCCGCTGCCGCCCGGAACTGTCAATTTTTCAGACCATATTGCGCCGGTGATCTTCGAGAATTGCGCCGAATGCCACCGCCCGGGTCAGGCGGCACCATTCAGTCTTCTCACCTATGAGGATGTCCGGAAGCGTTCACAACAGATAATGGAAGTCACCCAGAGCGGATATATGCCCCCGTGGCTGCCCGACCAGCCCGCCGGGACTTTCCTGAACGAACGCATCCTCACCGCCACTGAAAAGGGACTTATCAAGCAATGGCATGAGGACGGCGCACCGGAAGGGGACCCGGATGACGTCCCCCCACTCCCCGATTTTCCCGAAGGATGGCAGATGGGTGAACCCGATATGGTCCTGCGCCTCAAGGAGCCATTCCCCATCCCGGCGGAGGGCAACGACATTTATCGCAATTTCGTGATTCCCGTCGAGGAGATGCCGGAGCTGAAGTTTGTGCGCACCGTTGATTTCCGGCCTTTGAATCCCCGGGTGGTGCATCACATGGTACTGCTGGCGGACCTGACCACCAGTTCAAGGGACCTCGATGCCGGGGACGAACTTCCCGGCTTTCCCGGAATCATGTCGCTGACTCAGGCCCGGCTGCCCTTCGGTCAGTTTCACGGCTGGACACCCGGCAAGGAACCGTATCCCGGCACCCAGGGAATATCATGGCCGCTGCAGACACCGATTGATCTGGTGCTCCAGGCCCACATGCAGACCACCGGCAAACCGGAGGAACTCCAGGTGGAGATCGGCCTCTACTTTGCCGGGGAGGAACCGGTTTACCGCCCCTACCCCCTCGTGTTCAGGAACAAGGTCATCGACATTCCGCCCGGAGAAAGCGCGCACCACATAAAGGCATCATTCCAGCTGCCCGTCGACGCACAGGTGCTCAGTGTCTATCCCCATGCCCATTACCTGGCAAGGGACATGGAAGCAACCGCCCATCTCGCCGACGGAACCAGCCTGACGCTTCTCTCCATCCCGGAATGGGATTTCGACTGGCAGGACGAATACCGCTATCCCGGCGACAGGACTGTCATGCTCCCCGCCGGAACGGTCATCGAATTCGACTACACCTACGACAACTCGGCGGAGAATCCGCAGAACCCCTCCAACCCGCCAGTAAGGGTCCAGTATGGACAGAATGCGACGGATGAAATGGCCGAACTCATGCTGCAGCTGCTGACCCGCAGCCCCGAAGACCTCATGACCCTCGACCAGTACGCCCAGTACAATGCCCTGCTGACCGAAATCCAGACCACCCAGTGGAAACTGGAATCCAGCCCCGATGACCTGTCTCTGCGGAACCTGCTGGCGACTTACTACATGGACATCAACGACCTGGACAGGGCCGGACAGCAGTTCGATCTGGTCCTCTCGGCACCCGCCGAAAGACTGGAGGCCAATTTTGAAGAGAATATCTATGCGACTGTCACGGCAGCTCAGATACACTTTCAAAAGGCCGAATTCGATCAGGCCGAAGAGCTTTTCAGCCGGGCTGCCTCACTGTACAGCGATTCCACCAACACCACCGCCCGCGCCCAGATCGAATTCTATCGCGCTGAGCTGGACAGCGAGAAGCAGCAGACTGATGAAGCCATTGCCCATTACCGTAAGGCCGTCGAACTCGAACCGGAGTTTGCCGACAGCTGGAATGCCATGGCATGGATGTATCTGGACCGGGCTCCGGCCGGTGAATCGGAGGACGGAGACCTCGCCCTCCAGGCCGCCACCAAAGCCGTCGAACTCACCGAAAGGCAGTATGGCCCCTATCTGCTCACTCTGGGCCGGGTCCATGAAAAACTCCAGCAATGGGACCAGGCCATCGCCATTTATCGGGAAACCATAAATCTGGCCAGGGAACTTGGAGAAGAGCAGCAAATCCAGCGCATCCAGGAACTCATCGCCAACATCGACCTGATGCGGAATCAGCAATAACTGCCGCGGACTCCACCAGGATCCGCTCCGGGCAGGTCCGCTCCTTTCACCGCACGTCGTGTTCTCCACACAGACACCATTCGGGTGGATTCTGAGATGCACTGCAAAAAGTGAAAAACCCCGGTTAAGACACCCTGCATTGTGTCGCTTTGAAGGATGTAAAGGTTAGTTTGTTTAGGAGATTGTTAGTTGGTTGAATGAGTAGGCGCACCTGTGGGTGTCGCCTGCTTTTTTATTCACAAACCTCAGCTCCATCGAACGCACACTGGTGAAAAATGGGCCGTGCAGGGGGGCGGCCACTCAACGCCGGTCGCAACCTGCCATAACCTGTCACGGACTGCATACAGGAATCCCCGATGCCCACTCTCTTCCGACCCTTCGAAACTATCCCCCGGCTTCAGGCAGTTTCACACTGACCACCTTGTCACTGACTCCATCACCCCGGACTGGCGGGGGTTACAAACCAGGCAGTTGATAATAAAAGCCCGGAAAAAAGCCCGGCATGTATCTTCACAAAAAAGTCCGGGGTTGCCATCGTTGACAGAACGAATCGGACGTCACAGATATTATCCGATCTCAATTTGACCACGGTCCGTTTCAGGCGGGATCAGGGCTTTACTTTTCCAGTGTACAATTTAAAAAATGACTACCGACAGACAGAATTACAAGGCTGAACAGAATTCAAGGATCGCCGTGACAGCAGGAATATTTGCTGCCATGGCATGGGGCTCATTCCTCGATATAGCTGCCGGCATTATTGCCGTCACTTTCGGATTGATCACTCTTATAGATGCCAATAGCGGGAAAGAATTATTCAATGCTCTCCTTGGGATCCTGTTTGGAGTTCTCCCCATCCTCCATTTAATCGCCATTTTAGCAGACTGAGTATGCCCAGGCGCTGATCCCGTTTCAAATTCACCCGCTGCTCCGGATCAGGTATCTGTTCGTGCGGGGACGATCGCACCACGCTATAGCGCTCATGATCCCCGCTGAGAACGCATCCGCCAATCCTCACTCACGAACTTTTCCTCAAACAGCCCCGGGCGCCAGGCGGCGAAAATCAGTCTCTATGCCCGATGCAGTAAAGAGTGGATGCGGTTCTGAGAAAGACCTTCCCGTTGGAGAGAGCCGGGGATGCGATCATATATTCCTCGAGATCATTGTGTGCGAGAATTTTCAATTCGGGAGAGGCCTCGACCACCTTGCATTCCCCTTCACCGGAGGAGAAATAAATTTTCCCATCA
>JAUIAG010000164.1 GCA_030425355.1 Verrucomicrobiia bacterium
ATGGCGAACAAGGCGGTGAACCCGAGCGGCGGATCGGGCGGAATTGGAAATCGATGGTTCTTGGCCGCCGCCGGGTTACCTTGGTCGTTCTGCGTAGAAATATGAAGCACCTCGGCCAAGTGACGATCTTCAATCGTCCGGTGTATTCGTTACCGCCGTCGTTATGCAAATGAAAAGGATATCCAGAATACTATTCCTCGTTTGCCTATTCTTGGCTTCTCCTGCTTTATTTTATTTTGGGTCTCTATTTTTAGTACATGGTTGTAATCCTTACTTTTTGCATATGGATTCATGTTTAGATGCTGGTGGGCGTTGGGACTACGAGGACCAGGAATATACTTTCAAGCAAAATGAACATGAGCATGAGCAAGCTCATGAAAAAGAAAAAGAGAATTGTAAGAACCCACAACCTATGATGAAGATTACGATTCAGACGATTAACAAACCTTATGCCACAACTGGCATAACCAGTCGGTGGTATTCACCTCAAGCTGCGCTTCTTCCGTGATACACCCCTACGTTCGCCGACAGAGGCAAGCTGAATGAAACGAAAGGTGGGCGACTACTCAAATTATGTCCAACACCCCCGATATGGGCGTGGGCCTCGATTCACCGACGTTTGCCCGAAGGGCGTCCTCCCAGGCTACCGCTTATCTACGTATCAATCCGACACCACGATCGGCGGCACTGCGGTTGAGGCGGATCTGGAGCGACAGTCTTTCTCGCCCGTGCCGGTGCTCTACTACTTCGATCTCAAACGGGAATGCGTGGACTGTGGCCGACCGTTCATTTTCTTCGCCGAGGAGCAAAAGTACTGGTATGAGACCCTTGGGTTCGCGCTGGACTCAAAGTGTGTCCGATGCATTGATTGTCGCAATCGACAACATGGCCTTGAACGTCAACGCCGCAGATACGAGGAACTGTACCACTGTAAAGACCGGACGATCGACGAGGACATCGAAATGGCTGAATGCGCGGTATCGCTGGTAGAACACGGCATTTTCCACACTCGGCAAACCGAACATATTCGGATGTTGTTGAATCGCATTGCTGGGGACAACTCGGTTGGCCGACGGTACAATCACATACGCAACCGCGTGCTGAGGATTGAGGGCGCAAATGACGGCGGACAAACGGATGAACGCCAGCCCGAATAGGCCAGTTTGCCTGCCTTCGCTCGGTATCATTGATCCCCGGCCGCGTTATCGGGGCCGTTGGCCCAAGTAACGTGATGGTTGACGTGGGTGGCGCGCAGGGTAACTTTCTGTTAATGGACTACAGCAAAATCATTACGATCGAGCCGGGGAGGCGGAGTGGAAAGCCTTGTATTCGCGGTCTGCGTATTACTGTGTCCGACGTCCTCGGTTACCTTGCGTCGGGGATGACGACTGAGCAGATCGTGGAGGATTTTCCGGAGCTGACGCGGGAGGATATCCAAGCGTGTCTAGCATTCGCCGCTGATCGAGAGCGGCGTCTGTCGGTGAATTCGGCATGAAGCTTCTGTTGGACCAGAACCTGTCGTGGCGGTTGGTCAGAGATTTGCAGGATTCGTTTCCCGGATCCCGTCATGCGCGCGAAGATGGAATGGACCGGGCGGACGACGGGGCGGTTTGGGAGCACGCAAAACGCGAAGGGTTTATAATTCATTCCAAGGACTCTGATTTTCAGCAGCGCAGCCTTCTCAATGGTGCTCCTCCCAAGTGTATTTGGCTTCGCATCGGGAATTGCAGCACCAATGAAATCAAGAGTTTGATCCGACATCATGCGGACGATATTCGAGAATTTGCGGATCGAGCCGACGAAAGTTATCTCATTCTTCACTGAGATGAGCGGGACGGCCAACCAATCGACTCAGCGAATGAGGATTACGCTGTCGCTCCACCCTCATAGCTGGTCTGTGCGTTGTGCAGCATGAGTGAAAGAAATCCGGTTCAGCAGTGCTTCTCGCTTCGACGACGTCTGAGCGCAGTGTTGCTGCTCCAGCTTATCATTATTGCTTTTTGCCTTCCGGCAGTAACCATGACCAATAGTCACACGTTGCACTGGATTGCATGCAGAGTCTCCCTCGCTGCTTATTGGCTCCCAGCTCTTTGGATCTTGGGCAAGCGGCGGAATCAGCTGAAACGAGCAGATGTAGTTTTCCTGACGTACGGGTATCCTCTCATACTGATATGCAGCCTCATTTTTACATTTGTCCTGATGAGATGGAGAGGCTACGGTTTCTGAATGCACAATCCCTGATTCATCGGACTTTGGATTCGCTGCTAGATTTCGTTGCCGGTGAAGTACACTTTTCATGATGCCGACACCTACTTCGCATTCGCCGACGACGGTTGCGGCAATGCCTACATCATCGATCCTCGTGAAACAGATCCTCCGGTTCTGTTTCACGATCACGAGACAGGAGAGATTAAGCCAGTTGCCCCCAGTTTGTCACAGTTCATGAAGTGGGAACGACGGGAACCAGAAGAATGAGACACCGAACCAAGAAATCCACGGTATGCAATGAGGCGTGCGCACGCGCCTCATTGCATACCGTGATTTGCATCGTTCTGTAAAATGAAATGAATGACTTAGAGTCAGAGACTACTCAGGGTTACGCTACATATTTTGAGGACCCTTCATATTCCCCTGGCGACTGTAAATTTTCATGCGAACTCTTTCACAATCCGGAGTCCCCTAAGAATTTCCGTATTTTATCCATCCCAGATATTGAGTCTTTCGACGCAGAAATTATTGATGAAGACCCTGATTGTATTGAGACGATCATGGGTGCAGACAGAGAAGAATTAGGAAATGGCCGTTTTAAGGTTATTCTCTTCACGGACAAGCGCGAAGTTCTGATTCTATCTTCAGGAATTATTGATATGAAAATACAGACAAGACCGAGCACAGTACCCCTGACCCGCCGCGAGTTCAATCCGCCATACCCGTTCCAACCTCAACCCGCAGTCGAAGCCCCGCCCCCGGGTCAGGGGTCCTGTGTCCTCTGGCGTGAATAAGACTTGACTATACATACGATTTGTGCATACTTGTCTGTATGAGAACGACACTCAATATTGATGACGAAACCTTTGAAAAGGCTTCAAAACTCACAGGAATCAAAGAGAAGACCCTCCTGATCCATCAAGGGTTGAGAACTCTTATTCAATTAGAGAGTTCCCGGAGGTTGGCCAAGCTTGGGGGCAGTTCTCCCAAGGCGTCTCCCGTACCGAGAAGATGATGGTGCTCGTCGATACATCAGTCTGGATCGATTTCCTGCGAAAGGGAAATTCATCACTCGAAGATTTACTGGATCAGGGGGAAGTCTCTACCCACCCGTTAGTTCTTGGTGAACTCTCCATTGGAAATATTCAAAATAGAAAGAAGTTTCTCAGTTTGCTCGGGGATCTTGCTCAAGTTCAGGAGTGTAGTCATGAGGAGGTCCTGGGGTTTATCGAGACACGCAAAATACATGGAAAGGGAATTGGTTATTTTGATGCACACATTCTGGCGTCTTCGGTTTTGAGTGGTACTCCGCTTTGGACCTTGGATAAGAGCTTGGATAAACTTGCTGGAGCACTAACCAGTCGGTGGAGTGGCCGTCGCTGACGCACCGTCACTCACATAGTCGTTCGGTGGAAAAGGATTCGACCTTTACCTGTTTTGTCTATTCAGTCCAGGAACATTTCAGACCAGAATCAAATAAATGACCAACTATAGTCATCTACTTTGGATATTGGATATGTCAGATAGGGTAAATTGCACGGCAGTTGAAAGAAATTCAGATAAAGTGAGTGGGGCCTGGGTATTTCGTGGGACTCGTGTTCCTGTGCCGGCTTTGTTTGAAAATTTATCTGATGGAGCATCTATCGATGATTTCCTGGAGTGGTTTCCCGGTGTTTCTCGTCAACAAGTGGGAATAGTGTTGAAACACGCAGAAAAGAGTTTGGTTGTAAACTGATGTGAAAATTTTATTCGATCAAGGCACCCCGGCACCATTGAGAAGATTTCTTCATCCAAATGAAGTAGAAACAACATTCGAAAACGGGTGTTCAAAAGTCACAAATGGTGAATTATTTAAATGGCTGAAGCAAATGGTTGCGAAGTATTCAATACAACTGATCAAAATTTAAGATATCAACAGAATTTGACTGAAAGAATGGTTTCTATTGTGGTTCTTCTGAGCGCTTCTTGGCCAAAGATCAAATTAAAGGCCGAGATTATCCAAAATTCACGGTTATCAATTGAGTCCGGTAGTTCCATTGAAATTAGAATATAAAATACACCGAACAACTGACCGCGAGGCGTGTGCGGGCACATATTTGAGGATTTTAACAACCTGCTTGCAATTGACGTTCACCTTCTCAGTGTTCGGTGAGAGCTTCGGAAGCAGGTCGAGGAGCGTTTGCCGCAGAGCTTCGGAGCGCGTGTCCTGTGGATTGTCGATGATAGCGGAGCCTCTGCGCTGACCGACAGCCTGAGGGTTGCTCGGTTTGATGGAGCGTCGATCACGTGGAGGAGCCCGAGGATCTCATACGACGGAATTGATTTTGTTGGCCTGTCCGATGGCAGGCTCTGGGGTCGGGCTTGGCTGTTGGGGTCTCATGAGTCACCTGATGCGCCATTCGTCTTCGATTTCGAGACCGGAGAATTGCTGGAGATCCACGTCGTCGAGCATGAATAATCAAGGCACAACAAGACGTGGGTGGACAACCCGCTACCCCGCGACGAGTCGGAGATTGAATCCTAATTAGAAACCTTTATCCTGAATCGGACTGGCGCTCCCGGTAGCGGGTGGCACCACTTTGACGTTGGGCCATGGATATGAAATGAAGCTGATTGAGATTACAAGAGATGGGAATCCGACTTATTCGATTGCCGATTTGCCGGAGGTGGCGACTGACGTGCTGAGAGGCACCGCCGAAATGTATCAGACAATCGGCTATCAGGTGCCATGGGTCGGATACCTTGCCGTCCATAGTGGCAAGTGTGTCGGTACATGCGCATTCAAGACCCCACCCATTGATGGTCGTGTCGAGATTGCTTATTTCACATTTCCAGGGAATGAAGGGCGTGGCATAGCCACATCCATGGCAAGGTGTCTTATAGAGAAAGCCAGGGCCCAATCGCAAGATTTACGAATCTGTGCCCAGACACTCCCTGAGCGGAATGCTTCGACCCGTGTCCTTGAGAAACTCGGTTTCCAGCAAGTTGCAGAGATTGATCATCCAGAAGATGGCAAGGTCTGGGAGTGGGAGCTGTTGGCCCAACAAGCCGCTCCGGTTTAGGCGTCTGATCACTCGAATGTTGGCCTTACTCGAACGCCATGCGCTGCATCCCTCTCATAGTTGGACTTATGATGATCACAGGCTTGATCATTTATGAGATTAACGAGTTCATCTTCACCAACCAGGGCATTCGTTACTTTTCATCCGAGCCGATTCGTCTTGCGTATGTGGTGTTACCCGGCGTGACGGGCGGGATAGTCGCATTCGGGATCAGTCGGTTGTCTCCCGACTCACAGCGTCAACTGAAGCTCCTCGCTCTTGGTGGATTCGGGCTTCTCCTCACCGGCGGTGCCGTTTTCTTGGGATATCTGCTATATTTTTTGCGGACGGCTCCTATCGTTTCCGAGGGCGCTGCATGGGGGTGGGTTCTTGGAGGATTCATTTCCGCTGTGTTGGCTGCAGGTGTGGTGTTGTGGGAGTTTACCCGAGTATGGAGGATGTGACTCGCTTTTCACCGGGGAGGAGGCCTGAGGTGGTCATTCTGGCGAAAGTGGAATACTGGTTGTGAAAGCTTCCGATTCTTCAGGTGATATGGCATACTTTGTTGGGTCCGGTTCGGGCAGTTAAACCCGGTGCTCCGGCGGCTGCGAATCGAAAACTCAAAAATCAGAATAATTGATGGCAAAGCAGAAGGATAACCTGTCATCGAAATACCAGCCGTGGGTCGATGCCCGCAGTCGGTTCCACCTGACTGACGCCCATATCCAGATGGCGCGCGAGCTGGGCATGAACCCGAAGAAGCTGGGCGGAATTGCAAATCACCGCCAGGAGCGATGGAAGGTGCCTGTTTCTGATTTCATAGAGGATCTGTATTTCAAGCAGTTCGGCAGGACTCGGCCCGACAGCGTCCGGTCGGTGGAGGAGATGATACAGGAAAAGAGGCGGAAGAAAGCCGAACGGAAGGCCGGAAGACAGCAGGATAATGGCAGCAAACAGACCGGTTCAGCCAATTCAGGGGGGAGCGTCGACCTCCCTTTCTGAGACCATGGCCAACAGTGCTGCTGAGGAGAAAATTTTATGGAAGATACAATCAATCGAATAGCAATCCATCTCCGGCCGAAGGAAAAGTTCCTGGAGTGGGCCAGGACATTGGACGGGGATCAGGAATTTGACGGAATGGATCTGGAGGGTTTCTGTAATACTTATCTGCTTGATGAGGCCATGGATTCGGGAAGAGTCGCAATCAGGAAACATCTGGCAAAGTATTGGAAGCGAATTGCAATAGAAGAGTTCAGTGCATGGTGGCAGGGGGAAGAGGACTGGCCGGTCTTGAAAACGATCAAGGATTTCGAAGAATTCTTCATCTGGGGTTATTCCGAAATTGTCTGCGATCTGGGGAAGATCCGTCTCGAAAGAGAAGGCGGGGATGATGACCTGTAGGAGCCCGGCGGGGAAGTGTATCTGAACGCAGATGGCAGATCTGATGCCCGCTGTGCAGATTGTTTTCGCTTCTGGACGTCCTCCGGAGAAATCCGGATGAAATGGTCTGCATGGTTACCGCTTGATTGGACCCTCTTTCTGATCGGCATCAATGCCGTCATCATACTTGTTGCCACAACCCATCTTCGAAAATCTTCAAGCTGGATCGGCCGCAGCTCTCCCCCATGGATTCTCCAGGCGAATCCGTGGGTGATCAGGGGACTGATTTTTATGACAGGTAGCATCAGTATGTACACCGCCAGCTATCTCACATCCGCCTATCATCTGGACGGAATTGCCGGCAGCCCGAAAATCGTATCGGGTCGGTTGCGGCACACGATTTTTCAGGGGCAGTATCCATATGACCGGGAGAAGCAGTCCTCCTCCATGCGGGAGTCAATTCAAATAAAGACCCAGCATTGGATGTGGCCTCCATGGCCGGGGGTGGTGGGGGTGAGTTGCCGTGCAGGTTTGATGGTATGGAAGTAAATCATTCAGGACGTGAAGAGAATCACCTCATTATTTGTCTGGAAGGTACTGGGGCAGGCGGGTGAGGGTCTGGACAGGACTTATCTGCTGCGATCCCTTGGGATTGATCCGGAAGGTCCTGTGGATCCATCGGTGATGGTCGCGGATAAGGACTATTATGAATTTTTTGAGACTGTTGTGAGGTCCGCTCCGGAGGGGCACGGGGTTCCCCTGCGCGTGGGGGCATCGATGCGATGTGACGACTACGGAGCTTTCGGGCTGGCGTGGAAGTCAGCGCCGGATTTACGGGGATCCTATGAGCGTCTTCAGAGGTTTGCCAGGATCCTGACAGATGTCTCAGAGTATGAAGTGAGCGATGTGGATGACGGCGTGCTGATGCAGCTCCACCGCGAGGGGCCGCGGACACTCGGCCTGCGTCTGTCCAACGAGGCCACCATTGCCTCGATAGTCTCCATGAGCCGGCAGGTCTCGACCCGTGAATTCAGGCCAGGGGAGATCCATTTCAAACACGCGGCCCCTGACGGTCACGGCGAACATGAGCGGCACTTTGGATGTCCGGTTTTCTTCGGATCGGGCATGGATGCATTACTGGTGCCGAATGACGCCATGTCGGCACCGAACAGGCTGGGTGATCCGGCCATTGCGGAATTTTTTGACACACACCTGGACAGTGAACTGGCGGGCATGGGGGAGTGTGATGATCTGGAGCATCGCGTCCGCAGTTGTGTTTCAAGTCATCTGAGTGAGGGGGTGCCGACGGTTTCGACCATTGCCCGCAGCCTTGGGATGAGTGGCCGAACTCTTCAGCGACGGCTTTCTGAAAAAGGGTCCACATTTCAGGTGCTGGTCGATGAATCCAGAAGGCAGCTGGCACAAAAGCTATTGAAGGAAACGGATTATCCGCTGATGGAGATTGCCTTTCTGACGGGATTCTCTGAGCAGAGCGCCTTCACACGGGCCTTTCGGCGGTGGGCGGGTCAGACGCCGAGGTCCTACCGCCTGGAGGGGTGAATGGACTGGAATGGGGTTTTGGCGCGATCTGCCAAATATTCGGCGTGCGCCATCAAGAATTAATCCGGCGGTATCAGCATGATTGAAGAAGCAACCTGAAACAGGAGCAATTCAATGATGACTGAAATCAACAGCACAAAAAAGATGGATGGCTGCCGGAATATTCTGGTGGTTGGATCGACAGGAAAAACCGGAAGCCGGATTGCCCCGAGGCTCGAGGCACTGGGTTTGAATGTCCGACATGGATCCCGGTCTGCGGTTCCGCCCTTCGACTGGGGGCATGAAGCGGGTTGGGACGCCTGTCTGGAAGGCATGGAGGCCGCATACATTTCGTATGCGCCGGACCTTGCCATGCCCGGAGCGGCGGATGCCATAAGAACATTCACAAAAAAGGCGCGGCGGCATGGTGTTCGACGCCTTGTGCTTTTATCGGGCCGGGGCGAGGAGGAGGCACAGGCCTGTGAAAGGATAGTCCAGGAAAGTGGCATCGACTGGACGATAATTCGAGCCAGCTGGTTTTATCAGAACTTTTCGGAGGGCGCATTTGTGGGGATGGTGCTGTCCGGACAGATCCACGTTCCGGCTGGCGAAGTGAGCGAACCATTTGTTGATGTTGATGACATTGCCGATGTGGCGGTGGCAGCTCTCACCGGTGAAGGCCATACCGGGGAAATCTATGAAGTGACCGGCCCCCGACTCATGACATTCCGGAATATTGCCATGGAACTTTCAAGGGCCTGTGGCCGGGAAATCCTGTTCGAGGATGTGCCGCACGATGCCTTTGTCGAGGGGGTGAGGAACTCCGGGGCACCGGAGGATGTGGTGTGGATGATTGATTACCTGTTCTCAACCGTCCTGGACGGCCGAAACGCTTCCCTGGCTGACGGAATCCAGCGCGCTCTCGGGCGGCCTCCAAAGGATTTTTCGGAATACGCTTCCGCCGCTGCCGCTGCCGGCCACTGGAGCGTGCAGCTTCAGTCAGGTGAAGGTCATCGCGTGCCCGTTTGATGGCTTAACCGTCCTGGCGGGCAGTGAGAGACTGCCCGCCTCTCTCCATTCTGAATCCGGTGTCCGGTTTGTCAGCGGCAGAGAGAGTGGCATCTCCGGCCATGTGTATTCCTCGGCAACTGTCATCCTGCATGGGCGTCTGCGGCTACGCTCTCATTGAAAATGACTCAAGGAATGGTGAAAGGGAATGGTTCCGGGGCTGGCGCCATGGTGTCCCGAGGCACACCAATAGCATTCTGGCACATTTGTATTATGTGCTTTAACCCTTGATTCCATGCCTTTTCAGTGGACAAAATTCACCTCCAAGAAATCGGAATGAAGAATGATGTGGAAAGACGATGGTATTTCACCGCGGTGGCCGCGTACTTTGTGCCTGCAAGAGCCTTACACATCACGCTGACGGTTCTGGCCGTCCTCATACTCATCGCGATCGGAACTACCAACCTGGCTGCAGCAGCATTTCTTCCGCGCATGCTGCTGGTGAAAGATGATGTTGGGCAACACGCATGAGACGATATTCAACCATTCTGGGACTGGCTGCGGCTGTAATGCTGGCATTTTCGTGGATGCTTTGGAGGGATAAGTCCCTACCAGAACCATTGAAGATGTTGGATATTACTGTCACATACGCTGGCTTGACCAATGACGTGCAGGGAAAGCCATTGGTGAGTTTCCGGATCTGGAACCCCTACCCGCGCGTAATTTGGTATGTGCCGCCGAAAATGGGCAGCACAAACTTGAACGTTGGATCATGGCGTAGTAAGAACTTCCATTTTCTCGGCCCTTATCAGTCTGAGATTGTCAATATTCGGCCACCTCTGCAAGACCCTGGGACCAACGTATGGGGAGCGACATTCCGGGCTGGGATAAAGCAAGCCGCCATTCAACGAGTCATCGACCCAGTCGTTGACAAAATGCAGGGCACCTCACGCAGGTATGGCGATAACATTGGCTCAGTTCGTATGCAGGGATTGCGACCCACACCGAATGGCGCACTCTTCAGTGCGATCCTTGAAGGGGATCACGATACGGTCAGCAGGGCCATTTCGGACGGTGCAATTCTGGACTGGGGACGTGGCTGGACGATGCTGCATCTTACTGCCATGTACAGCGGCAGTACAAACATTGCCCGAATTCTGCTGCAGCAAGGTGTGAGCCCTTCCGCTCTGGACAAAGATGGGGACACAGCTGAGGACATAGCTAGAAACAATAGGCATGCAGACCTTGCACGATTCCTGGAGGCACTTCGACATGATCCCGAGGGACTCCCGGAGCTGCTCAAATAGCAGGAATGCACATCATCAATATTTCATTTTCATGTGAGACCGACTTTTAGCCAGGTTTTGAGATCTGATCGACTGCAGGTTCAGCCAACCAGGTGATCGATGAGAATGGCGAGTAGGACATGACGGTTCAAAATCGGACATGAAAAATGTAATTCTGATTTTGACGATGGGGCGGACCGACTTTTCCATGCGTTATCTGAGCATTTGACGGAAAATGATGAGGCCTCAAAAGATCAGACTGACGAGGCGGTTGTGGAGCGGAAACAGCCGATTTGTGCTGCAATTTTGGAACCACTCCACTGGCTTCTCAAAAACATCGATGAAGGTCAGATTCCGGGTAGAGCGTTTCAACTTCGTGACAGGACATGGGTTGTACAGCCACCGTTGCCGGAATCGCCAGAAGGCGATGAAAGTGGATAATCAGGTAAAGTGAGGTGCCATGGTGTCCACATTCATGAGTCAAGGGGGGGTGAATCCGTCGGACAAGACCGTTGAGGTTCGATCATGGATTGCGCTACTCTTCGTGATGCCGGAGACATGTGAACCCGGCCTGATGGGAACCATCGGGCGGGCAGAAAGCTACGGCTGTTGGAGGAAAGACTTTCGGACTGGAAGAACGGGATGACGGCGGGTGACAGAAAAGTCGGTGTTGCGCTGGGCGGTGGCGGTGTCCGCGGGCTTGGGCACGTGCCGGCGCTGGAGGCCATGGATGCATTCGGGATTGTCCCGTCCGCGCTTGCCGGCACCAGCATGGGGGCAATCATTGCAGCGTTGTATGCTTCGGGGCGAACCGGTGCCGCGATCCGCGACCTCGTGGGGCAGCACATTGTCACCCGCGATGACAGTGTGATGGACGTATATGCCAAGCGTGATTTCCTGCTGAAGTGGCTGGACGGCATCCGTTTCGCCTGGAAAGGCTCGGGATTATTTACGGCGGACGGCTTTCTGCGCTATCTCCTCGAGCAGATGGACGTCGAGGATTTTGATGATTTGAAGATTCCGCTGAAAGTGGTGGCGACAGATTTTTACACTGGCGAGCCGGTGGTGATTGAATCGGGTCCACTACTTCCTGCCCTGAAAGCCAGCATGTCGATACCGGGAGTTTTCGTTCCGGTGGAATACCTGGGACGGGTTCTGGTGGACGGCGGGATGAGCAACAACCTCCCGTATGATATGCTGGCTGAGGATTGTGATTTGACCATCGCGGTGGATGTTGCTCCCACGCGGACCAAGCAGAAGGCCGAGCTTCCGGGAATGATCGACGCGACTCTGGGGATGTTTGACATGCTGGTCGAACGGATCACGAAATCCATGCTGCAGGCCCGTCCTCCGG
>JAUIAG010000477.1 GCA_030425355.1 Verrucomicrobiia bacterium
CCCCGGTGAAGGCCCCAGTGACTGACCCGTAGACGGACTGAGACTTCACGCCAAAGACCATGCCTCCCGCGATGGAACCGGTATCCACTCCCCGACTTGAACTCGCCGGTGTCACCAAGTCATTCGGTCCGACAAAGGCTCTGGATGGCATCGACCTCAGTGTCATGCCGGGTGAGTCTCTGGCACTGGTCGGTGAGAATGGTGCCGGCAAGTCGACCCTGATGAAAGTGATCAGCGGGGCACACCAGCCGGATTCAGGAAGCATGTTCCTTGACGGCAGGCCATTCAGGCCTCAGCACCCCGTGGATGCCCGCCGGGCCGGTGTTGCGATGATCTACCAGGAACTCAATCTGGTGCCTGATCTGAATGCTGTCGAAAACATCACTCTGGGCTCCGAGCCCTGTTTTGGCGGCGGATGGATCCAGCGTGGGCGAAGGCTGGAACTGGCCCGAAATGCCCTTGGCCGGCTGGACTACGAGGCACTTCCGCTGGATGTCCCTGTCGGAGCCCTGACCATCGGTCAGAAGCAGGTCATAGAGATAGCCCGTGCACTGCTCCACAATCCGCGGGTTCTCATCCTGGATGAGCCAACCTCGAGCCTCACACGCCACGACACGGAAAAGCTTTTCAAAGCCCTGGACAGCCTCAAAAAATCAGGAGTCAGCATCATCTACATCTCCCATTTTCTCGAGGAATGTCAGGAGATCTGTGACACGTGTTCCATACTGCGGGACGGACAGACTGTCACCAGTGGCAGAATGGATGATTTTACTCTCCGGCAAATCACCACTTCCATGGTCGGCAGGGACATTGAGGATATTTATCCGCATCCTCCCGATTCAATCGGGGAGCCGGTTCTGGAAGTCCGTTCACTGGCGGGACAAACCAAGCCGCGGGAAGCCACCTTCACCCTGCATCGCGGGGAAATACTCGGGGTAGCCGGACTCATTGGCGCCGGACGGACCGAAACACTGCGGTCACTGTTCGGGATGGACCCCACCTCCGCAGGAGAAGTCCATGCTCATGGCAGGAACATCACCGGTGCCACACCGTCACAGTGTCTTGGGGCCGGCATTGGAATGCTCAGCGAGAACCGCAAGGAGGAAGGCCTGCTGCTGAACCGGAGCCTCGCCGACAACCTGACCATGACTCTTTTTGATCCTGTCTCCACGGCCGGGGTGATCTCGCCGCGGCGTCAGGCCGGGGCCACACGGACATGGATGGACAAACTCAAGGTCAAGGCCCGTCACCCGTGGCAGGCCATATCCGAACTCTCGGGGGGTAACCAGCAGAAGATCGCCATCGGCAGAATTCTCTATCATGGGTCGGATATCCTGCTGCTTGATGAGCCCACCCGCGGCATTGATGTGGGCAGCAAGGCTCAGATCTATCAGTTGATGGTCGAGCTGGCCAAGGCAGGCAAGTCGATCATTTTCGTGAGCTCATACCTGCCGGAACTCCTGGGTGTGTGCCATAATATCGCCGTCATGAACCGCGGAGTCCTCTGTGAGATCCGACCCGCATCAGAATGGAATGAACATGAACTGATCGCCGCGGCGATTCAGGCCGAATCCGCCAATGAATAATCATCAACCGGAGCGGGTGCTTTCCAAAATCATGCCGGCCCCTCCGGTTCTTCCGCTGTAATTAACATGCTGAAAAAACACTTCATCAAATTCATCAACATCCTCGGCCCGCTGCTGGGACTCGGGCTGGTGATCGCCATCTTCATGTTCTTTGAACTGCCCCGTGAACGGGTTCTGACTTCAGGCGGCGGCTGGAAAATCATCCTGGTTCAGACTTCGGTGATCGCTGTCGGT
>JAUIAG010000165.1 GCA_030425355.1 Verrucomicrobiia bacterium
GAGGATTTCAGAAGTGGAGGGACTGGATCATTCCCGGGCCGCAGTGACTTTTTCGGGTTGTCCGGTGAGCCGGAAGTTCACCACGGCCTGGAGGCTCTCCGGTCCGTCGAATTCACAATCGAAGGCGATGGAACGGTTACCGGGAACGAGTTTCGGGGGCTGCCCCGGCAACTGTAGTTCCCGCAGATGATTTCCCCTGGCATCAAAGATCCGGACGGTGCCGGTTCCTTCGCACAGGAGGGTGTGTCCGGCTGCGAGTGAAACGGGGACGGTCAGGCTGGCGAAATGATCCACTTCAAAGGTCGGGTTGTGGATGGATCCCTCCTCACCGGTGACTTCGAGGCGGAACTGAAGGGGCTGTTCGATACCGCTGTGGTGGAGTTCCCATGTTGATGCGGTCGGCTCACCCGGCTGAAGCAGCCGCGGGGCATGGGTGTAGTCCCGGGTGGTGTCAATCGGATAGAGCTCCCAGCTGTTTTCTCCGGCAGGAGCAAGATGAAACTCATTGTCCGGATTCTTGAGTCTTTCCCGCTGCTCCGGGGAGAAGGCACCGCCCATCCGGGCGCGTTCCCATTCGCGGATGGAATCGAGAAGCACGGTGGCGCGCGGATTGCCGCGAAGGGCCTGAAGGCTGGTCGCCATGGCGAAACCGGCATCATACCCGGCTGCACGGGCCAGCATCCATTCCATGTCGGAAAGGTGGGTTTTTTCTGTCATCAGGTACCATCCGAGCATGTTGGGCATGAAGTTCCTCTCGAAGAACTTCTGATTGTTGATGCGGTAATCCTGCATGCTTTCGCGGAAACCGCCGTACCAGGGCTCACCCCAGTTGCTGTAGGAATTGATGAGCCAGTAGTAGTGTGTGGACAGGCTGGTGCCGTTGATCACGGTGTGGTCGAGGTGGTCATAAAAGTCCCTGGCGAAGAGGTCGATGGCATACGTTCCCTGTCCGGTGGCGAGGGCTCCCTCATGCCCGTCGAAGTCCATTTGACGGACACCGGTCCGGTTGAAGAAGCCGGCGAGGTTGGCGGCAATCTCCCTCTGAAGCTCGAGATTCGGAAAAAAGACCTTGTAGGGATGGTCCAGCAGCTTGCCTACTTCGGCGCCACCGGGATGAGCGGCGGCAGTGGTTCCAAAGGCTCCACGCTGGCAGTCCAGCAGTCGCCACGGTTCGGCATCGGACACCGCCCGGTAACGTATCAGTTCCTCTCCGATAATCACTGTCCGCATCCAGTTGGCTTTGGTGTTGTTGAAATACTCCGGGGAGGCAACGGGGATCTCTGACGCATCGGCTGAAACCGGAGCTGTCAGCACACTCGAACCGGTGCGGGCCAGTCGGGGATCCGGGACAGGCGTCACATAGGGATCACCCGGCTGGATGAAAGTGGTCAGGGTGTGGACTCCGATGCGCAGCCCCATCGCTGACGCCTTCTCCACACAGGCACGAACCCCGTCCACGCCATTGGGAAAAAACCGGGGATCCGGCTCGTAATGTCCCCACGTTCTGAAGGGGTTGCCGTGATAGAGACCGGCGAGTCCGGAGCGTTTCACATGCCCCAGCAGCTCATCCACCGTCTCCTCGGAAAAATCGGCGATCATGTATGAGCGCGCGGCCTCGGGTGACTTCCGGGTCCACCGGCCGTCCACCAGCGGATAGGGCAGCCCTTCCGCGATGATGATTTTTTCCAGGGCATCGAGGACACCCTCCGGTCTGCAGACGAACAGAGCGATGGCCGATCCCGAAACCGTCTCACCGGGAATGGGCGGAACGGGCATGTTTGGAAAGTGGCCATTCCATACATCGGCGGTCCTCGGACGCGAGCGGTCCATGCTGTAGGCCTGAAGGATACTGCCCCATGGCCTGCTGAGGGCTGTCTCGCCGCGGAAACCATTCAGCCCTTCACTGTTCCCGGGATACCCGCCCAGTGTCTTGATATTCAGTCCGCGGATGCCCAAAGCGGAATTGGCGTCCCGGACCACCCCGATGACTTCCCCGACCGAATCACCCAGAATGGTGGGATACGGCCCCCAGATCACCGCCGACGCCTCCTCCAGTGGATCCAATGCCTTGAGAGTGAAGCTGATATACTCGCCTGAGAAATCCACCCCGACATCGGCAGTGACTTTGCTTCCGGGGAATCCCAGACGAATCGTGGTGTCGTTATCAAGAAATTCCGCTTCGGAGGGGGCTTCGATTGTCATGCCGGATTTGAGACTCATCAGTGGTGCCGGCTGATCGGGCACCAGCAGCTCCCGGTCATTGATGCGGTCGCGCAGACTCAGCAGATGCCCCGTGTCGTCGACGCGGATTTGAAGTGTCTTTGTCTCATAGACCGCGTCGGCGATGGCCGACGGCTGCCGGCATATCAGCAGGACCACCGCCAGCGGAATGACCCGCATCAGCCGGGACCTCAGCCTCCCGTAAATTTCTTTGCCTTGATGTCTCATTCTCATGTTCATGTGTTTCACTGGCAGACCAGCAATTTCCGGCTCCTGTCCCCGGTTGGCAACAATTTTCACTGGTCCGGATAGGAGCCTCTTTCACCTTGACCGGGAATGACCGGCAAAGTCATGCTCCGGATGAAACCCACTTCAGCTGTATCAGCTCTGCGCGCAACCATGGCAGAAGGCATGACCAAATCGACGGAAACTTCAGAAACGGACAGCAGCTCACTCGGGCCAATCGGTCTGATCGGCGTCGGTCTTCTCGGGAACGCCGTGGCTGACCGGCTCGCCCATTCCGGCATGCTTGTCGTGGGCTATGACCCGCGGCCGCCAGACCCGCCGTCGGCATCAGTTCAGTGGGAAGAGACCGCGACCGGAGTTTTTAAAAATACCGGGATTGTCATCCTTTGCCTTCCGGACAGCACGGTGGCATCCGCTGTCATCGAAACATGCGCCGCAGCGATCCGCAGCGGCACGTGGATCCTCGATACGACGACCGGATCACCACAGCAGATGGAGCAGATCGCGGTCAGGCTGCGGACACTGGGGGCGCACTACCTCGAGATGAATGTGGCGGGGTCGAGCACGCAGATAAGCCGTGGTGAGGCGTCGCTGCTGCTGGGTGCCAACGAGGCCGTCCCCGACCGTGTTATGGCTGTGGTCCAGCGGCTGTCGACCACCCACTTCCAGCTTGGCGGGGTCGGAGCCGCCTCCCGCTTCAAACTGGTCCACAACATGATCCTCGGCCTGAACAGACTCGCTCTCGCCGAAGGGCTCGCCTTCGCCTCGCAGCTCGGATTCGATCCGGAACAGGCTCTTGAGATCCTGAAACATACGCCGGCAGCCTCGGAGGCCATGGAGACCAAGGGAAGCCGGATGGCACGCAGGCGGTACGATCCGCCACAGGCAAGGCTTTCCCAGCATCTGAAGGACGTCAGGCTGATGATGGAGGAAGCGGAACAGACCGGTGCGACCATCCCTCTCACCGTTCTTCACAGTCAGCTCCTCGGGGAAGCCGAGCGGATGGGACTGGGAAACACCGACAACAGCGCCATTCAGGAAATCTTTTATCCCGACCGGCACCGTCCTCCCGCAACTTGAAAATATGAACGGTCTCCCCATAGCCGACGTGGCAGTCATCATCGGCTACCTTGCGGGCATCACATGGCTCGGGGTTTATCTTGGCCGGAGAGTGCGGCGGGACTCGGACTTCTTCATGCCGCGGCGGTTCGGCAAAGGGATGATGATGATGCATGCTTTCGGAACCGGGACTGCATCGGACCAGGCGGTGGTTGTGACTGCCGGGATCTTCAGAAACGGTCTCTCCGGAATCTGGTTTCAATGGCTGTGGCTATTCAATACCCCCTTCTACTGGCTGATCGCACCGGTGTTCAGGCGACTCAGGGCCACAACCACTTCGGATGTCTACGCGCTGCGGTTCGGTCCCAGTGCCTCCGTACTCTTTGCCGTCGTCGGCATCATCGGGTTATCAGTCAAAATCGGCCTTCTTCTCAAAGGGGCCGGTGCGTTGATTGAATCCGGCAGCAACGGTGCAGTCAGTGCGGGTGTGGCTGTGCCGGCGGTTGCCGTTCTGTTCGTCCTCTACGGCGTGGCGGGCGGGCTTGGCGCCGCCATCGTCACAGATTACGTCCAGGGGCTCCTGACAATAGTCTTTTCCTTCATGCTGCTGCCGTGGGTTCTCTCCTCGGCAGGCGGACTTCAGGGAATACGCAGCACACTGGACGACCCGCAGCTTCTGACACTGGTGGCCCCCGAGGGGATCACGCCGTTTTTCATCGCCACATTCAGTGTCCTCTCGCTGGCCGGCATTGTTGCCCAGCCATTCATCATGGGTGTCTGCGCAGCCGGCAGAACAGAGATGGACGGCCGGTTCGGATTCGTGGCCGGCAATCTCATCAAGAGAGTCTGCACCGCCGCATGGGCTGTCACCGGCATAGCAGCCCTTGCCTGGTATGTCGGACAGGGAACCGATCCCGCGTCCATCAACCCCGATGAAGTCTATGGCAGTATCGCTGCTGAATTTCTCCCGCGTGCATTTCCCGGACTGCTGGGACTGTTCATCGCCTCACTTCTTGCGGGCATCATGAGTTCGTGCGATTCGATGATGATTGCAGCCGCAGCACTGTTCACTGAAAACCTCTACCGGCCACTCGCCCGTGATCGCGACGAGAGCCACTACCTCCTCGTCGGAAGAATAATCTCAGTTGCGATCGTCATAGGCGGGGTGATTTTTGCCTTCCGGATTCCGTCGGTGGTGGCGGCACTGAAGACATGGCTCAAGATAGCGCCCATGCTCGGGGTCGGATTCTGGATGGGGTTATTCTGGAGGCGCTTCAACCTCGCGGGACTGTGGGCCGGGACACTGGCCGGTTTCGGATCATGGTGGCTTTCGACACAGGCGTCCGTCGTGGCGTTTCTTGATTCCACCGCCCTCGGCGATTCGCTGAAACTGATCGACAGTTCCGGACCGGTCACACAAATGTCGGAGCCATGGCAGATCGTGTTCTATCTGTCGGCTGCTGCGGTGGCCGGAATCATCGCCAGTCTGCTGACACCTCCGGTCGACAGCGGGAGGATCCGGCGCTTCCACGAACTGATCCGCACCCCGGTTCAGCCAGGAGAAGTCATTACAGCCAGCTGCCATCTTCCCGAAGGAGTTGAACCGGCACAGCGGGCAGTGTGGTTCAAGGGAACATCCTTTGAATTCCCCTCCCCTTCACGAATGTCCATCATCGGCTTCCTGCTCAGCTGGGTGGCCGTCGCTTTTCTTATCCTCTCGTTCAAATGGGTGATGAATCAGTAAACCGGTTTCCGGGCGCAGCCT
The DNA here is from genome assembly GCA_030425355.1 of Verrucomicrobiia bacterium. GTDB lineage: Bacteria > Verrucomicrobiota > Verrucomicrobiia > Limisphaerales > JAJOIW01 > JAJOIW01. The sequence continues at coordinate 5,291 of JAUIAG010000165.1, forward strand.
CGCGATCAAATCTGTTCTCGAAGGTGGAGGCCACGGCGGCGATGTTGTAGGATGGACTGATGAACTCCCGTGAGCATGAAATGAATGAGGCCGGGCTGCCCGGTATCGACCAGTTCCGACTGGACGGTCAGGTGGCGCTGGTGACCGGCGGATCCAAGGGCCTGGGCAGAGCCATGGCAGAGGGACTGGCCTCGGCCGGAGCGCGCACCGTGCTGATCAGCCGTCATCTCGATGAGGCGGCCGCCACCGCATCCTTCATTTCCAAAGGTTATGGCGTGGACAGCACCGGCATTGAAGCGGACGTCACCGACGGGAAGGCGGTCGAACAGGTGGTCGCCGCGGCTCTTTCGAGGATGGGTCGCATCGATATTCTGATCAACAGTGCCGGCATCAACATCCGCGGATCCATGGAGGAGCTGACACCGCAGCAGTTCCGTGAGGTGATGGACATCAACGTCACCGGCAGCTGGCTGATGTCGAGGGCCGTCGTGCCCGCCATGAAAAAACTGAACAGAGGCCGAATCATCCATCTTGCCAGCGCCCTCGGCCTGGTGGGGCTCGCCAACCGCACGCCCTACACCTCCAGCAAGGGCGCGGTGGTGCAGATGACCCGCGCCATGGCTCTGGAACTGGCCGGAACCGGCATCACCGTCAATTCCATCTGCCCCGGGCCGTTCCTCACCGACATGAACCGCGCCATTGCCGATTCAGAGGAAGGCAGAAAGTTCATTGTCGGGGCCACCGCCCTCGAGCGATGGGGCGAACTTCGGGAAATTCAGGGAGCGGCCATTTTTCTCGCCAGTGATGCGGCGTCCTATGTGACCGGTTCGAACCTCACTGTCGATGGCGGCTGGACCGCCCGCTGACACGCCCGACAGGAATATGCTTTATCAGAAACCGTCCGCCCGCATAAACTTGAAGGCACATTCATGAAACTTTTTCGATTTGGATCACCCGGTGAAGAGAAACCAGGCCTTGTGGACAGAGACGGTGTCCACCGCGATGTCTCGGCAGTGGTTGGCGATTACGATGAAAAATTCCTCGGTGGCGACGGACTGGCACGCCTTGAGGATTGGGCGGCCGGTGGCCTTGATTCCGCCCCGCCCGTTCCGGACGGTGTCCGCATTGGCCCGCCGGTGGTCCGGCCATCCAAGATCATCTGCATCGGTCTGAACTTCAGCGATCACGCCGCCGAATCGGGCATGGAACTCCCGGCCGAGCCGGTGGTCTTCTTCAAGGCCAACAGCGCCTATTGCGGCCCTCACGACGATCTGATTCTACCAAGAGGAGGTGACAAGACGGACTGGGAGGTCGAGCTGGCACTGGTGATCGGCCGCAAAGCACAGTATGTCTCCGAGGAATCCGCCATGGATCATGTCGCAGGATACGCGCTCCACAATGATTACAGCGAACGGGCTTTCCAGCTTGAGCGATGCGGACAGTGGGTCAAGGGCAAGAGCTGCGATACCTTCGCGCCCCTCGGGCCGCTGCTCGTCACTCCAGATGAGGCTGGAGACATCAATAACCTTCGCATGTGGCTGACCGTGAATGGCGAGTCCATGCAGGAAGGATCCACCTCCAAACTGCATTTCAAAATCCCCTACCTGGTGAGTTACCTCAGCCGGTTCATGACGCTGCTGCCCGGGGATGTCATCTCCACTGGAACACCGCCCGGGGTCGGGCTTGGCATGAAGCCGCCACGGTTTCTCAAAGCCGGAGACGTGGTCGAGCTGGGGATTGACGGACTGGGCACGCAGAAACAGACGGTGCGGCCGGCCCTCTGATCGGGTTTACCCACGGCTTCTCTGCCGTGTGAGCATGAACTGGTTGTTTTCGGTGTCCATGCACATGGCGAGGTGAGGCGGTTCACCGTCTTCGGGCTGAGGTGTTTCTGGACAGGCACCACCCGCCGCAACCACCTCCTCGGCTCCGGCCACCACGTCCGCCACCTGAAAGGTCAGTCCGGTCCAGGTTTTTTTCCCTTCACCGCCGGTGTGTATGGAGATGATTCCCCCGGCAACCGCCAGTTCAATGATGTGGGGATTCCGTTTTGTTTCCCGGGCTCCGAAAGCCTTCTGATAGAACCAGGCCGCGCGGTCACCGTCAGCCGCCCAGATGGTGTATTTCAATTTCTCAACCTGCATGATACGTGTCCGTCAATGGGAGTGCATAATCGTGGGTCCTGCAAATAAAAATTTTCCAGCATCCGGAGATGCGTGGGAAACCGCTGGCGCTAATGCCGTCCTGTGACACGTCCGGATCGCAGAATGATGAGGAAAAAGGCACTGCCGGCGATGGAGGTGAGGATCCCGATGGGAATTTCGCGGCCCGGGGCGAGATAGCGGGACAGCAGATCAGCCATCGGAACAAGCGTCCCACCCGCTATTGCACTGAGAGGAATCATCCACCGGTGACTGATGGAGAAATGAAGCCTGATGAGATTCGGAGCCATTAGGCCGACAAATCCGACCACACCGACCGCGGCAGTTGCCGATCCGGCAAGGACAACCGCCACGCCGATAGTCAGCATCCGCATTCGCGGAACATCCAGACCCAGATCGTGGGCCGATTCCTCACCCAGACCGAGGAGGTCAAGACCGCGCGAGTAAAACATGCTGATGGCGAGTGCCGCCGCCAGCACCGGCAGGCAGGCCCAGACGGTCAGCCACGACTTGTAGGCAAGGCTGCCCATCAGCCACACCAGGGCATCGCGAATCCGGTTGGGGTCGGCCTGAACAAGGAAAAGTGCCGCGAGCGCGTGAAGGCCCGCTCCGACAGCAACACCGACAAGTATGAATGACGGACTGTCCCCCAGGCCAATGGCACGGCCGGCCCTGATGACAATGAGCACCGCCAGCAGGGCTCCGAGGGCTCCGGATATCTCCATCCCGAAACGCCATGGGATGAGAGGCGCGAGAAAGAGTGTCCAGAGAACATTGCCGAGAGATGCACCGCTGGATACTCCGAGGATATATGGCTCGGCGAGGGGATTTCGGAAAAGCGTCTGCAGCAGCAGCCCGGCAATAGCCAGCTGACCGCCGACAACAATTCCAAGAATCAGCCTCGGGATCCGCAGTTGCTGCAGAATCTGCGGGGATGCACCGCCGCCATCCCATCGCCCGGACGCGTCGGTCATCAGCGAAGCCACTATGGTCAGGACGAGGACACCACCACCGGCCACAACCGCAACGACCGCTTTCCGCGGAAAGGGCCCGTTCATGACCCCTCCCCTTCAGCCAGTCCCGGCGTGGAAAAGAAGCGTCCCGGGAAATGGCTGATTGTGTGAATTGCCGGGGGATGTCCGAAAACCTTCTGCAGCAGATCTTCCCGCAGCACATCCTTCGGAGGGCCATCCGCCAGAACCGAGCCGTCCCGGAGCATCAGCACCCTGTCACAAAGGGCCATTGCGATATTCAGATCATGGATCGCCATGACAACAAGGCGTTTTTCCTGTCGGGCCTTCTCCCTGACAAACCGGATCAGCATGGACTGAAAGGGCCAGTCCAGAAACGATGTCGGTTCGTCAAGCAGCAGGATTGAGGGGTCCTGCAGATGGATCTGGGCGAGACGGACCCTCTGGAATTCCCCGCCGCTGAGTTGATCGACCCGGCAGTTCACTCCTGCTTTGAGATCAAGCCCGAAACGCTGCATGGTCCGGTCCACGGCGTCCCGGTCTAACGGTGATTCGCCGCCGAACCAGCCACGACGGCTGAAATATCCGAGAGAGATGAATTCGCGGACAGGCATGGGCACCGGATGCTCCGGATTCTGCACCAGCATCCCGATGGCCCTGGCGCGATCCCTCGACGGCATGGCACCGACTTCACGGCCATCGATCAGAATTTTTCCAGAGGTGGCGGGCAGCCAGTTGGTCAGGCACCGCAGAAGGGTCGACTTACCGCTGCCGTTGGGACCGACAAGGCCGATAATTTCCCCGCCTGCCGCTTCCAGTGAAAGCGAATGAATGACCGGGCGGCCCGGAAAAAAGCCGCACCGGAGATTCTCAACCACCAGTCGTGGCGACGGAGGCAATGCATTCACCTGCTTTTCTCCTCCGGGATTTGAGCCTCCCCGATCCACCTCTGGAAATCATCAGAAACAGAAAGGATCCGCGGCCCCGGCACACTGAGCCGGCTGTCTGTGATGACGTGAACGCGACCATGCCGCAGCGCCGGAATCTCCGGCCACAGTGGCCTGATCCCCCACCGCGACATGAACCGGGAGAGCCCGGTCTCAGCGGATATGTCCTCATCAAAGTGGACTATAATGATGTCCGGCTTCCATCCCAGCAGTGTTTCCTCGGCAACCTCCGGCCAGTTGCTGCTGTCAAGTGTTGAAGGAAGATTCCGTCCACCATGGAATTCCACCAGGTCCTCGACGAAGGTTCCGCTGCCGGCGCAGAAAAGCCCGCTGGTTCCGAAGAGGACGACGACGCCCGGCGGGCGACCGGATAACTGCGGTTTCTCACCGCCGGAGAAATGAGTTTTCCATGACCGGACCATCGCGGTGTCACTTTCCGGGATGTCAAATAGATCCGCAAGTCTCCCCACGGAATCGCCGATCCGGGCAGTGCTGGAAAAATCCAGTTGTGCGGTGGGAATGCCATACTGCCGCAACTGCTTAACAACCGGCTCAGGGGTCAGTCCGCTGGCAAGAATGATGGAAGGCTTCATCGAGAGGATTTTCTCGATGGATGGAGTAGTAAGCCCGCCCACACTGGGAACGTCCGCCACTTCGGATGGCCATCGACAGAAGTCCGTACGGCCTTTGACATATTTCCCGGCGCCAAGGGCAAAGGTCCATTCGGTGATACTCGGAGCAAGCGACACGACAGCATCGACTCCATCGGGAAGCGGATGCGTGGTGCCGTCGGAGTCAGTCCATGTCATGGCGGCAGATGCACCGGAGGAACCGGCTTGTGTTCCGGCGGATTCGGATTCCGGCTGGTCCGGAGGCCCGCACGCCGCCATGGCCAGCAGGGCGATGACAAATATCAGGCTGATTCCTCGCATGGGACGAAATCCTTTTCAAGGTGTCGGGTATCCCCAAGGCATCCGGCTACCCATCCAAGCACCGGATCACTCAGAAACTGGTGGATGCTCGTATTGGTGACCTTGAAGCGTCTGGGGGCAGTCATCGGAATTTCAAGCCAGTAGCATACCCACGAGCGTATCACACCGCCGTGGGTGAAGACGGCGATCCGCTGACCGGGATGGTCCTTCACGACAGACTCCAGAGCCCGGACACAGCGCATTTGAAACTCGTGGATTTCCTCAGCTCCTTCGATGGATCCGTCGGGTTCGCCGCGATCCGGGGTGAAAAAACCGGGATCCCATTTCCGGCGGATTTCCTCCTGGGTAAAAGTCTCGTAGATGCCGAAGCATCGTTCGCGAAGTGCGGGGCTGGTGTGGATACTGCTGTCGGGCAGCCCGGTGGCAATGCGGGCGGTTGACAGAGCCCTGACCAGATCGGAGGAGTGGACCACATCCGGTTGAATCCGATGCATGGCAGATGTCAGGGCTTCTGCCTGTGCCCGGCCTGCATCATCCAGATCAACATCCTGCTGGCCCTGAATGCGGTGATCGCGATTCCATGCGGTCTGCCCGTGACGGATCAGGAACAGTTCAGTTTCGGCTTCCAATTTCATTCGCAGTGACCACCATACCTTCGGCAGGCCCGTTGGTGAAGTGCGTTCGCAGCAGCCATGCTGGGCCCGGGACCCCGGCTGAGTTGACCGGGGGGGACGGCCAAAGGTGGCAGACAAGCTGTGACCGGCATGTTTGGCATTGGATGACTGAGCCCGAACGATATGATAATGCAGGAACTGGAAAATGAGTTCAGAGAAATCCATTCAGAAGAACCGTCAGAAGCGCCCGAGTCTCAGTGAAACTTTCGGGATCGACAAAAGCTCGTGGACCGTTATCAACACGGCTGTTGTGCTCAGCGCGGCCATTCTGATGATCATTGGCGGCATCCTTCATTTCACAGGCGGGGACAAGGCCCGAACCGGCGATGCGTCGCAGAATCCAAGCGCCGGTGGACGCGATTCCATCAACACCTCCTTCAATCAGCAGGACCTGACCGGAATCCTTGACGGGTTTCTCACCAACTCCTTCCCGTCCACGACTCCCGCTCCGGGATCCGGGTCCGGAAGACAGGACAGCCCGGAACAGACCTCCACTCCGTCCGCACCAGAGAACATGAATGAGTGGTCACCTGCCTTTCTCCGCGGCGGTGCCGGCCTTTTCATCGGCTTCTGTGTCGGATTTGCCATCCGGTCCTTTGTCAAACTGGGTGCCGTTATCCTCGGTTTCTACATGCTGTCCCTGATGATGCTGTCGTGGATGGGATGGATAGAAATTCACTTTCCGGTGATTGACGCCCAGCTGGGGAATTTTTCCCGCCATTTCACCGACCAGTTTGAGTCATTCAAAACATTTCTTGCCGGGAGTATCCCGACCACCGGCGTGACAGCTGCGGGCTTCTACG
>JAUIAG010000166.1 GCA_030425355.1 Verrucomicrobiia bacterium
TGCGTCTCAGAAATATCGGCGGCCTCATCGTCCTCGATTTCATCGACATGAAAATGCGCCGGGACCAGAACGAGGTTTACAAGAAAGTCCGCGAACACCTGCGCAAGGACCGGGCCAAGACCCACGTACTGCCCATCTCGCCTCTGGGCCTGATGCAGATGACCCGCCAGCGTCACAGTGAAAGTGTTCACAGCAAGGTCTACGACACCTGCCCCTACTGCCAGGGCAAAGGTGTTATCAAGTCACCGATCACCATGAGTGCCGAAATCCAGCGCAAGCTCGGCGAGATCCTCAAACGGCGCGGACGGGATGAAACCGACTTCCAGCTTCGAATCTCGGTGCATCCAAGAGTCCTCGAAAGACTTCGCAAAGAGGACGAGGAGCTGCTCATCCAGCTGGAGAAAAAGTATTTCGGGAAGCTCAGTTTCCGGGCCGACAACAACCTCCTCCCCGAGCAGTTCCGCATCACCAACGTCGAAACCAACAAGGACCTCGTCAAGGTGCAGTAGGACTGACACAGGCCGCGTGCCCGCGACCGCAACCTCAACCGGTCAGCGGAAGGTCACCCCGCCTTCTCAACAGTTTCAGCCCGGGCAATTCCTGCCCGGGTTTTTTTATGTTCCGCGGGAGTTTTGAAATAAAAAAAACGGGCCGTGTCCGAACCAGCCGGATCGGCCCGGACAGAACAAGGCAGGCGCGGCCACGCCTGCCGAATGCCACCAGCTCAAAATGTTTCCGAAGGTCAGAACTCGCTGGACTGCGACTTGATGTATTGGACGATCAGATCGTCGTTTTCACCAGCCATCCAGACCACCCGGAGAAGATCGGCAAGGTGAATGTTATGCCGTTTGCAGAATGGCCGGTCGCCGCCGCAGCCATACATCAGCTCTTCAGGCATCTGGCCCCGGAGTTTGGCACGGGCTTTGGCGATAATGCGGGGAAGCCAGACAATGCCGTCCAGTTCGGCTGTCTTGGCCGGCAGATCGGCAACCCGGACCTTTTCATCCGTCCACTGCCCGCGCTGCTGGCTCAGGAAATAGTCCCGTCGAGCGGCGGTTATCAGCAGAACCGTTTCAAAGGAAGGCTCACCGCCGCTGAGGATATTGTCCTCTACAAAATCAAAGATCTCCTGGCCTGTGGCCCCGATGGAACGAAGAAATTCCAGCTGTTCCTCAGTGAACATCTCATCAGGATACTTCTCGCCTCTCATGTAAACCTCATAGCCCGAGTCATAAACTTCGCGAAAAGTGTCTGCCCAGTTGTAATTGCTCATGCTGGACAAATATGACAGCCGGACGGCAATGGAAAGATTTTTCTCTCCGCCGGAGACCGTGCCGACCAAACCCCGCCAGTACATCCCCCGAAATAAGGAGAAAAGCCGTGGTCCATGGCCGGGCCATACGGCATCCGCACCCGCACAGGCCCCAAAAAATAACTTGAACTAAGCCCCGGCCTCTGTGACGTTTACTGGTCCAGGGGCTGTGGATTGCGGACTTAGGAACCCCGCCAGGGCCGGAAGGCAGCAACGGTACTTTGCTCTGTATTTGCCGCAGTTTCCCTGGACCTATCTCCTCCCCCGCCCATCTCCCGGTCATCGTTTCACCTTCAATTTCAGCACTGGCACAATTGAATGTGCCGGGACACCGCCCCCTTCAGCACTGCTCACGAATGTCAACTTGTTGCCGGAGACCGGATTCGGTATCCTGACAAGTCCATGGGATATCAGGTCATAGCACGCAAATACCGTCCGCAGAAATTCTCCGACGTGGTGGGTCAGGAGCACGTCATCCGCACCCTGTGCAATGCGATTTCCAGCGGCCGGATCGCCCATGCCTACCTGTTTGCGGGCCCGCGCGGAACCGGGAAGACCACCCTGGCCCGTATCTTTTCCAAGGCGCTCAACTGTGTGGACGGCCCCAGCGCCGACTTCCCCGAGGATGATCCCATCTGCACCGCGATTGCCAGTGGCACCTGTCTGGATGTCATTGAAATAGACGGTGCCAGCAACAACGGGGTGGATCAGATAAGGGACCTGCGCGACACTGTGCAATACACCCCGACAACGGCCCGTTTCAAGATCTACATCATCGACGAGGTTCACATGCTCTCCACGCAGGCTTTCAATGCCCTTCTCAAAACCCTGGAAGAGCCGCCCGCGCATGTAAAATTCATGTTCGCGACCACCGAACCGGACAAAATACTCCCCACGATTCTCTCCCGGTGCCAGCGCTTCGACCTGACATCCATACCCGTCGAAAAAATTGCCAGCCACCTCAAGGCCATTGCCGGTCAGGAGAAAATTTCCATCGACGCACCGGCTCTGGACGCCATAGCCCGCAGCGCGGAGGGCGGGATGCGGGACGCCGAATCGACCCTCGACCAGTTGATCAGCTTCTGCGGTGATACCGTCACGGAAACGGATGTCCTCGGAATGTTCGGTCTGGCGGCGCGCGAACAGATTATCGCTCTTTCAGATGCCATCCTGGCGGCCGACGCCAACAGGGCACTGCGAATCCTCGATGAGCTGATCCGCAACGGCAAGGATCTGACCCGGCTTCTCGCAGACCTGCTTCACCACTTCCGAAACCTGATGGTTTTCAATGTCAGCAACGGCGACCAGTCACTGATCCAGGTGTCCGAGATCGAACTGGGCCATATCCGACGCCAGGCTCCATCCATCACTTCCTCAGGGCTCTCCCGGATCATCGAAACGCTGGCGGATTTCGAAACCAGACTCAAGCAGTTCAGCTCCAGAAGAATTGCTCTCGAACTGGCACTGATGCGTGCGATTGAATCCAGACAGGCTCTGGACATCAACCACGTCCTCCAGACCCTTGAAAAGCTCAGAAACGGGGAAAAGATCGACTTTCCCGTGATGGCTCCAGCCCCGCCTCCAGCGCCGGAACCGGAACCGGAACCACAGACCGCACCGGCAGCGCCCTCCACTCCGAAACCCACCGAATCAGCTACTCCCGAAACGACGGGAGAAATGAGGGATGATTCCGGACAGGAAATCCCCAATCAAGCCGCCGAGCCTCAGGCAGATGCGGAGACACAGCCCGGGGTTCCGGAGGAAACATCCGCCAAGCCATCCGATACGCCCGCAGCGCCGGAAGCACCCGCTGACAAGCCATCAGCGGAACAGGCAGCCCCACCGGAAACCGGAGAACAACCTACTCCGGATGCGGACGCGGATCCGCATCCGAGTCCAGGTCCGAGTCCCGAAACCGGGTCCGGTTCCCCGGAGGGCGGACAACGAAAGAAAACCGCTGATTCCAGCGCCGGAACACCCGAATTGAACTGGGCGCTTCTGGTCGAAACAGCCGGCGCCTCCAGCGCATTCCTGAAGAATTCACTTTCCGGGGCTCATCTCAGCCGGTTCACCATGTCCAGTCGAACGCTGGTGATAGGCATGGATCCGGTCATCGCCTCCCAGATCGCGCTCACCCAGACACCGAAAAACATCAAGGCCATCAAAGCCGCTCTCAAGGACCAGGGTTTCACACGGTTTGACGTCGAGTTTGTCGAGGAACCACATCCGTCCGGCACCCCTCCGGTTCCCGCCCTCAATGCCGAACCGGCGGAAAAGCCGTCCGCCCGCAGAAAAAAAACAGCCGATGGCGAAAGCCGTGAAAAGTCCGAACCGGAACCGGTGCAGCCCACAAAACTCGATTTCGACGAATTCCGCAATGACCCGCAGATCCGGGAAGCGCTGGAAATTTTCAAAGGCCAAATCGTTGATGTTCGGCAATCCAGAGATTAAACTGACGGGAGTCTCGATTTTATTATGGCAGGAGTAGGAAAACTTATGAAGCAGGCCGCAAAGATCCAGCGGCAGATGGAACAGAAACAGGCGGAACTGGCTGAGAGAGTCATTGAGGCCTCATCCGGCGGCGGTGCCGTGACTGTGTCCATCACCTGCGATTGCAGCAAGGTGACATCCATCAAGATCAACCCCGAATCCGTGGACGCCTCCGACATCGAGATGCTCGAGGATCTGGTGGTGACAGCCATGAACGCCGCAATGGAAAAGGCCAAGCAGATCTCGAATGACGAGATGGGGGAACTCACCTCAGGCATGAGCCTCCCCGGTCTGATCTGACAGCAGGCAGGGATCACTCTCCTTTTCTTCTCACTGACACCATCGGTCCGGACCGCATGGGGATACCGATAACATCTTGATCAACTATCCCGAACCCCTGCGGGTCCTCATTCAGACCCTTGGACAGCTCCCGGGTATCGGCCCCCGGTCGGCTGAGCGCATTGCCCTGTCGCTGATATCATGGCCCCGACAGCGGGTGGAGGAGTTCTGCAGCGGCATTTCGGATGCGACAGCGGCCATTGGCTTCTGCGGCACATGCGGATGTATCAGGGTCGATGACGAATGCAGAAACTGCGCGGCTCTGACAGAATCGGCATCCTCAGGAGCTCCCCTGCTCTGCGTCGTGGAAAAACCCACCGACGTCCTCAGCCTCCAGCGATTCGAGTCCCTTTCAGGATCCTTCCACGTCCTGGGGGGGAAAATATCCCCCTCATCCGGCATTGAACCGGAGGACATCGCCATCGAGTCACTGCGTTCACGACTGGAGGGACTGCACAATCCGGAAATTGTCTTTGCCCTCTCCTCCGATGTTGAGAGCGAAGCCACAATCCATTTCATCAAGTCAACCCTTTCCAATACCGGCGGCATACGATTCACACGGATGGCCAGGGGCCTGCCTGCAGGGTCCTCACTGGAATACACCGACGAGGTCACTCTCATCCATGCCATGGAAAACCGCGTGAGGGTCGACTGACTACATCGAGGGCCCGACTGCTGCAGAGCCCACTGAAATAACCGCACGCCGGTAGGAGAAAAGTGAGGGCTCACCCGCGTCCTCAACTTCCATGATCACATGGATACTTCCGTCCTCCACAGCTTCAGGAATTCTCACCTCCGTTTTCATACCGGATGCATTGGAAAGAGATGGACGTGATTCAGGTTTGATTTCCTGACTGACGTCCAAAGTTCCGGCTTCTTCATAAATCCACCAGCGAATATCCAGATCATCGCCATCCGGATCACGCGTCCCCTCAGCCGACAACACAATTGAATCCCCTGGCTGTGAGTTGATAATAACCGCATTCCCAGAACTGTCACGATTCAGGATTGCTATCGGATTGTGATTGGCTCCGCTGAATTCACTGGTGACCGACCAGTCCATCCTGGCTGCAAAGTCATTCTGATAAGCCTCCCGCCAGCGGAATACCGCGCAGTATTCATTGTGAAATATCCGGCCATCGTAATTCCAGCGGTCTCTCGCATCGGTAAAAACCGCATAGTCGTCCTGTAATGCGAGTAACGGATCCACTATCTGACTGCCGGATCCGGTGCGGACATTTCGGGATCTCGCCGATTCAAACCGCCCGCCCCAGCAACCCCAATGGGGCTTTTCCGGATCACTCAGACCATTCGGAATCAGATATAAAAAGGAGGGCGAATCGCCTTCCCAAAGATAAACCGCATCCGGATAAACCTGACCAAGGGTGCCATGACTCTGGATATTCTTCTGCACCCATGCTGGACTGAAGAGACTGTTGTCGCCTCCCCAGGACTCACTCCATGCGTTGAAGGATTCAGTGGTCCTTGAAATGCCTTTCCAGAGCAGCCGGGCTGAAATGAGCTGCACTCCAGGATAATGACGGGCTATCCATGCGAAACCGTCGTCCTGAATGGCAATCTCATATCCTCTTATTTTGGAAATCAGCGCTTCCACTTCATCGCCACGTTCCCTCTGAAGCTTCATTACCGCACCTCCGAGGGTGTTGGCGCCTCCCCATACACAGAACCACACTGGCCGTGGATCCGGTTTGTCGAGCACGCTGATGATATGTTCGATCCCCTCATTGTCCAGCTGCCCGATCGCAGCCCCCATACCGAATCCATCAACCCCGGTCATGGTCACGGAACGCAGACTGTCAGCCGGTGGAAATCCCTCCGCATGCATCGACAAATTTCCATGGACTGCCTCATAGGCATTGAGCACCTCCATGATGGCCGGAGTGTCAGGATTGGTTTTCCGCCAGCACGAAGTGGTGGCAATCAGTCCTTCAATCTGAAATTCGTTGGCATAACTCAGAAAACGCACCAGTGACTGCTGATCGTCGGGTTCATTACTGATATCCGTCAGAATAACCACCCTGGGCCTGCCAACTGCCTGCCCATCCATCGGAAATGTGGTCAAGGCAGGATACACAAGCCAGATTCCCAACAATACCATGACAACTTTTTTCTTCATCATTCCCCAATATTTGTGAATGCACTCAACACGCGTGGAAGTGCGTTGTTGCGTGCATTCCCTGTTTCATTCCGGCTCCCCGCTGCTGACAATCTTCAAGGACGCTTCCAACGGCAGTTGAGTCCCGCGGACATTGTCCTTGAGAATCACTTTGAATTTCCATAGCCCGGGGGGATCTGCAGCTTCGGCTCCCCATTTCAACTGAGTCTGCGATAAATTCAGCTTGGCCGATTGACCCTTCAATGGCCCCTTCATACATACAATATCGGGAAGAAATTCAGAGACCGATCCATCCGGCTTAATAATTTCCAGATCATAGGTCACATTGACATTGCCATCCCTGTCCTTCGCCGGATTTGAGTATATGACAACCATGACCATAAGACTGCCGACCGGAAGCTCCTCAATAGTATCGATCCTCGGCATTTCCGGTCCGGCCCACTCCGCATATATATTTTCATTCGCCGTCAGGAAAACCTCTCCGCCAAAGCCATCTTTTGTCTTAATTTGTACTCTGGCCGGATTTCGCAGTTTCATTTCCTGCAAATTGAATTTCGAAGTGGTGGCCGGCTCATCCATGCCACCCTTTTCAGCATTCTCATCCCTGCCTGGTTGGAGAGTATATTTTTCAGGCTTCACTTTCGACAGGACGACCCCGAGCCACAGTCTCTGATTCTCAGGCAATTCTTCATCCTTGTATATGTCTTCACAATACTGCATCACCAGCGGATGCTGGCGACAATTTACTTCCAGAGACCACATGGCAGCTTTGAAAGTGATACCAAGATAGGCTTTCTCCATGTCCCGCTGTATCTTCTCCGATGTCCTGACCCCCTCAATATCCCCAAGATACTCCGAGAGTTCGAACGCGGAAATGATCCTACGGATGGGTTGATCCTTCCCTGTGGCCATGAAGTAACCCCATAGCATATCGAGGGCAGCAGGGGATTTCACCTCCATTTCCAGGATCCCCGGGGCTTTCTGCTCGAGATATAAATCAAGGCCTTGGTCCTCAAAAAACTTCCTCGCCTCAGTGGTGTGGGAATACCATGCCGCAGCCCAAATTATTGTCTGCTGCTGCTCATCCAGATCTTTAAACTCCTCAAGCCACTTTGGAACCATTTCCGGATTGGCTGCCATCACCTGGCTGAGAAAGGCGACCGCTGGCGGCTGGTTATGCTTAAACTTGAGCACTCCGGCCCGGGTCAATGAACGAACCTCAGGAACGAAATTCTCAGGACTCGGACTCCTGTAATACGAGGTCATCCAGTTCCCCTGCCCGTCCTCTGCACGGATCGGATGGATGGAGAAAGCCAGAAAAAGAGCTGCCAGAATATAATACATTTTCCCTGATGATTTCCGAGCCAGTCCAGCCTGCATCTGACCGGGGATGCGCTCCGGCTCATGTGTTGATATTCAATGGGTCAATTCAGTTTCGAACCGGATCAGGCCCCGCGGGAACTGACACAGTGATGCTCAAAGAAGCCCGGGGTCGTGGCGACTTGATTCATCCCCGAAATCAGAAATCCTTTGGCCGTTGGTTCATTTCATCCATTGCCAACACCTGAGCCGATACCCTTCTCAAGCCTCCTGACGTGGATGGATAAATTAAAATACCACCGATTTTCTTTCCCACAACAGCTTTGCTGAGGGGAGGCACCTCGACTGCCGACATCCTTCAGAAAAACCGTCGGTTCCGGAGAAAACTGAATCCTCCAGCCCTGGGAATACCTATTTCCATCGCTCCCCTGCTCCGCATATCCGAGTTGACTGCATTACATCTTCTCCAAGGCAAACCCGGGGAGAATCCATCAGGTCAATGCGCCGGTACAGGCACCTGTGAATTCCGGCCGCCGCTGTGGGTGCCCTCAATCTCCTGCAGGCTGAATCGTGAACCGATGCGGCCGGGGCTGGTTGATCTGAAAGATTTCATCTTCGATGGCAAGCGCGGCGGCTTCAGCTGCCTTCACCCGCTCTTCCATCCCGGGCAGCCTCTTCTCCACGTCGGTCAGCCGCTGCTTCTCCGCCTCATCATCAGGATTCCTTTCCACCTGCGCTTGAAGATATTTCCATGACTGGAAATTCACCCATTCGTTGCGGAGTGTTTTAACCGGCCCCTCGTTCCGCTGTCGGTTCAGTTCGGCCACCTTCGCCGCCTGCCGGTACTGCGGTGTCCCGGTTACGCTCTGCAGCGGGAGTCCGTCCCTGAGTTCACCGTCCGTTGTCCGGACCACTTCTTTGCCGTCAATTAAAACCGAGTAGGTCCCTGCAGGAAGACCCGAAACGCTCAATGTCTGCTGGCTGAATCTCCTGCCGAGACCGGTCAGCATCACCCCGCGTTGCGCCTCATCCGGCAGCACCAGGGGCAGGGCATGCTCAAGGGACATGAATGAAAGCCGGTCCGGGCTCCCCTTCAGGTCGCTGATTTTGGCGGATTCCGACGTTGAGGACCACACGCCGTCCACGAAGTTGAAGGACATCCGCGATACGATCCCGGGTAAGCCAAGGTCCTCGATCATCGCGGCAGCCATCACAACCTGTCCCGCGGGATCCGGATGCACCGAATCGCTGATCATGGTGAACGTCGGATCTTTCCGGCGCTCGTGAAATGTAATTTCGTTCAGGGGACCCCACAGGTCGACAAACCCCAACCCGCGTTCGCAGGCGATGTCCCGCAGCCAGGCTCCGTAATAGGCCAGCGTCGAATTGTAAAAAGTGACGGCCTTAGGTCCCATGAACCCGCCTGGCGGCTGCATCCGCTTGGCACGGGCATCGAACATGGTCGGCGTCATCAGGATCGCTGTCGCCCCGCAATCGTCGATCCTCTCCAGCAGCCGATTCATTTCCCTGCTGTAGCTGGTGAAAACATCATCAAAATACTCCGCATAGCGGCCGTCATTCATCCCCAGCAGCACCGTGACATACTTCGGATGGTAGGCGGCCACGTCCCGGTCGAAGCGGAAAAGTGCATCCCATGCCCGGGATCCACCCACCCCGGCGTTGTGCAGCCGGAGCCTCATCTTCGGAAATCGGGTGTAAAAATAGTCCTCCACGTACTGCGTGTAGAGGCATTGATGCGTGATGCTGTCCCCCAGAAATACAATGGCGTCCCCATCACGGAGATCGAGCGCGCCCAAAGGCGCCTTCGGAACATACGAAGATTCCTCCGCGGACAGAATTCCGCACGACAGGAGAGAGATGAATAGAACTATGCTTTGTAACAGATTCATCGTGGAAGTTTAATCAGAGGAATTGGTCATGGGAACCTGACAGTTTGAGGCTCAGGGACGACAGATGACAGGTTCCAGCCATGGTTTTCAGTCCGCTCATGAGTGTCATTGTGCAGACTCTCCAGTTTAATTTCTACACCCAATCGCGGGTTGAATGGATTCCGGAAATCTCCGCCATTACTGAAAACCCACCACAACCCGCGCCTTCTCCCTCCCCCGGCGATGGTCAAATTCACCCATCTGACGGACCAGAGCACCTCACGGCACATGCAGAGACTCCACAGGCTCATGGGCGAACTTTAAATGGTCTCACCCCAATGGCCGAAAGCCCGCCATCGTCGGAAGTGCGGTGCCAGGCAAATACTTGCCTGGCACCGCACTTCCGACGATGGGCTCCGGAGTATCTGGCGATGCATGGCCAGGCTATGTCCGACCGTCAGAAAAATATGCTTCAGAAAATACTCCGCTGTCGACTCCCCGCTCCCGGGGACGGGCTCTGTCGCCGGTTCGGTGCCTCGACTTGTTGGCCGTTAGTTTTCATCTTCGGGTTCGAGCGGGAAATCTTCCGGGTAACCGACGATCTGCACTTCGCTGTCTGCTGAAAGGATCTGCTTCAAATCGTCGAAGAGCTTCTCCACCCGAGGCGCGGTGTCGATCATTCGAAACCTGAGCAGGCTCCACTTCCTCTCTGGATCTCGGCTCACTTTGACGCACATGTCCGGACCAGTCTCGGCGTTCGAAGCGCCATAAACGCAGCACCCGAGCGTGAACGGCTGCCCAACGATCTCGACCCACCATCCCCAGTCCTCGCAGCAGGTGAACGGAATCTCATATCCGCGTGCCTTCAGGTGGTCAGCAAGATACTCCGCCAGCGCCTTTCCGTATGTCCCTTCATTCACAAGTTCTTCGGCTTCGCCTGGGAGAATTGGGAACTTCGATGACTGAATCTGGATGAAGGGAAGTGATGCCATGTGGTTCTTCTATTTTCTGGCCAACGTCGAGGTCAGACGCGGCGCTTGCCGCCGTTGTCTGCACCGTCTGGTTGGACTAATTCTTTCTTTCTTCTCTTTGCCTTGGGCTTTTCGAGCCTTTCGGCGATCCAGACTTTGATCAGTGACTGTCTAGGCACTCCGAGTCTGGATGATTCCTTGTCGAGTTTGTCGATCATCCATGTCGGAAAATCTACATTCACTCTTTTCTGTTTGTGTCCAGGTCTGAAGCCTTTTGACAGGTCGAGGTAGTCGGTGATGTCGACTTCACCGTCATCGAAAATCTTATCTAAATCCTTAGCTTTCATATACTTCCTTTTCTCCTTTTCGTGCTCGCCTAACAGAAATCAGGCGAATCTTTTCCTCTCTGAGGGTGTAGAAGGCTACCCAGTGCTTTCCTTTGGATTTGGCGATTAGGGCGAACCTTTCCTCATCGTCGGATCTGGCTGGGAAGCCAATAGCGTTCTGATCGTCCCAAAGAGCTTCGGCTTCGACGAAGTCGATTCCGTGCTTTTCTTTGTTCTTTTGGCTCTTGTTCGGGTCGAATTCGAACTCCATTAGGTATAAAAAATATACCAGTACGGGTTCGCCGCAAGCTCCTTTTTCTTCGTCCAACGATCAAGCTCAGCGACCGGCGCTGGGCCAAAACTCACTTTCTGCAAATCAACTCTCATAACTCCGACAGGCTGCGAACCGGCCAGCGGAGCGCCGGTTCGCTATAGCGCTCTGGTTAGACCTCATGCTTCGTCTCAATGATACGTCTCTCATCAATCCTCTCAACGGTTGCTCCAAACGCCAAAATCTCAACAACGTCGTCCGCGCCAAAAACTACGTAATGTCGAAGCTCCGGCCACTGCAGAAAATCCTCGGCCCAACCACGACTCCGATGCAACCACGGAGAGTCTGGCCAAAAATAAGCGCAACCGCGAGTCTGAAGACCTGCGACAGCCGGATACTCACCGCGTAATCCAAGCGCCTCCTCGTAATAGTGCGCAGCCAAGACCTTGTCGAAGCGCACGAGGTACTTGGGATACTGGTCTATGCCATGCGGAGCGACGACGACTGTAGCCAAACTGCCGAACTGCTCGGTAATGAGACTGACACTGGGATGTTCTGACTGCGCAAACGGCACATCCCAAGGCACGAGATTGGTCGTGGCGTCCATGAGGTCTATTAAGGTAGGGACGCCGGTTGCCCGGCGCCCCCCTCACAGATCC
>JAUIAG010000167.1 GCA_030425355.1 Verrucomicrobiia bacterium
GGCCACATGCACCCCGGCCTTCCGGGCGTGGACGAGTTTAGTCTCAGCGGATTGTTCCCAGTCCCGGACGAACTGGATTTTCCGGGCATCGGAAAACCTTCTGCGTTTGACGGCGGATTGGCGGGGATCAGTTTGTGAATCGAACATGCCGGGGATTTTACCCGGCTAGTCCCGTCAGGGAAGAGGGCCACTGATTGGACGCTTACGGCCTTCTTGACCGATGTCGCTCCCTTCACGGGGGCGCGGATTGAAACAAGCTCATCCCAGTCGAATCCTGCTCTACCCTGTTTGATACATGGCCATGCCGTCGGTGTTCTCGCTCTCTTCAGAAAATGCCTCACGCAGGTTCACGAAGTTGGCATATCCTGCCTGGATTTTTACAACGTCAGCTATCTTGGCCATGGTTCAAAAAGTTTGGGGTTCTTCTCCCTATGTCGTGAAAATGTCCCGATTGTGTCCGGATTGCCGGGTAAAAGTTCTTCAGGGATTCAATGAAGCTGTTGGTAGAAAGCGGGTTATGCTCCATGAGCCACTCCCTGAGAGGTCCGTCAAATGTCCCGATTATGTCATGATTCTCTCGGACAGTCCTTTGACCGCCTGCACATGAGCGGCACCTAAGGCGGAATGCCCCACGATGTCGTGATCGTGTCGCGATTTCCCGGGATCCGGCCACCATTTCAGCCTGTATGGCTCTTTTCCGGGCATTTCGGCGAAATTCCCACGTCGTGTTCAGGTCGCGATTCATTCATGTCGCGATTCATTCAGGGAGCCTCCTTTCGGTTCGAACATAGTGGGCGGCGCGGCCTTTTCCCTCCAGACGGAGCAGATCGGTTTCCTGAAGCTCACGAAGGTCCCGCTGGGCCTGCCGGGCGGAGACTTCAGAGGCAATGCGCTCCGCATACTCCCAGGAGCGGATTGGTCTGTCCGGGCTGCATTGATTGGATCAACGCTAGCTGGCGCCCGGTCAGTTTCGCCACAGGCGATTCTGTGGAGGCTCGACTGTAAAGTGTAAGCGTCACTCCGTCGTCATCCAGATCCCAGGCCGGGGCGGGCAGTCCGGCATCGCGACAGGCCTCGATCATCCGCAGCGTGCCGAGCCCGATCCGCACCATCAGCTTGGCCGCCTTCCAACCCTTGGGCAGCTTCCCGGAGTTCCAGATTTCGACCCGGTCGGGAATGGAATGCGGTGAGCGAAAAGCAAAGCGCCGTTCCAAGGCAGCGATTCGAACCACCCGCTCAAACTCTCCTTCATCCAGGCCGCCTATTTCGAGAATGGGCGACGGACTGCGCTCCAAGCCCTGTCCGGCTGCCTCGTTCATATACCACTCCCTTGCGGTTTCGCTCTCGACACGAAGCAACAGCCGGCAATGGGTCCAGCTCAAATTTGGACGCACCGCGTCTAAATTTGGAAACAGACGGTAGAACTGCGTCATCTTGTAGAGATTGGAAGCATCAAAACCTTTGCCGAACTGGACCGTCAATTCAGCGGCAACCCGTTTCAACAAGCCCTTGCCGTATTCCGCCCGCTCCGCGCCACCTTGCTCAAACTCGACAATGTGCCGTCCCACTTCCCAGCAGGTCCGTACCTGAATGCTGTCGACCGCCCGCAGTGCCTGCCGTCGGCTCTCGGTGATCAGCACCCGGAGGCTCTCAAGCAACGGCGAGATACCGGCAGAACCCGCCACGCCAGGAGACTCTGCCGCAGACTGCAGCTCTTTCCTTTGCTGATCAGTGTTCATAAGTGGTTAAAGTGATTGGGCCAGCCTTTCATTTTCCTCCAGAGCTTTGCGCTTGGATTGGAATTCGCCGAAGGCGGCGATTTCTTTGTGGCGGAGGCCGGGGAAGGTGTCGAGGATGCAGGCGAATTCGTCGCGGGTGAGGGTATAGAGTTGGGCGATGAGAGCCTCGATCTGGGCTCGGTCACCGTCGTCGCGGCGCTCGGGACAGTGGTCGTGGAAGGCGCAGTCCGGGCTCCAGATGGCGACGAGGGCGGCGTAGCTGTCAGCGATCCGCTGGCGCAGGGCCTGCCCGTACGCATGGCCGTAGGCGCACGGTGTTTGCGCGGCGGCGGTGAGGGTGTCACCGGGATTTGCGGGAAGACATACGCCCAGACGTCGGAATAGCCCTCCGTCGTGCGGATCGACCGCAGGGCGCGGACGATCCAAAATAGCCGGTGCCGCGTTTCAGAGTCGCGGTTCTTTCCGATCCCTGATCCTTTTTTGGAACGGACAGAGTGCAGATTGAAACCGTTCCGGACATGGCGGGCAATGTCTTGAATGCTTGCAGCTCTCATAGCAGGCCAGGGAATAAGCTTTTGATAGCGAGTCACCATACCCTTTGCATATTATAAAATCGAAGGCCGCGGGCTTGTGCGGGGTGTTACTCTTTTTCGGCTTTGGATTTCCGGATGAAGCGTTTGAAGACTTTGAGGGTTTCCTCGCTGACGTGGTGCTCGATGCCTTCTGTGTCCCGTTCGGCAGTCTGCTGTGGCACGCCGATGGCGGTCAGGAAATTGAGGACGATGTCGTGCCGTTCGCGGCACGATCTGGCCAGCCGGACGCCCTTGTCGGTCAGAAAAACCGATCGGTATGGACGGGTGGTGATCAGTCCGTCCTTCTCGAGGCGCTGCAGGGTCCGGGTGACTGTGACGTGGGAGACTCCGAACTGGCTGGCCAGGTCAGTCACCCGGGCCTCGCGGTTCAGCTCAATCAGGTACGCGATCGCCTCCACATAGTCCTCGGCGATTTCCTTCGAGTGTTCTTCTCTCGTCTTGCGATGGTTGTCCGAGGCCGGGTTCATGCGTCTGGCACGGCCTGATCCATTCGATTTGCTTTCCGGAGAACTCACGGGTGTTTTTTATCGGGAAAATTTCCGGTTGACGAGAGAAATCCGGAAAGTAGCATGGGCTACATGGTTTATATCGGACCAAAATTCTGTGTTCAGGCTGTTATGTGCTGGGTGCTGTTGGTGGTGGCATGTGTGCCTGTGGTTCGGGGGCAGTCGTGGGCGGGTGATGGGGACGGTGAGGATGAATCGCTGTCGATGGACATTCCGCTGGCCCCGGTAGTGATCACCGGGACCCGGACTGAGCGGACTATTGAGGAAGTTCCGGTGAGGACTGAGATTATCGGCATTGATGAGATTCAAATGACACAGTCTCTAAATCTTGCCGACATCCTCGAATATCAGTCGGGGTTGAGGGTTGAGAACAACTGCTCGAACTGCGGGACATCGGAAATCCGGATGCTGGGTCTTCAGCAGCGGTATATCAATATCCTGACCGATTCAATGACGACTTTTTCCGGGCTTGCCGGGGTGTATGGCATTGAACAGATGCCCATGATCACAGTGGACCGGATTGAGGTGGTGAAGGGCGGGGGATCGACTCTGTACGGTCCGAATGCGGTTGCCGGGGTTGTGAATATCATTCCCAGAAATCCCACACATCAGCACGCCATGGTTGATTTCAACTATAATATCATGGACGGGGATGTCAGCGGGAGCAGGCCGAACACCAATGCCACCGGATTTCTCGAATATGTATCGAAGGACAGGAAGATCGGCATGTATGTTTATGGATTTCAGAATTACCGGGCCGGAGTGGACTTGTCAGATGACCGTTTCACGGAAATAACCAGGCAGGATCTGATGGGTGCCGGGACACGGATTGTGTATGACCCGTCGGAGGCGGTGCGGATAGCCTTTGACTATATTTACTCCACAGAGGACCGGCGAGGCGGTGAGGATCACGAGGGACTGGATCAGCCGGCAAACCTGAGCATGCTGGCCGAGGAGCTGTTTCACACCCGGCACGTTGGCGCAGTGACACTGGACCATGAAGTGACGGACAGCATGAACTATCGGATTGGTGCCTCGGTGGCATACACCGGTCGCGACAGCTATTATGGCGGGGTGGCGGCATTGGGCTACGCTCCTCCCGGGTCGCCGCTGCATGACAGCCAGGCCATCAGTCGACTGTCAGCCCGTTTCCCCGAGTTTGCCGCTGTTTTCGCTGATCCCGGCGGCATTTTCTACAATCCTTCATGGACGCCCCAGCTTGGTTACGGAACCACGGAGGATATACTGACCTCGGTGGATACGGTCCTGAACAAGAGCTTTGGATACGATCATACCCTGTCTTTCGGTTATCAGCTTCGTCTCGAATCCATCGAGGATGAAATCGGACTGGGCCGGAGTATCGACGAGATTTATTCGAACAACGGGGTGTTCGTGCAGCACGACTGGATGATCACCGACGACCTCGAGTTCCTCTATGGGCTGCGGGTCGACAAACATTCCGAGGTGGATGATCCGATACTGTCCCCCAGAGGGACCATCAAATACAGCGTCAATGAAGGGCTCGATATCCGGCTTTCGGGATCAAGCGGATTCAGGGGTCCGGAAGTTTTCGATGAGGATTTGCACATTTCGAATGTCGGCGGCGAGCTTGTTGTCACGCAGCTGGACCCGAATCTCACCCACGAGCGTTCATGGACCATGAATCTCGGTATCAATTACCGTCCTGCTTCCAGCATTACATTTGACGGGAATCTTTTCTACACCGGTATCGACGACCTTTTTTTCAATGATCTGACCACCGATGATCCGTCCACCGACGGGATTATTGAAGCCACCAAAATCAACTCGGGCAGCGCGGAAGTCTACGGGGTCGATCTGAATGTATCATGGCGTCCCGGTGATTACGGGCTGGAGCTTGGATATGTGGAACAGCGCTCTGTTTACGGTGAATCGCAGACGCTGCTCGGGACGCCTGGGGATCCGGTGGACAATGAAATCATTGTCGGAAGGTTTGAAAGAATGCCGGACCGCTACGGTGTGATCACCGCTTTTTATGACGACAGCAGGCTGACGGCCTTCATCTCAGGGAAATTCACCGGATCCATGGACGTACCCCATGTTGTCAACAACCGGCTCACCGGCGATCTGCTCCGGAATGAACTGAAGCGATCGGATTTCTTTTTTGCCGTGGATGTCGGTCTGGGGTATACATGGGCGCTGCCATGGCATGATCATTCAAGCTTCAGCCTGACGGCCGGCATAAAAAACGTATTCAACACCTTCCAGGATGATCTGGATGACGGACCATTCCGGGATCCGTCGTATATATATGGCCCGAGATTTCCGCGGACCTTTTATGTTGGCGGGAAAATCGAGTTGTGATAGGCACTATGGGAGCCTGTGGCCGGCCGGATATGCCACACGACGAAATGAATTTATACAATACAGTCAATTCAGGGATGGAACGGATATCCAGCCTGGTACTCACGGGAACGCTTCATGCGTGGGTGATTGCAGTTGGCATCACCCCGGTTCAGGCCGGTGAACTCGAGGAATACAGAAAAGCCGTCCGCGAGAGGATAGAGATGGAACTGGCGCTGGATGCGGAACAGCGGGACTGGGACCGCCGAAAGGCGCTCCTCCGCGATCTCGTGGAAGTGTCCACCGCCGCCGTCGGGGATTTGCAGCAGGAACTGGCAGAATACTCCCGCACCATCACGGACACCGGTGAGCGCCGTCAGGCACTGGTGGAGGAAAGAGACGCGCTCGAATCAGCGTTGCTGGAGCTTCAGAAATTTGCCGACAGGGCTGCCGCCCGCCTTGAAAAGCGGCTGAGTTCATTTCCCCGTCCTCTGCGCGAGGAGATTGAGCCGACCCTTCGGAAGCTCGTTTCGGAGGCCGGCGGTCAGTCCGCCGGCGGTGTGACTGCCAGAATGCAGCAGGTCGTCAGCATCCTCACGGCAATCCAGAAGTTCGATTCAAATGTCCATACCTCCTATGAAGTCCTACCGGGTGGGCCGGAGGGCGTTGAAACCGAAGTGAGGACTATCTACTTCGGGCTCTCAGCCGGGTTTTACGCCGGCGGCCCGGACGGTGCTGCCGGTATGGGGTATCCACAGGACGGTGAATGGCGGTGGGTCTCAAGGCCTGAAATCGCCTCCCGGGTCATCGAGGCCATTGGAGTGGCTGAGAATGCGGCTTCCCGACTTGAAATTGTCCGTCTGCCCTTGAGGTTGCCGGAGAATGCCGCCGGCAGTGAGGGGAGGGCGGAATGATCCGGTCCTCACTGACATTTCTGTGGCTTGGGATGATCGGCTGTGTGTGGCTGTCTCCGGCCATTCTGGTCCATGGTCAGGATCTGCGTTCCATGACGATGGCGGAGATTGGTGAGAGGCAGAGGCTGGCGGATCAGTTGAAGGCCCTGCGCCGGGATGTCGGGGAACAGCAGTCTGCTCTGGCGGATCAACTCAGGGCTCTCGAAAAGCAAACAGCCGGTCTGGAGGACGAACTTGAGTCTTCGCGGGCAGCCAGGGATTCCGCCAGCCTCAGTCTGGAATCACTCGCCAGTCGGGTGGACGGCAGAAGACGTGAATACGACTATATATACAAAACGCTGTTTCCGGAGTTGTCCGCAATCTATCAGTCGACGATATCCCCCGGAGAGCTGAATCTTCTGGGAGAGAGCCTGAGACAGATGAACCTCACCCTCGAGGATGAGGGACAATCCCCCGCTGAGAAGGCCAGGGCCAGTGTGGCCTTTCTGGATCAAGTCATGGACCGGGTGGAAAGCCTCGGTGAGGGCCGCCGCTACCGGGGCTCGGCCCTCAATGGCCGCGGAGAAATGCTGAGCGGTGAATTTCTTCAATATGGGCCGCTGTCCTATTTTCAATCCAGCGGGACAACGGATTCCGGACTGGTTCAGGAAAGCGGATCTGGCAAGCCGCTTCTGGTTTCGATGGGGAAAAGTGAGGACGCCCTGATCAGGGAATTCATGAACGGCGGGGCGGAGGAACTGCCAGTGGACGCCAGTCTCGGCGATGTGGTGGCGGTCACCGAAACAAGGGACAGTCTGATGGAGCACCTCCGCAAGGGCGGGCTGTGGGTCTACCCGATACTCGCCTTTGCCCTGGTGGCATTTGTGGTCTCCGTCGTGAAACTGGTTCAGATTTTCTCGGTCCGGGAACCCCGGCCCATGGTGGTGCACGACATGGTGAAGGCGATTCGGGCCGGTGATATCCCTGCTGCGGAGAAGCTGGCGCAGAGTGTTCCGGCCCCAGCCCGTGAGATGCTTCTCGCGGCGGCAGCGCATGCCGGTGAATCCATTGAACTGGTCGAGGAAGTCATGTACGAGTGCATGCTGAGTGTGCAGCCGCGGCTGGAGCGTTTTCTGAACATCATCGCGGTGACAGCGGCAACCGCGCCGCTGCTGGGCCTGCTCGGCACCGTGACGGGTATCATTCAGACATTCTCACTGATGAGGATTTTCGGGGCCGGCGACCCGAAGCCCCTGCTGTCCGGCATTTCAGAAGCCCTGATCACCACCGAACTGGGGTTGATTCTGGCCATTCCGTCACTTGTCATCCACTCGCTGCTGTCGCGCCGGGTCGCCGGGATTCTCTCACGGATGGAAAAGCTCTCCGTGGCCTTCGTCAATGGGCTGTCGCGCCGGGATCCCGTAAAGGCCTCCACCGCGGATGGTGTCGAATAAATCAGGTGTCGGTGAATCATAAACGAGAATGACTGATTATATCGGACAGGCACTGAATGTTTGGGACAGCGGCGGATGGCTGATGTGGCCGCTGCTGGCGCTGGCGCTTTTCCTGTACTACACGATCCTCCGCCTTGAGCTGTACCTGCGCGGACACTTTCTTGTGGCTTCCGGGGTGGATCGGATGACCGATGAGCAACTGGGCGTCGAGGTCCGGCGGGAAGATTCCCCGATAGCCGCTCTGATGCTGGCTGATGCCCGGAGTGCCGGGGATGTTCAGCGGCATTTCATTGAAGTCCGTGCGGAATACCTCCCTTTTGTTGCTCGAAGAATCGGGTTCATTGCCCGTCTGCTTCCGGCTGGTCCACTGATGGGGCTGCTGGGGACTGTCATCGGGATGCTCTCGACCTTCAGCGGCATGGCGGCAGGGCATGGAGACAAGTTCTCCAGGGTTATCGAAGGCATATCGGAGGCACTGATCACCACGCAGACTGGCCTGATCATCTCCATTCCGGCCATGGTCCTGCTGTCGATGATCCGCCGCAGGAATAACCGCCTTGTTCACTGCATTGCCCGCCTGGAGCGATACAATACCGCAATGGCCCTGAGGGCCGGACATCTGAACCCCGGCAGGACTCCAGCAACTGCCTCTTATACTGACCGGTCATGAAGGAACGCCGGATGGTTTTCTCCGGGTCATCGCAGGATGACCAGATCAATATTTCACCGCTCATCGACGTGGTGTTCATCCTGCTCATTTTCTTTATTGTCACCACGGTTTTTGTCGAGGAGACAGGGATTGATGTGCAGAGGCCGCGGGCAGCGTCCGCATCGGACCTCGACAGGAATGCCATCCTCATCGGGATCACCGGGGAAGGAGCAGTTCATTTCGGAGGTCGTGAAATCGGCGTGCGCGGTGTGCGGGGCGTTGTCAGGCGGGCACTCAGCAGAAATCCGGAGCTGCCGGTCATCATCCAGGCGGATAAATCCGCCAGCATTGAAATTTACACCCGTGTGCATGACGAAGCCTCCCTGGCCGGTGCCACACGCATCAACCTGGCCGCCTCGCAATGAATCCCCGGCACCCGGAAACCAGGGACGGGTATTCCCGCTCCCATGGAAATCACCGCTTCCCGCAGAGTGACGGGACCGGGTTTTCATGGCCAGCCATGGCCGGCGCGCTTGCCATGGCGGTTTTTCTTTTTTCACTGATCCCGCTTTCCCGTGTGGCGGTGGGTGCACGCGATTCGGAGGTGTCCATTCGCGAAGTTGTCACTGTTCCGCCTCCACCGCCGGAGATGCCGCCACTGCCCGACGAGGAGCGTCCTCCTGATCAGTCTGATGCCATCGAGGTGGAGATCCGGCAACCCGTCCGGAAAGTTGAAGTTCAGAGGATGGAAATGGACTGGACTCCGGGTATTGCCGGTCTGCTGGGAACCGGTTTTGACGCCGGAGGCTTTGCCGTTGGAACCTCCCTTGATGTCAACGTCGGGGAGGACATCAGGGACATCTTCGATTTTGACGACCTCTCACAGCCACCAACGCTTCTCAATCCCGGTCAGATTCGCATGACCTTCCCCCGCGAGCTGCGGCGGCGGGGAATCGGGAAAGTGGATCTCATGGTCCGGATCCTCATCGACAAACGGGGGCGGGCTGAACTCCAGGAAATCATCAGCACCACTGTCCGCCACGATTCAGTGGAAAGGGAAGCCAGAGAAATTGTCCGGCAGATGAGATTCTCCATAACTGAAGTGAACGGTCGGCGGGTCATGGTCCGCTCGCCTCTTCCACTGACATTGCAGGCACAATGAAAAATAACGTCATCTCATTCAATCCGCCCTCCAGACACCGGAATGTCCCATGCATCTGCTGCCTCCTGGTCACCTTCTTTCACCTGGCTTTCCACCCGTGCTGTAGCTGGTCTCAGGTCACGCCCGGAGAGTGGGCCCCGGGTGGAGCACTTTCGATGGCCAGGTTCCGCGCTTCATACGGGGTGAATGAAGCGATTGAGCCGCGGCTCGATGCAACGGACAAACCACTGTTTGACCGGGTGGCCCCGATGATAGCCGATAATCCGCAGGCGGCGCTCAATACCCTCCTTGCCGAGCTGAGGCCGGATTCCAATCCCGCCTTTCATTTTCTTGCCGGCAACCTCCAGTACCAGCTCGGGAATTATCAAAGTGCTGAGGGGCATCTGGCACGCGCCATCGAAATGCTGCCGTCATTCCGGCGGGCTCACCGGACACTTTCACTGATTCACGTCCAGCGATCGGATTTTGCGCGCGGCACCGGGTCCCTGCTTGAGGTGATCCGGCTGGGGGGAGGGGATGCCCAGTCCTACGGCCTGCTGGCATACTGCTACCTCAAGCTGGAGAAGTACCAGTCCTCTCTGGTGGCCTATCGTCAGGCCCGGATGTTCGATCCGGACAGCATTGATTTTCGACGGGGTGAGGCATACTGCCTTTCGATGACCGGCGAGCCCGAACAGTCAGTGGCCCTCTATGACGAACTGCTGATGGCCAATCCCACCGATCCCGAATTATGGCTCATGCAGGTCAACGGGCTGATGGATATGGACCGGCGGGTTGATGCGATCGCCAACCTCCTGGCGGCCGTCCGTCTCGGGAAAAATGACTGGCAGACACAGACCATGCTGGGCGGCCTTTTTCTCCAGGAAAACCTTCCGGCCCGTGCCGGTGAATTCTACCTCGCCGCGCTGGATGCCGCGGTTTCGGCTCCGGCTGTCTCGCGGGAAGTGCCCATGGAGGACCTTCTCAAGCCTCTGGATAACCTGATCAGATTCCAGCAGCTTGATTCGGCGTCGCTCTATCTCGGCAAACTACGGGCCATGGCCGGGGCTACGGAAAATCCCCGTCAATCCGTTGAATTCGACTTCCGCGAGGCGTCAATACATTTTGAGAAGGACCAGTTGGCGCAGGCCCGTGCCATGGCCGAATCTGTTCTGGACCGGGATCCGCTGATGGGCCATGCCCTGATCCTGCTTGGCCGCATCCACGCGAGGAACAGCGAATATGAAAATGCACTCCTCTCCCTCCGGCGGGCCGCCAATCTCGAGGAATTCCGCCACGAAGCCCTGATCGAGCTGGCCAGGCTGCATGTGAAAAGGCGCGAATATCAGCAGGCGCTGGAGAACCTGCGCCGCGCACGGCAGGCCCGGCCCTCCGCCTACCTCGATCAGTACATCGATGGACTGGAAAAAGCCATGGACGCACTTGACTGAGCTGTCCCTTACCCCGTATCGATGGTGCTGCCCTGAATCCCGTCACCGCGCCGGGCCATCTCTCACGGGAACAACTTCATGGATGAATCAAAAAGAAAATGGCTGGAAAGGCCGGAACTGCCGACCGATACAGGCCCTGGAGAACCCGAGGGCGTGCTGGGTGATCCACAGGCCATGATGGCGATCTTCTTCATGGTGATGAATTTCCTGTGGATCTTTCCAACTCTTGGCGCGGTTTTCATCTGGATTCAGAACCCGGTGGACAGGATTGACGGGCGTATCGACCCGTCCTCACTTGCCATCGAACACTGGCTCAGTGTCGGGATCATCTTCCTTCAGCTCATTTTCTTCAACGGGTGGCTCTTCACCAGACGGCTGATGCCCGATCGCAGGCCGGCATCCGGGGCGGGTGATCCGCAGCGGCAATAGCCTCTTTCGAGGAGCCGTCCCCAAGCCCGGAGCCCCTCAGGCATCAGGAAGGAGTGCGAGCGTCCTTGCCCGCCGGTGTGAACCGGCCTTATATTCATCATCAGTGCGGGTGATGCAGCCTGAACATTCAACGACAGCAAAGGGACTGACTATGCCACTTTACGAATACGAACTGTGCGAGGGAGACTGCAAGGTATGCGGCGGGAGTTTCACCCTGCGTCGATCTGTGAACGCCAAACCATTGGAGAAGTGCCCGGCGTGCAAGAAAGCTGTGCGCAAGGTCATATCGAGTTTCAATACACCGCATTACATGAAACCCCTGTCGATCACGGATGCCAAAAAAGCAGGATTCACCGTGCTCAAGAAAGTCGGCAAGGGTGAGTATGAAAAACAGTGACTCGGTGTTGGGCGTGTTCACCTGACCGCCCCGGCTGCTTCTGATTTACTCGGCAGTGCTTCCCCCGCCTACCTGATCCGGAGAAAGAACGCTGCGAGATTGAATTCCTCTGCGATGGACGCCGGTGAAATGGCGACA
>JAUIAG010000168.1 GCA_030425355.1 Verrucomicrobiia bacterium
TCCGTGGAGTCCGGAAACTGGCGACCATGCACCCATAGCTGGAAGCCCGCGACCTTCAGGTCCGGATCACCGAGATTTGCGGGCGTCGTCTTCTGGCTCATGGCTCTTTGCGTCTAACGTCGAAGTCCTCTCACACCTGCCCGAGGGCGCGGCTTCGACTGTGGGTTGAAGGTTGAATGGTCATGAGGAATTTGAACTCGCGGCGGGGCAGGTGTTGAGAGCGACGCCTTGTTATCCCGGCTTGATTTCCGGTTCTTGCGCGTTCCAATGTCGGGCGAGTTCGGAAGTGATTGCTTGGATCTTCGTGAGCAAATCTGCGGTCTCGCCGATGATCAGAACCGCGAATCTGTTCGACTTGTAATCATCAAACGATGTGTTCATCCACCAAAAGTCAATCGCGTCCTCAACAGGCGCATCATCGTGCCACGTGGTCATCACGAAATTCTCATCCGGTGGTGAGAAATTCTCGTCTGTCTCAATGTAAGCGCAATCGATCGCCGTATCCCATGAAGAGCAGTCGTAGCCCCAACAGACAGCATATCGACACTTTGCGGCTACAATCTCCGCCGATACTCTCGCACGCTCCGCATCCGTGACCGCTCCATCGGCAACGCAAACCAAGAGAGTATGCTCCTCTCCTGGGAATGGCGACACATACTCGAATGGCCGAGTTGCCTGCATCAGTTTGACTTCGCGGAGTGCCATTTTTTTGGGATAACGATCAAGCGCTGACACCGCTGGGGCGAGAGTGAGCGATGAGACGGGATGGCGGGCTAAAGCTACCGAAAGCATGGCCGACAGAGCAGCCCCAGCGGTTGTCCACCCGCTCCTTGTTCGCCCTTGGTTGGGAGGTATGGCGCCACATGTGAATGATGTCCGTAGCGTGTTGGCTATCTTTGACGACAAGACCACCTGCCTGTTGCTCGAGAGAAGCCCAATGCAATGAGTGCCAATCCAGATATCAGCACCGCTCTCGCGATGCCTTCGCCGACGAAATTGGTGGCCGGAGCGAGAACCTCCCAGAGAGTCAATCCCACCCCCAGCAAGGTAACAGCGAGGCCAGCAACAAGCATCCGTCTTGTGGTTTTATCGAGTCCGATCGGGGCTGATGAATTTGAATCGCGTGTGTTCATAGTCGAATGTGGTCTGAATGTTGAGGAGCACAAGGAATTTGATTGGGCGAACGTCTAAGCTGAGGAACGACGGTTACGGCGTTTCCTCCAGCGCCTTGTTAGCCTCTTTGTATTCAGCAATCTTGGCGCAGAGCAACTCGCACAAGCGCGCCACCTCTCCAGCTATATCCTTTTCACGATCGAATGTAAAGCCGCCAACTGTTGTCGTTTCGGCGAACATGCCAGGCTGAAGGACTTCCTGCCGGCGGGGACGCCGGCGGTCCCAGGGGTGGTGCAGGGAGGTTTGCTGCTGTTCGCAGACTGATGATTTTCTCTTTCCTGGCCTGTTCCAGGCTGAACAGACCTGTCTGAGCAAAGTAGCGATTGGGCCGTCTGTGATGATCATCTCCGCGTCCCCGTCCTCTACGGCCTCGGCGCTTTCGCAGTATGCTTCTCAGCCGCATTCTCACCCATTGATCCACTTCCAGTATACTCGATTTCCCGGCTCCGGCATAGACTGCCCATGCCGTCGGCAAATCGGGTTATCTGCTGACCGGAGCAGGGCATCGGATAACCCGATTTGCCGACTAACAACGGCCGCCGTCACCGGGCCGCCGGTGAATGCTCTCCATTGGCAGAACGTTCTGTCGGGTGTTGCGCGTGAGTTGACGCAACCGAAGGATGCAAGCACCGCGCATTAGTCCCAGTTCGCCGTTTCCGCTGGTCTTGATTGTCCGGTAGTTCATTCGGAGATTCAAGTTGGTGACAGACGAGTTAGGCGGAAAAACTGTATCGATGCCGATGGTGCAACAAACGAGGCGAAGATCATCAACATAGTATGACCAATGTCCGGGTAGCAGTCCAAACTTGCGTTTTTCGGCTTCATTGGCATCGGCCACTGAGTCGTGCCGGGTGTCGTTTTCCGTTTCCCAGTTTGTGTCGCAGAAGAAGTAATAAAATCTGTCGACATCATACGTCGCAATGGCCTAGCCATAGAAGCAAGTCAGCAGGGCACCATCAGCTTACAAACGCAAGGTTCCAGTGTCCTTGTGGATAGCCGGTTTGAGAATCACATACGCAACCACGTCACCGCCATCGATTTGCGTCGGAAATTTCGTCATGGCTTTCCGACAGAACGTGGAAGGCAGGTTCGCCGCGTACGGCGCTGCCTATCCTGACTGGTTAGAGTCTCTTTACTTTTGTTGCGCAAGGGCCTTTTTGACCCTGCCCAACTTCAAATTCCACCTTGTCGTCTTCATTGAGGGCATATCCATCCGTTTCAGTATGATGGACAAATAGATCTTTTCCCCCTTCATCCTGCTGGATGAATCCATAACCTTTGTCTGAGTCGAACCACTTTATTTTTCCTGTGGGCATTATATTTCTTTCTTTTATATTGTGTTTTGTTTTTGCCGAAGTAACTCAGCTAAAATAATTGGATAAATTTATCACGACAGCGGGCAGGGCTTGTGCGGTGTGGTTCGGAATCCATGATCAGGTTTGAGGAGACTGGATTCGGGGTTGGTGCAGTATGGATTTATGCATAAGAAGTCCATCGCATTGGCCGGCATGGTAAGAATTTCATGGGACGGTGGGGTCTGCGGGAGGGGATGACGGATCAGGCGGACTGGATGGAATCCACCCAGGGACCTGTTCCGTAGTTTGGTGATCGGCTACCGAGGGTGAGGCGCAGCCATGTCCGGAAGATGAGATATATCTTCCTTGATTTGGAAAGCCGGGTTCTTCCATTGCCGTCCCAGTGGTTGAAATTTCTGGCCACGAGTTTTCGGAGGATATCCCAGTAGACGGCGCCCATGAGTTCGGAGGCGATCATGGCTGGGCGATCGTCGGTGTGCAGGGCTCCGATGGCGTCGCGGTAGAACTGCAGGGCGCGGCTGGCGTAGAAGTGGGAGAGCCGGCGGAAATTTTCGCTGTATCGGCCTTCGAGAATATCGGCTTCGGTGACGGCAAAGGTGCGGAGGTCATCGAGAGGCAGGTAGATCCGGTTTATTTCCGCATCGGTGCTGACGTCGCGGAGGATATTGGTCACCTGGAGAGCTTTGCCGAGGCTGATGGCATAGTCGCGGGCGCTCTGGTGCTGATAACCGAAAATGGGGATGGAGAGGAGTCCAACGGCGGAAGCCACCCGGTAGCAGTAGAGTTCCAGTTGCTCCCATGTATCGAAACGGTTGCGCACGAGGTCGGTTTCCACCCCGTCGAGGAGGGCGTGGAAATCCTCCTGCTGGAGATTGAATGAAGGGAGAATGGCGGCCAGTTCCCGGTTGACGCCGAGTCGCGGGGATTCCGACTTGGAATAAGCCCGGTCCAGGTCTGTCCGCCATTCACGAAGGGCGGCTTTGCGTTTTTCGACCGGTACGGATTCATTATCGGCGACATCATCGACCTCACGACAGAAGGCGTAGAGGATTTCCATGGCCCGCCGTTTCCGTCGTGGAAGCAGGACGAAGGCGAGAGCCAGGTTACTGGCGGACTGGCGGGTTATTTCCCCGCTGCTCTGAGGCGAGTCCTGAGGGAGATGGTCCGCCAAAGCTGGCGTAGCCGGGGAGTCCGCGGATGACGGCGAATGAGCGGATTCCCGCCCGGGATTCTGTTCGGGCTCCTTACTCATCAGCGAGGTCGGCGCTGTCGTGGCGCTGAGGCGGCAGGCCGCCGGTTTCGGCGAGGCTGGGGTTTCGTGGCCTGTGGGTGCGGCGTCGCTTGCGGAACTTGCGCCGCATGCGTCCGTCTCCTTTTTCCTCCACTGAAACCAGCTCCCGTTCTCTCGGGCTCTGGGAGGATCGCCCTGAGGAGGACCTCCGTGACTGACGGCCCGTCGCGCCGGGCGATTCATGCGCCTTGCGGACGAAAGTCAGTAATAGCAGTCCGAGAACCACCAGACCGACAAGCAGGATCAGGATTTCCTTGACCGCCGGAGGCATCTCCGGGAGCCGAAAATAATCAAAATAATCGTATGTTGACTGCAAGAATCTTCCCCTTTGTTTCTCCGGGCACAGCCGGGTCACGATGTGATGGAACAGCCCGTCGAGCTGTGAGCCTCAGCCGATGTGTGTCAGTCGCCGTTGGGTCCGTCGTCGGCATGGTGAAGCAGATCGAGCCTCTTCATGCGGTAGCGGAGGGCATGGCGCGAGATGCCCAGAACCGCGGCGGCTTTGCTGATGTTCCTTTCGCTGTGCCTCAAGGACTTGAGTATGAGGTATTTTTCAAATTCATCCAACTCTTTCTCGATATCAACCGGCAGTTCGAGCTCCGGATAGACCTTGCCGCTGGCCACCCCCGGAGACTTGTGGAATTCCG
Organism: Verrucomicrobiia bacterium; assembly: GCA_030425355.1. Classification (GTDB taxonomy): domain Bacteria; phylum Verrucomicrobiota; class Verrucomicrobiia; order Limisphaerales; family JAJOIW01; genus JAJOIW01. Next base: position 4,428 of record JAUIAG010000168.1, read on the forward strand.
GCAGGCTCGAAGCCTGGATTTCCTGGGTGCGTTCCATGATCACGGCGCGTTCGACGGCATTCCGCAGCTCGCGGACATTTCCCGGCCACGAATGATTGAGGATGAGGCCCTTGGCGGCTTTTGAGAAAAACAGCCGGCTGCGGTTCATGGAATTGCAGAAGTGGTCGAGGAAGTGGTTGGCGAGGATGAGGACATCCTTGCCGCGGTCGCGAAGCGGTGCCGGCTGCAGCTGCACGACATTGAGTCGGTGATAGAGGTCCTCTCGGAATTCGTTGGCCTTGATGGCTTCCAGAATATTGCGATTGGTCGCGGCGATGACGCGGACATTCACGTGGAGTTCGTCATTGCCGCCAATGCGGAAAAAGGTCCCGTCCTCGAGGAACCGGAGTAGTTTGGCCTGCAGGGACCGGCTCATTTCACCAATTTCATCGAGGAAGAGTGTGCCTTCGTCCGCTTCCTCGACGCGGCCGATTTTCTGGCGGAGGGCACCGGTGAAGGATCCCTTTTCGTGACCGAAGAGTTCGCTTTCGAGCAGGTCGTGAGGAATGGCGGCGCAGTTGATGCGGATGTATTTTCCGGCGGCGCGGTGGCTGAGCTGATGGAGGGCACCGGCGATGAGTTCCTTTCCTGTGCCGCTCTCGCCGACGACCAGCACGGTGGCATCGGTGGGTGCCACGGTGCGGATCATTTCCTTGAGCTGCCGGATGTTCTCGCAGTCACCCACGATGTTATCCAGGCCGAACTTCTCATAGATTTTCTCGCGGTAGGCACGGTTGGTTTCGAGGAGCTGGTAACGCTCGGCGGCGCGTCCGACCACATGGAGCAGCTCCTCGGGCTCGAATGGCTTGGAGAGGTAGTCCATGGCACCGGCCTGGATGGCCTCCACTGCATGGCGTGCGCTGGCATAGGCGGTGATCATCACGATAGGCAGATCCGGAAAATTGTTCTTCACGTGGTCCACCAGTTGAAAACCATTCATGCCACCCAGCCGGAAGTCCGTGATGACCATGAAATACCGATGCGACTGAAGCTTCTGAATGGCTTCCTCGCCACTCTGGGCAAACTCCAGCCGATATCCTTCGGCATTGAGGATAGGTTCAAGGGTCGATTTCATGTTCACCTCATCGTCGACCAGCAGAACAGGTGGCAGGTTGGATTTCATTTTGTCGGTGCTATCGAAAGCTTCTCAGGGAATACCAGTGTAAAGCTGGAGCCACGCGGGCTTGAGTCAAGGGTTATACGCCCGCTGTAAAGCTCGACGTACTTCTTGACGATGCCAAGTCCAAGACCGGTCCCCTGCTCCTTTGTGGAGAAAAATGCTTCAAAGATCCGGTTCTGGTGTTCGGGGGGGACTCCGGGGCCGGTATCCGAGATGGAGATGAATATGGACGTTTCGGAGTTGCGTCCGGCGCTGATGCGTATGGTTCCGTCGGACTGCATGGCTTCGCGGGCATTGACCAGGAGGTTGACCAGAATCTCCGAGAGGTGTCTCGGCTGGATCAGCAGATGTAAATCCGCGGGAACCGGAGTCAGGTATTCAACGCTCACTCCGGGGAAAACGCCATCGGGCAACGCCACTCTGATCGCCTCCTCGATCTCATGACGGATATTGAGCTTCCGCACGCTGGCGACTGATTGAGTGGCATCCATGAGGAGGTTTTTGAGGATGTTGTCGGACCTGGTGATTTCCTCGCGGATGATGGACGCCTGATTTTTCACCAGCTCCATATTGTCCTGATTGCGCTGAAGGATGAAGGCGGCGTTATTGATGATACTGATGGGATTCTTGAGCTGATGGGCGATCTCGGCGGCAAGTCGGCCGATCCCCTTGAGGTGTTCGTTGCGGATGCTGAGTTCCTGCTGTTCCTCGCGCAGACGGCGTTCCCGGTCGAGGAGCACCTGAAAGCCGAAGCAGAAGATCACAATGGCCACGAGAAGCACCATCCTGAGAAGAACCTGTTCATCGGTGATGCTGTTCTCGGTGCTCAGCCACGATTCCCGCATCTCATCGTATTCGAGGATGCTCCGCCCGAAGATGCCGCCGATGGCATACATGATCACGATGCTGAAATTCAGCGTGATCTGAAAGAAGGCGTCTGAAATGGCGTAGGCGTTCCGCAGCACCATGCCGAAATAGACCCAGAAAAACGGGCTGTTGAAGCCGTCCTCAATGACGATGAGGCAGCAGAACATCAGTCCGTCCAGCAGCGCCATGGCGAAGGTGCAGTAGAGCATCACCCGGGAATGGACACGCGTGATGTTGAGGAGGATGCCAAGGTAGACGAGGTTGATGCCGCCGTAGATGAGGAACAGTTTTTTCGGCAACTCGATGGTTGCCCGATAAAAGTTGGTATAGAACTGGTTGTCGGGGATTGCCGCCAGGTCGGAGAATCCGAAGAAGAGGTAATAGTACACGAGGAGGACGTAGGCAAAGCGAACCGGAATTCCCAGATCTCTCTCTGCCGATATGAACCGCCCCATCTGCGGGGTCATCGAAATGGATCGCGCCTTTTGAAAGGGATGGAAATCCCTTCCTGCAAGACTCCTGGTCCACAGTCCGATTTTCTGTCTGAAGGTGTTCAGCAACGCAACAAGGATACCACACGCTCGACTATGCCATCAACCGGCCACAATCGACCGATCCCCTGATAGCCACATGACAACATGCCCTCTTCCGGTCCGATGAAATCCACTCCCCTGTCCTTGAGGATCTCAACGTTGCGGGTGGTGGCCGGGTGCAGCCACATCCGGCCATTCATGGCGGGAGCCACCAGCATCCGGGCATCATGATTAAGTGCCAGGGCAATGCAGGTCAGAGCGTCATCGGCCATGCCATGGGCCAGCTTCGCCAGGCAGTTCGCCGTGGCGGGTGCCACCAGCAGCAGATCGGCCTCATCCGCCATGCGGATATGCGAGGGCTTCCAGCCTTCCTCCTCGTCATAGAGGTCGGTGACAACCGGATTGCGGGAGAGGGTCTTGAACGGCAGCGGCGTCACAAACCGGAGCGCATCGGCTGTCATCACCACCTCCACCCGAATATCCAGCCTTGTCAGGCTGCTCGCGATGTCCACAGCCCGATGGGCGGCAATGGACCCGGTCACACCGAGGACAACGTGGTGCTGCTTTTTCTCTGAACCGCTCATGAAACTGGCCAACTGTTTATCACAAAAAATGGATTCAGGCGGGGTCAGGCCGAGTCAAGCGGGTTGCCCGTGCGGGTGGTGCGCATCTTTTCCGCCTCGAGGATAATTTGAGCTCTCCTCAGGTCCTCCTCAATGGACTGCGAGACAATGAGGTAATCGAAGTTGCTCCATGACTGTATTTCGATGCGTGCGGCTCTGAGGCGGTTGATGATGACCTCCTCTGAATCGAGGTCTCTTTTGCGCAGCCGTTTTTCGAGCTCCGCCAGTGTCGGGGTCACCAGAAAAAGAGTGACGAGTGCCGGTCCGAGCACCGGGTCGGCCATTGCCTTTTCGCGGATGGCGGCCTCTCCCTGGACGTCGATATTCAACAGCACATCCTTGCCCGATTCGAGCCGCCCGATAATTTCAGACTTCAGGGTTCCGTAGCTGTTGTTGTGCACTGTCGCGTGTTCGATGAAATCACCGGACTGAACCTTCCTCAGGAAAGTCTCGGCATCGAGAAAATAGTAGTCCTTTCCGTCGACTTCACCCTCGCGGGGTTTGCGGGTGGTGCAGGTGACAGCGCGGGTCAGTCCGGGATTGGCATCCAGAAGCTGCTGACACAGCGTGGTTTTCCCGGCCCCGGACGGGGCCGAAACAACCAGAAGGATATTTCGTGATTTTTCAGCCATCAGCTGGTGGATTGTATGCCGGTCAGGACCGGATTGGCACCATAAAATTGGTCGGGGCCCTCACGGCCTATGACAGCGCGGTGCGGGCTTATTCCACGTTCTGAACCTGCTCGCGGAATTTCTCCAGCTCGGTCTTGAACTGGACGACAAGGTGGCTCAGACCGGCATCATTGGCCTTGGAGCCGGTGGTGTTGATTTCGCGGAACATCTCCTGCGCTAGGAAGTCAAGAGTGCGGCCAAGGCTTCCCCTGCCATTGATACAATCGTCGAACTTTCTGAAATGGCTGTCGAGTCGGTCCAGTTCCTCGGTGACATCGCAGCGGTCGGCGATCATCACGACCTCCTGGGCCAGCCTGTTGGGATCAACCACTTCGGTTTCAACCCCGGCCCTGCGCAGACGTTCCGCCAGCTGCCGGCGGTGATATTCCATGACGGCCGGTGCGGATTCGGCAATCTGCCCCGCCATTTCCTTCATCTGCCGGACAGATGCCACCAGATATTCCCTGAGGTGCATCCCTTCCTCCTCACGGGATTTGATGAACAAATCGAGCCCGGCCTTCAGGGCGTCTTCAAAAACCGGCAGGAACTGTTCGGCCTCCAGACTGCCCGAAGCGGAGTCAAACACGCCCGGCAGCCGGGCTATCTCGCCCAGAGTGACATCGTGACTGATATTGAAGCGCGAGGCGAAATCCCGCAGTTGATCGAGATACTTTCCGGCAACTTCATGATTGAAGTTCTGGGAGACCACTTTGCCACTCAAATCCTCGAGGTGAAATCGAACTGACACCCGCCCCCGCGAAACCACCGAGGACACGACCTTCCGCAAAGGGGATTCAAGGGCGTCAAATCCACGGGGCAGGCTGATTACCACGTCCGACTGCCGGCGGTTCACCGACTGAATCTCGACGTTGATCTTAAGAATCCCATCGGATGCCTCTCCCCGGCCGTATCCGGTCATTGATCTCATCACCCCTAATTACCGGATGGATCAATAGCAAATCAACAAGCAATTCCCCCGGCAGCCGGTATGAGCACCGGTCAGGCATGTGATGAAAATAGGTCATTGCCCTGCCGGACACAGAGCAGTAACATTCAACCCACACCCGAAAAATCATAAACCGGCAGCTTCAGGGATACCCCTGTGGTCTGTCATCAACACCCATACCCATGAAAAGAAAACCTGTTATCAGTTGCCCGCGACCGGATCGATCCGTGTGCTGGCTGGCAGTCCTGCATCTCGCAGCAAACATCATGCTCTCTCAGATGGCGCAGGCGGGAATGACACTCCGCTTTTACGGCAATATCATCGGTCTGGGGGATCCGATTACCGGCACGGCAGTCTCCAACCTCTACGAGGACGACCAGTTTCCCGACAGTGTGGCCGCTGCGGATTTCGCATCCTCCCTGCAGGGGCTTTTTTCAGATTTTGTCGAATCCTCCAGCGGGCGGTTTGAATGGCCGCAGCCATTTGCCGCCGGGGACAGTGGACTGAATGACTACGGGGCGGTTGCCACCGGGGCATTCTATGCACCGGTCACAGGCGAATACCGGTTCTTCATCCGGTCGGATGATGCTTCCGCCTTTTACTTTACGGAGTCCCCGGTCGATCTTGACGATCTGAAGGGCGACAATGCTCCCGTCCCGGATGCCACTGAATCCGACTGCTGCGATCCGTTCACAGACGATGAAACGGCAACGGGAACCATTCAGCTTGAAGCCGGCGAGGTCCGGTTCATAAGCCTGGTCTGGAAGGAAGGCGGAGGCGGTGACTGGATGCAGGTGGGAATGTCCATCGATGGAAGCCCGGTGGAGGTTCTGCATCTGGGGCATGTCCAGCGGTATGAATACACTCCCGATGCACCGCCGCAGGATGGACTGCGACTGGCCGGATTCGGGCCCGACGGATTCCAGTCCGATTTTGAAGTCTTTGCTCAGGAAGGACGCGAGGTATCATTTTTCGTTGAGTTTGACGATGAGTTCAACAGCGCCGGGGACGCGCCGGCGGTGACCTGGAGCGTGGATGGTGAAACTGTGGTCAATCAGAAAGGCACCATGCTGACATTCATTGCAGGGATGGTTCACGACGGCAGCGAGATTTCGGCCTCTGTTGAAGGTTTTGGGGAAATGTCCATGTCGATGATTGTGGATCCCGATCTCGAGAACCCGACCGTGTCATCCGTGACTGGAAACGGGAATCCGCGGGGCATCCTGGTCACTTTTTCTGAGAGTGTCTCGCCTGAGACGGCTGAGGACACCGCCAATTATGAGATCGAAGACAAGTCCATCCAGTCAGCCACGTTGATTGCACCCAACCGTGTGATTCTCGACATTGGTGAATACGACGACTCTCCCCTGAGCATCTCCATCAGCGGCATTGAGGACACCGCAGATCAAGCCAATACATTGGAGGCTGTCACACTCCCGGTTTCGCTTTCACCGGGGCTGATACTTTACCTTCCTCTGGATGAGAACGCACTGGACCTCCTCGGCAATTATGATGGCCAGGAAACAGGTGTGTTTTTTTCCAAAGATGGCGAGCGTGGAGCCGTTGCCGAATTTGACGGCAATGACTCCCACATCAATCTCGGTATTATCGATGAAATGCAGGGCGGAGTCAGACAGTTCTCGATCGGCACATGGTTCAAGCGATCAGAAGACAGGTCCTCGGACAACACCAACCATAACGTATCCAATGTCCTCGTCGCCCACTCCTATGGCTCAGCCAATGACAATTTCGAGATGGGATCGGCCGGTGCCAACTTCGAGTCCTATCTCGATACCGCGTCCCTCGATGCCAATCTGCCGTCAGTACCGGCCGGGATCCGTAATGACACATGGCACCACGCCCTTTTCGTCTACGATGCGGATGCTGAGAATGAAGTCAAAATCTACGTGGACGGCACTCTCATCTTCGAGGATTCGCAGTATGGAGGGGTGCTGGATGACGGAAGCGCTCTTAACACGACGGAGTGGACCATCGGACTGGCACGTCCGGACAATCAGCTGTGGGGTGATTTTGCGGGGCTCATGGACGATGTCGCATTCTGGAGCATCCCCCTTTCGGCGGAGATGGCAGCCGCGCTCGCTGATGGTTCAGTGAACCCGCTGAGTGTCGGTTCAGTTGTCACGGGGCCTCTGGCAATTGATGAGCAGCCGGCGGACGTCGAGGCCCCCGAGCTGGGCAGTGCGACCTTCAATGCCGGCATCTCCGGCTCCGATCCGTCCGTGATTGTCGTGGAATGGTATCGGGACGGTGAACGGATCAGCGGCGCAGCAGGCCTTTCTCTCACCCTGAGCAACCTCTCCCCAAGTGACGATGGAGCAGAGATCAGTTACGTCGCCTATAACAACAACGGGACTTTTAATCAGGTGGCCAGTGAAACAGCCATCCTGACCGTCATCACCGACACCGCCGGCCCGGAGATCACCGGTCTCAAGGCCATTGCGGGAGGCGTCAACCGCATCACA
>JAUIAG010000169.1 GCA_030425355.1 Verrucomicrobiia bacterium
CGGTTCTCTCCAATCGGCACGTACAGCATGGATCAGGCAAAAGTGATGAATCAATTGCATGGGCTTGGTCCTTGTATCGCCATACTCGCCTAAAGCCCTCTATAAGACAACTGGAATATGCCCTGTCAGTTTAGGCCCACACTCAAGCTGGCTGACCGAAGGTCTCCCGGAGGGCGTCCCCACACAGGCTTGACGCCATTCACTTTGTGATGCAAAGTGTATGGCGTCCGGATTTCCCCACGACAGTTGAGGCGTGTGCTGATCCGTTTGTCGTTATCACTATGAACAGAAAAGAAAGAAACATGAGAGGTGTAGGATTTGTGATGGCCCTGGCAGTTGTTCTGCTTCATCCGCGGGCGGGATCCGGAGTGGATGAGAGTGAGTTCAGGATCCTGATGGAGAAGGAGGATTCGATGACCCGCGAGGAATACATGGCGGGCATGGATCAGAAAAAGCTGGCTATGGAAAAGGATGATGTGGCCGGAGCTTTGCGGGAAGTGTTGTGGGAGACCTGCTCGGCGATAGCGGTGGGGGATGGATATTCGGTGGTGCTTCAGACAAGACAGGCGCATCCGATTGTGGCGGAATACCATCGGAGGGTGATGGTCTTTGCCGGAGACAACCGGCGTGGCGGTCTGGCCGGTGCACTGCAGCTGAGTATGAATTTCGGAGGACGCACCTGCATCCTTCTATACCGGCATCTGGACGGAAACGGGAAGGTCACGCATGTGACATTCCTGCCCCGCGATCAGGGGCTGGACAGTGGAGGGCAGAGTATCCGGCTTTCCGATCCGGACTTCGAGACTCCGCCCGACGGCAGCCGGAAAGAGTATGTCGGTCTGATATCAGGAGATGCTTATCCACTGAAATTCATCACGCCGATGGTGCTTTCAGAGCAGGAAGCACGAGCCCGGTTCCGCTGAACCGTGCCGCGTTAATTGTTGATGGTGTTGATGGTGCCAGGCACGAATGTGCCTGGCACCTCAACCAGCGTTGCGGGATCTTCAACAATCGGTATCGGTATCGGCATCGAAAAGCCCTTCAGCCGATTGTCCCATTGTCCTTCGCCAAAAATCCGGAGCTTCCACATCTGTTGCGGCGGGCTTGGAGGTGCCGGGCACGCCACATCCACACACCAACGCCTTGACATGAACCATGACCATCATGGGAAGATGGCCCACCATGAAGAGGATCAGCGGAAGCCAATGTTATGCCGGTTTGTACACGACCTTCACTCTTGTGTGTCTGTTTTCCATATCCGCAGTCACCGGGTATGGCGATGACCGGCACGCATTCGGGGCCATTGCGGACTGCCAGTATTGTGCGGTGGAGGGGCAGGGAGTCAGGAAATACTCGCTTTCGCCATCTAAACTCGAAGCCTGCGTGGCGTCATTCAATACCATGGATCTCGGTTTTGTTGTCCATCTCGGGGACTTCATTGATCGGGATTTCGAAAGTTTTTCAGTCGTCAATCCCATTTATCAACGGCTGAAAATGCCACGCTATCACGTGCTGGGGAATCATGATTTCTCAGTAGCCGATGAACTCAAGGCACAGGTTCCTTCAACACTGGACATGCCTGCCCGCTATTATCATTTTGAAAACTACGGATGGCGGTTTGTGGTGCTTGATGGGAATGATATAAGTTTTCATGCATGGCCCGAAGGCAGTGCGGAGCATGCTGCCGCCGGGAAGTATTACAGTGAGAACAATATTCAGTCACCCCGGTGGAATGGTGCCGTCGGCGGCACCCAGCTTTCATGGCTGCGCGCCACACTGAAACAGGCGACCGAAGACCGGGAAATGGTGATTCTTTTCTGCCACTTCCCGGTCTTTCCCGAGGACGTTCATAACCTGTGGAATGCGAAGGAGGTCATCGGGATCATCGACGAATTTCCCTGTGTGAAGGCCTACATCAACGGCCATAACCACAAAGGAAATTACGGAGTGAGGAACGGGGTTCATTACCTGACCCTCAAGGGAATGGTCGACACTGAAGAGACTTCCTACGCGGTTATCCGGGTGGATGCAGAGGCGATAAAAGTCACTGGATACGGCCGGGAATCAGACAGGGTCCTCACTATTTCGCCATGATTCGGGCATGGATCACCCGGCCGGGGGATTTGTCCGGATGCCGGCCAGTTCAAAGCTCAGGCTGCGGACATGGCCATTCTCCGGAGAAAATTCCAAGTGATCCCGAAAAATGATCAGGAAAAAAGCCCGGAGTTAATCAGCGGCTTTGAGAGCATGAATTGATTCAGAAGAAAAAATTTCTTTCAAGGTATGTTCCACCAGGCGCTCATCGATTCATGCACTATTCAAAATGCAATTATCATCAGTAAAACTCAATCAGACCTGGCTCCTGGCCGTTGGTTTCGTCGTGATGTGGAATTCAGGCTTCATCGGAGCCGAATTTGCTTTACCGAATACTCAACCCCTGTCGTTACTGTTCTGGCGATACTGGGCGTTATCGATATTTTTGTTTATCTATCTGAAACTTCGCGGACAGTTTGAGTGGCCAAATCCGAAAACAGTCCTTGTTTCATTTCTTACAGGAATTCTTGCACACGGTGTATGGCTTGGCTGCGTTTTCTACTCTTTGGAATACGGCGTCCCAGCCGGAATTGTCGCTCTGGTTGTGGCGCTTCAGCCGATGGCAACGGGTGCACTGTCCGGCATAATAACCGGTGAAAGACCCGGTCTGGTAAGCTGGGCTGGATTATCGATCGGGTTTGTCGGGGTTGCCATTGCCGTGATGAACAGAATGGATTTCACAGACTCGGGATCGATCGTTGCTTTTCTGATTCCGTTCGGCTCTGTGGTCGCTATTACAGTCGCCAGTCTGTTGCGGCGTCGATTGGTGATACAGGGGAATGATCATCGCCTCGGAATGGGCCTTGAATTATTTTACCAAAGCCTGGGCGTAGCTCTTGCAGTCACTCTACCAGCCGTTTTGTTCGAAGGTTTGGAAACTGAATGGAGCCCTATATTTGCCGGAGCCATGTTGTGGTTGATTCTTGGGGTGTCTTTAGTGGCCTATGGTATGATGTGGATGTTAATTGCGCGTCTGGACGCGACAAAAGTAGCAAGCCTCTTCTATTTCGGTCCTCCAGTCACAATGCTGATGGCCTGGCTCACCTTTGGGGATAAAATTCTGATAACAGATCTCGCCGGCCTGGCCATTGTGATGGTCGGTGTGGCTTTGACACACATAAAAAAATGAGGCTCTTCTGCATTCCGTGCGGTTGAGGTGCCAGGCACGGACGTGCCTGGCACCTCAACCAGAGCCCCGGCACCCCTCCGGAGTGCGTCGACGGGGGTGCGGGGGAAAACTGGAACCGGTGGTGTCGCGGGTGCCCCGCTCGACCACCGGCTATGAATCTGTGATCCCTCCGGGATCATTCAAAAATCGTTATCGGTATCGCCATCGGTATCAGAAAACCTTTTGGCAGAATTGTCCTGTCGCCCTCCACCAAAAATCCGGAGCTTCCACCTCAACCAATCAATTTGAAAATAACGCATGGCGTTTTGTGGTGCTTGATGGAAATGATATAAGTTTTCATGCATGGCCCGATGGCAGTGCGGAACATGGTGCCGTCGGCGGTGCGCAGCCTTCATGGCTGCGCGCCACACTGAAACAGGCGACCGAAGACCGGGAAATGGTGATTCTTTTCTGCCACTTCCCGGTCTTTCCCGAGGACGTTCATAATCTGTGGAATGCGAAGGAGGTCATGGGGATCATCGACGAATTTCCCTGTGTGAAGGCCTGCATCAACGGCCATAACCACAAAGGAAAATACGGTATGAGGAACGGGGTTCATTACCTGACCCTCAAGGGAATGGTCGACACTGAAGAGACTTTCCACGCGGTTATCCGGGTGGATGCAGAGGCGATAAAAGTCACTGGATACGGCCGGGAATCAGACAGGGTCCTCAGTATTTCGCCATGATCCGGGCATGGATCACCCGGACTCGGAATATATCCGGATGCCGCCGTCATCCACGGCGACGGAGTGGTCAATCAGACTTCGGGCCTCCGGCGGCCGAACAACAGTGACAATACGAACAGCACCAGGAAGACGAAGAAGAGAATCTTGGCAATCCCTGCGGCTGTGCCGGCGATTCCTGTGAGTCCGAGCACACCGGCGATGATGGCAATTATGAGAAATGTAATAGATAGTTGTAGCATAATTTAAAAGAGAGACTGAGACGTGGGTTGTGCCGGCGGGCTGGCACCCGCAGACAGATTTGGAGTTAGGGTTGAAGTTGGATTTTGGTGCAGGCGACGAAGGTATGTTGACGTTGACGAACAGGACGAAATCAGACCGGTGTCTGATACGGGAGTCTTCAACTCTCCACGGCAGAATGGCCGGCCCGAGCATCCCTCTGACTCCTGTCATGTACTCCTGTCCGGCTAGAGGAATATGGATATACCGGATCACTGAAGCTGCGGGAACAGAACAGATAGAGATAGACAAGGAGGGCGGGGGAGGATGGTGCCGGCTGCCGTGGCCTGACTGCGTCACCTTACCTTTACCTTATGTGCATTTCGTGTAAACACTAAGGTCCGTGGCCGTATCTGTCAAACCACGCTGTATTTCCGCTGTTCTGTATCCCTTCAGTCCGGCCCGTCAGAAATGGAACTGAAATAACGAGGCCGGGCTGAAGTGGAAGGGTGTGGGGGACCGAATGGGCCTCAGATTTGCTGATGTCCTGACGAATTGGTCGGAACAGAATTTCATTGACGTCCATATCATCCGGCTGGCGCATCGCAAAGACCACAGCTCTGGCAAAAGAGTCTGCGGGAATAGCGAATTCGTCATAGAACTTCTGCATGCTTTCGGCGACTTCCGGATCGGTGATGGCATGGGGGAGGTCGGTGGCCACCGCACCCGGTGAGATGATGGTTGTCCGGATGTTATAGGGTTTGACCTCGGTGCGCAGGCCTTCGGAAAGGGCTCTCACAGCGTGTTTGGTCGCTTGATAAAAAGGTCTGATCAAAAATGAAAGAGGTCGATGCAGCGCCGGAAGAAAGTCCACCACTGGCGAGGGGCGTGAAAAAAGTCGCTTGAACGATCCATCCATGATTCACCGGCATACCGATGCCGGTTTGAAATCATCATCCCCGATCTTGGATATCGATTGACTGTCCGGGCAGGAGGCGTCATACTGTTGACTTATCGCCTGTCGCTCCTTCCTGTTCAGATTGCCGATATAAATCCGCTCCCTTGGGGAAAAGACCGGGGCATCGCGTCAGGAAGGCCTCGCATCAGGCAGCCACACTCGTGTGGTGATCATAAATGCCGGGAGTTTCAGACTATGGCTGGTTCACCGGCAGGTTATTGAGGACCATCAACAGATTTCCACGGATGAAAAAAATGAAAACAGCTTCTCAGTTATGTTCTGCGGGGTGGCCGGGAGCAGTATTCCTAACTCTCGTCCTGGTAATTCCATCCCAAGATCTGTTGTCACAGGATGAAGTGATGAGCGCGATAAAGGCCCCTGATTCCAGTTACATCCTTTCCAGCGAGGGAAAGAAGGCCCGAGTCATTTGGAAGACTTTTAAAAACAAGGATAAGGAGAGTTTTATCAGCTATTTCCAAATAACAAGGAACACTGAGGTGAGCACTGAACTGCGGCAGTGGGCTGACACCACTGCGGAGATCGCCCCTCTTGGGCCGCCGATTTGGGACAGTGAACCAAGACCGGGTTTTTCGGTGTGGTCCCTGAGGTCCGGCCTGAAGGATATTCAATACGCTCACGGGAGCTTCTCTGCTCTGGAATATTCCCATATCACAGAGTTTGACGATCAGGCTGATCATGATAATCTGTTAATTCATGGATATGTGATCGGGGGTGAGGAAACATGGATAGTTCAGCATAGCGGCCCTGGTGTATTCACCGGATCAATGGTGCTGGGGCTGGCCACGGAACTGAAAATCCGGCTCGACTCACATCTCAAATAGTCTGGAAGTCAGGAAGAAATGAGGACAACGACAACGACAACGCCCGGCCGCCATGAAAACTTCTTCAATAACCGATGAGAGTGTTCTGAATCCAACAGCGCGGTTTTTTATCCCTATTCCCATTCTTATTCTCTTCATCTTGCCGCTCTATTTCCTTCTTCCTGGAAACGTGACAAGCTCATCGGCGGATGAATATTTTCCATCTGATTTTCTGCGTGAGTTTACAGAAACTGTCGACCTGCGTGACGTGGCAGATCAGGACAAATCGGTCGTGGTGCTGAATGGAGCCGTTCAGATGACTTCCACTGTTTTCCAGTCTGCACGGCGCTATACATACTCATTTTACAAAAAAGGAAACTGCTGGCTTGTCGATACGTGGTTTGATAGTGCGCACGAGCTAACCAAGGAGCGCCGCTTTATCGGGGTTAACACGGAACCAGACCGGAATCATCAGTTTGTGAGACATATATCATTCGGGAATGGTGAGCGCACGGTCCATGTGTCCTATCCGCATCCGGAGTACAGTTACAAACTGGAGTTCAAAGAGCTTCTAACCCGATTCCAGAATTATGTCGATTTCCATTTGAATCCGGTCAGCATCAGACACATCTATTTCGACGACGAAAGAAAGAATTCCCATATTCGTAAATTCGAAAGGCTGAAGGATCTATCCCGGAGTTTTGTGAAAGGGGTAATGGAGCGGCTGGATCAGGCGTCGGAATACACCGGGTCCCCTATTCACACACCTATTGTCGTCGTGATTGAAGGACCGGGTCCCGAAGACAATTTTCACCTTCACCAGGCTCTGAATCACAATCCCAATCAGATTATTCACAGCATCGTGGAATGGGAATTCAGCGGACGAAAATTCGACGATGTGATTCAGAATGACCAGGCCGTGAAAAATACCGGTTGGACCCAACATACAGGATACACCGGGCTGATTCTCAACTCCCTGCTGGAGATTATTCAGGGTGATTCATCATTTTCAACAGAGGTGCATCTCAGCAAATTCAGATTCAGGCACGTCGACCGGGACAACTGCCATTACAGAATTCTTCAGACTTACGAACTGGTGGAGAACAATAGAATACTCAAAAACCAGTTCTTGTGGTTCTGGCAGATGGCTGTCTCCGCACAGCGTGAGTTGGATGCAATTCCGGAATATCGATATTCCGATACCTGCTATTTACTCAGAATGCGAATGTCCGCTGCCGATGAGGTTTTCTATTCTGCCCCTGTTAAGTGTCACCTGAACCTCGAATTCGACGGTCAACGTATCACCTTGAAAGAGTTCTGAAAATGTGTTCCGAGACATGTCCGAACCGCGAAATACGCGAAAATCGCGAAAAGGCGATGACTTGAGTCGATTCAGGTTATGGATCTACTTCCGATCCTATTCATTGCTGTCAGGTAAGCAAGAATTTCGGCGATTCCGGTTCCTGTTTCTGCGGTAACGAATTTTTCGCGCCTTTTGCACCTTTCGCGGTTTCTTTTATAAACCCCATGCCGGCTATGCCCAGGATAAGAGAGGACCAAGCGGCACGATTCTTGTCGGATTGATGTCATCGTGCGTATAATAATAATGACGCTTGATATGGTCGAAGTTGACCGTCTCGGAAACCCCCTGACTGCGGTAAATGCGTTCCTGATAAGCCTGCAAATACGGATAGTCACAGATTCTTTTCTTGTTGCACTTGAAATGGCCGAAATAAACTGCGTCGAACCGCACGAGTGTGCAGAACAGGCGGTAATCCGTTTCCACAATACGTGAACCAAAAAGATAATCCTGCCCATTGGAGAGACGGGCTTCGAGAGCATCAAGTGCATCAAAAAGTCTCGTATACGCTTGTTCGTAGGCAGACTGTGTGCCTGCGAATCCTGCTTCGTAGACGCAGTTATTGACATCCTGATAGATTCGTTGACTCAGCGCGGCCTGTTCGTCTTTGATGTCATCGGGGAAGAGGTCGACCGGATGCCTCGCCAGCGGTTTGAACACGCCTGCCCACATTTTGACAATGTCGTCCTCCGAATTGTTGACGATACGCTTCTCCTTTTTGTCCCATAGCACGGGAACGGTGATGCGTCCTTTGAAACCAGGGTTCGTCATTTTATAGGCTTCGGACAGGTATTTGAAGTTTTCAACGTCGTCCAGTCCGTGCCCGTCGCCCTCGCGGAATGCCCAGCCAGTCTGATCGTCACGGATCGGATCGACAAAGTTCACACTGACGGCATCATCAAGGCCCATGAGGTTCCGTGTCAGCCAGGCCCGGTGCGCCCACGGACAGGCCTTGCAAACATAGAGATGGTAGCGCCCGGCTTCCGGCGCATCCACCCAGTTGCGAAATTCATCTGGCTGCCGTTCAAATGAGCCGTCCCTGCTTTGTTCGTCTGGAAATTGGGTCATGTCATATTTCCTGTTTTGTTTTGGTTATAGGGGTGAAACAGTATGCGATTAAATTCCACTGGCCATCGACGCCAGTATAGTCATACAATGTACACGGGCAATTAGACTGGAAGGTGATATTTTCACTTTACGTCGTGATTCACCAAGTGCACTTTTATCCCGGAATGATACGTGATGACAACCTCGTTCTTATCTTTATTGTCATAAACTGATTATATTTTGGTTGGCCCGTAGGGGGACTTTATTTCGCTGCTGTCGTCATCACGGAGCAATGCAGTCAGGCTGAAAGTGGGGCGTAACCCAAATCTTTCGTTCGTGATTGATATTATCGACTTAAGGATCACCTTGAATCAATTAAAAGACAATTCCAGATTATTCTGTTTCTTTACTTTTTAATAGTGCTGGAAACTATTGTTTCTTTCAATGTGGCGGGCATCACAGCAATCGCTGATAGCATCCCGATGATTAACGAGCTCGTTGCTTTCAGACTTCCAGGTCCGGGAAATTTTACTGGCGGCGTCTTTATGCATGATCCATAGCGGAGAATGGCATTAGAGTCAAGAAGTAAAAAATTAATCATCTTGAAAATACAATTGTCGATACCGGAGGGGCCTCCCATGCAGTTTTTCAACTTTAATGCTGAGGCGGCTGAAATCGACCGATTCCGCTGGAAACCAGACAGTGTTTTTATGCTGTAGTTTGAACAAGAGCCATACATATAATTACGACCTGGTGCCTCCTGGGCCGGAATAGGAACTGACTCAGTCATTCCCGGTGAGACCTGACTCAAACTTGAGGGCCAGGGCCTCCAAACAGGAGAGAGATTAGAAACAGGACCAGAAAGATGAAGAAGAGAAGTCTGGCAATCCATGCGGCCTTGCCGGCAATTCCTGTGAGTCCGAGAATACCGGCAATGAAGGCGATGACGAGAAAGATAATTGAGACGTGTAGCATATTAAGTGATGAGATGATTCGTAGCTGTAAACTGAAAGGAAGGAAATTAACTGATGTTTAAGTGTCCCGTAAACGGGGGATCAAATTCCCACTTATTCTCCTTCTGAGGCAGGTATGTGGGCGGAGGATTCATTTTCAATAATCCACCAGTGCCAAGCGTTTGGCGAATTGCATATAATACTGAGACGATGGAGTCACTTAACTTGGTAAATGGGGAACCTCTCTCAGCGACAGGAAGGGAGATAGATTTTGCGAGGAGCAATGACGCTATCCTGTCCAAGACCATGATCTTATTGATCCACTTCAGGAGAGTTGCCGGGGGCAGGCCACCACCTCAGGATGGCAATTCCCGTTACAGCGGAAGCCAGGGACGCAACGAAAATTCCCAGCTTGGCACTGTCAATCAGAGTTTTATCAAATGCTATGTTTGCGATAAAGAGAGCCATGGTAAAACCAATGCCGGCAAGACAACTGCCACCGATAAGCAGCCTCCACTGTAGTTCCGGGGGACGATTTGCAATGCCAAGGCGCAGCGCAAGCCAGCTGAATAAAAGAATTCCCGCCGGCTTACCAATCAGGAACCCAAGAAATATAGCCATCGTTACTGAATTCTCAGAACTCTCCATGGATAACTGAACCCCGGCATTGGCAAAAGCAAACAATGGCATAATTATAAATCCCACCCAGGGGAGAAGGGACATTTCCAGGCGTTCCACAGGTGACAGGGTTTCCCTAAGGGCAATTTCTGCCAATTGCAATGTTTCGCGGTCTTCTGTGTGTCTGCTGCTTTCACTGCTTGAGGGATGTGCAATAACATCACCGAGAATGGAGTAAAGACGCTCGTCGCTGACCCATCGTCGAGCCGGCGTCATAAGGCCCAATATCACTCCTGTTATGGTTGCATGAATACCGGACGCATCAATGGCGAACCATATGAGAATTCCTAAAAATATATATATCGGGAACCCGCGAAATCCAAGCTTTGCCATGGATCGGATGGCTGCCACCCCAACTCCGGCCGCCGCCAGTGGCCACCAGAGAATATTGCTGCTGTATCCAACAGCTACTACAAGGATGGCTCCAATATCATCAACAACCGCCAGTGACAGCATGAAAACCCGCAGGCTGAGCGGAATGCGTGAACCAAGAAGAGCCAGACATCCGATAACAAACGCCGTGTCCGTTGCCATAACTGTGCCCCATCCATTCTGGCCCGGCTTTCCTGACTGCAGCATGAAATATATCGCAGCCGGGACAATCATGCCACCCAGTGCAGCAGCAATCGACAATGCGGCGGTGCGGGGTTTCTTCAGTTCTCCCAGTATTATTTCCCGCTTGAGCTCCAGTGCTACTATAAAGAAAAACAATGTCATCAGCCCGTCATTGATCCAATGGCGGAGAGATCGGGTGAAATCAAATGAACCAAAGTTGATACCTGCCTTTGTCTCCCATATCTGTTCAAATGACTCCGCCCATGGTGAATTGGAAATTACCAGCGCCATGAGAGTAAATAAAAGCAGAATTGCACCCCCCGCTGATTCCACATGCAAAAATTGAATCAGGGGCTTTTTAAGTTGGTCCGCGAATTCCTTCGGCAAATATGTGCCCTCCGGTTTTTCATTATTATTCCTGCTCATAAATATCTTAACAATTACAATTGGTGTATTTTCAAAAGTATGAATTATAATGACCGTACATTTCCATGTGTGCACAGGCATTCAGCGACTTATCGCTATTCGTGGCCTGCCATGAAACTCCCCACAGGGGGTGACGGTGGTCAGCACTTAATTAAATATAAATCTGGCAATACAAACATTGGCTGTTCAGACTCAGGTCTGGCCTTGCCTTCTCGCTATGGAGGTCCCCATGACAGCGAATCTGATCCGGCATGTGCAGCTGACACTCACGGTAGTTCGTCACTCATTCTGAACCTCCATTTCTTCGATTTCATTTTCAATCCTCGGTTTATACCGAATCACGGGGCTTGATGACCTGAACAACTCTTATTTCAGACTACTTAAGCATGCACATTTTTCTGGTATTCAATTGTGGAAATCCTCCTGTTGACCTATCGGTTATTCATACTAATTACTAGATGATCATTGCATTTCAGATTTGATTAATTTCTGCCATACTTTGTATCTCTGGATTCATCATTATCGCTGCGATGTTGAGTGAAAAGGTAATCAGGGAAGTATTTAAAAGAGTCAGTATCCTGCTCAGAAAGTGATGAAAATCAAAGTAAAAGCATAATTGGTA
>JAUIAG010000170.1 GCA_030425355.1 Verrucomicrobiia bacterium
GTTTGTCGGTGACAACGGCATGCTGCTGGCCGATTACGGGAAATATGTACTCCTGCCGGAAGAGAGGTTTTCGGATTTTGAGCGCCCCACGCCGTATCTCCAGTCCTCCCGCGGGCACCATGCCGAGTGGATCCATGCCTGCAAGACCGGCGCACCGACCACCTGCAATTTTGAATATGCTGGTCCGCTCACCGAAGCCAATCATCTCGGCAATGTCGCCTATCGTGTCGGAAAGAAACTGGTCTGGGACCCGATCCGCATGGAAGCCATCGGCTGTCCCGAGGCTGAGGAGTTTATCCGCCGTCCCTATCGTGGCGGATGGCGGCTGCCTGCCTGAGGCCGGTAAACCGTCCATGGTCCGCGTCGACGGGTCATGCATGGCTCTCATTGGTGCCTGACACACATGAGATGTTGTGCCACTGAATGCACGGGCACTTTGACTGACAAATGGGTTTCAGTCCGCTCCGATATGGGCCAGTATGGGTGAAAAGATCATGGCTAAATCACAGTACCTGACAGCGCCGGTGGCCTCGAAGGAAATGCCGAAGGGCATTCCGTATATCGTCGGAAACGAAGCAGCCGAAAGATTCAGTTATTACGGCATGCGGGCGATCCTGGTGATCTTCCTCACTCAGTATCTCCGCAATGCCATGGGCGAACTGGATGTCCTTTCGGAGGAGGCCGCCAAGGAGTGGTATCACACCTTCATGTCGGCGGCGTATTTTTTCCCGGTGATTGGCGCGCTGATATCGGACCTGTGGCTGGGCAAGTACCGCACCATCATCTGGCTGTCCATAGTCTACTGCCTCGGGCATCTGGTGCTGGCTCTTTTTGAAACCCGGACCGGGGTGATGTGGGGGCTTGGATTAATTGCGGTCGGTGCCGGGGGAATCAAACCCTGTGTGTCGGCCCACGTCGGTGACCAGTTCGGCAAATCCAACCAGCATCTCCTCACCAAGGTCTTCGGGTGGTTTTACTTCAGTATCAATTTCGGGGCCTTCATCTCGACGCTGCTGACGCCGCTGCTGCTGGCCAAAGTCGGATCACACATTGCCTTTGGTGTGCCTGGGATCCTGATGTTCATCGCCACTATCGTTTTCTGGATGGGGCGGCATGTGTTCGTCCATATCCCCGCCGACCCGAAAGGGTTTCTCAAGGAGCTGTTCGGCGGTGTCGGCGTTCAGTCCTTCATCAAGCTCGCGGTACTGTATCTCTTCATCGCCGTCTTCTGGTCCGTCTATGATCAGAATGGATCGGAATGGGTGCTTCAGGCCCAGCACATGAACCTGAATGTCATGGGCCTCGAGCTGCAGCCGGCGCAGGTCCAGAGTCTCAACCCCATTCTCGTCCTCATTTACATTCCGCTTTTCTCATACGTTCTCTATCCGGCTCTGGGAAAGGTCATCCGGCTCAATGCTGCTCTGAAGATCGGTATGGGACTGGTGCTGCTTCTGCCGGTGCTTCTCATTATCACCCATGTGCAGAAACTCATTGATGCGGGACAGACTCCCACCATCTACTGGCACTTCCTTGCCTTTGCCGTGCTCACCGCGTCCGAGGTCATGATCTATCAGACCGGCCTTGAATACACCTACACGCAGTCGCCGAAGTCCATCAAGTCCTTCATGATGTCGCTGTATCTGCTTTCGGTTTCCCTCGGGAATCTCTTCACCGCCCAGGTCAACAAGTTCATAAGTCATTCCAGTGAGGAGGACCGGCTCACCGAAGTCGAATACAACATGTTTTTCTTCAAGGTCGTGGCGGTGACAATTGTCCTGTTCGCCATTGTCGCAGCCTTCGGACTCTTCAGGGAAAAGTCCTTCCTGCAGGATGAGGTGCCCGGCGATGATGACGATATCGACCCCACTTCCACCGCGGTGAACCAGTAAAAGTCTCATCACCCTGCCGATTCAGAAGATGCACTCTTCTCCCATGAAAGTCCTGCACGGATGTCGCATTGTCGCAGTGACCCTTTTTATGCTTCTTGCGGTCGGTATGTCTTTTATCTCCGGTCAGGATCAGGGCGGGGGAGACTCATCCAGGCCGAACATTATCTACATTCTGGCGGATGATCTCGGGTATGCGGATGTGGGCTGCTACGGCGGCCGCACCATCCGCACCCCGCAGATTGACCGCATGTGCCGCGAAGGCATGAAGTTCACCCAGCACTATTCGGGCAGTACGGTGTGCGCCCCGACCCGCTGCGTGCTGATGACCGGACTCCACACCGGTCATGCCCGGATTCGCGGCAACGGCGGGCCGGATCTTTCCCCCGACGACATCACCATCGCCGGCGTGCTGCGCGACGCCGGATACGCAACCGGCGTCATCGGAAAGTGGGGCCTCGGTGAAGCCGGATCCAGTGGCATACCGACAAAACAGGGATTTGATGAATGGTTCGGCTATCTCAACCAGGGAAACGCACACCACTACTACCCGCCGTTCCTCTGGCGAAATGAAGAAAAGATTCTTTTTCCCGACAACCCCGTTAAAAGAACCCACTACAGCCACGACCTGTTCACCGAGGAGGCCCTCGGCTTTATCAGCAGGCACGGGAAAAGACCATTCTTTCTCTACCTGGCCTACACCATTCCACACGTGGACCTCGATGTCCCCGAAGACTCCATCGAGCCATACCTCGATGTGATCGAGGAAAAGGGCCCCTACGGCACACCCGGGGGGCAGCATTACCGCCATTCGGAAAAGCCACGGGCCACTTTTGCCGGCATGGTCAGCCGCCTCGACCGTGACGTCGGAAGAATTCTCGACAAACTCAGGGAATCCGGACTCGACACCAATACACTGGTGATTTTCTCCAGTGATAACGGACCGACCCCTGCCGGCGGGGCGGATCCGGATTTTTTTGACGGCAACGGCCCGCTGCGCGGTATCAAGCGCGACCTTTACGAGGGCGGAATCCGTGTCCCCATGATAGCCTGGTGGCCGGGGAAGATTCAGCCGGGTTCGGTGACCGACCATATTTCGGCCCATTGGGATGTCTTCCCCTCGCTGGCACAGCTGTCCGGGGCCCCGGCCTCCACGTGGGCCCACTCCGATGGTATTTCATTCCTGCCGACCCTCTTCGCCCGGCCTGATCGTCAGCAGCAGCATGATTACCTCTACTGGGAGTTCTATGAACAGGGCGGCAAGCAGGCCATTCGTCAGGGAAAATGGAAAGGAGTCCGCACCGGCCTCCGCCGCAACCCTGATGCACGCCTCCAGCTTTTCGATCTTGATGCGGATGTCGGCGAGCAGAATGACCTCGCTTCGAGGTTTCCGGATGTCGCCGGTCAACTCCTCCGGCTCATGCACGACGCCAGGACTGAATCAGATTTCTATTCGTGGAATAAATGACATCCGTGGCAGGATCCACTGTCTCAGCCGCTGTCCTGTGCTGATATGATTGCGTTATTCAAAACCCGAATAACATTTGGTCGGCAGGTAATAGAATCATGGTCTCACCACTGGATCATGAAGATCATATCATGAGCGCGGGCACTCCATACGGATAAATCCAAATGCATGCAGGCGGCCAGGAATGAGCTCACAGAGACACAGCGATGATGCGGGCACCCGGGTCTTTTTCCACAATAGGCCCCGCACCATTGTTTTCATTCTCCTCATACTGATTGTGCTGGGGGGATTGTTTCTGGCGATGCTGCTGACATGGGGACCGTCACGGGTTGCCATTATGGTGGTGGATTCGACCGGAAAGCCGATTCCTGATGCTTTGATCGAACCCTATGGACTTCGCCGCAAAAGTGACGGGGGCAATACCGGGCACTGGTTGTGGCTGGCGGAACGGCATGAGGTTCCCCCGGTTCCCGTCAGGACAGGAGCGGATGGAGTGGCGGAAATCCGCTATCCCCGGTATGTCTCAGAGCGGCTGGAAACGGGAGCAATTTCCGTGCAGGTGCATCACCCCCGATTCGTTTCCGCGGGAAGCTGGAATGTAGTCGTGGCGACCAGCCCGGCTTCCGGAGCCGGGTGGGCAGCATGGAGTACATATCTGCTTAATAAACTGAGAGAGTCCGGCACGGCACAGAAGCCATTCACCGTGGCCCTCGAGAGTGGACAGCACCTGGTTATCAAGCCCGGGCCGGTGGAGGAGCCGGGGTACGAGTACAAAGCCGGCTGGTCACTGCTTGCCCAGACATCCTCGCCCGGAGCATATGAACCGGATTTCTGGAACCGTTCGAGACCCGGAGTAATTGCCACCGGCAGGCACGCCGAAGGAACGCACCGGGTGCGACTGATCGGTTTGCAGGGCGGGGGGAAAATCCATTTCAGCGACATCACCCGCATCGACATTGTTTCCGGTATGACCAACAGGGTCGAGGTTCCGATGAAGCCCGGCATCGACGTCCACGGACGGCTTGGCGACGCGGTGCCCAGGCCGGTGTCCAATGGTCGCGTGATAGCCGAAGTCCATTCTCCCATGCTGTTGCGTGAGCAGGAAAGATCCATCAAATGGCACAGCTGGGCCCGAATCAATGCCGATGGATCCTTCACTCTCCCTTCCATGCCGGCAGGAAAGCTGGAAATCATTGCCATCTGCGACGGATTTGTCACAGGCGGCGGGAGATGGCCAACCGTGCTCCCGCAGCAATTTGATTTGTCCGGAAACACTCCGGATATCGTCCTCGAAATGGAGCCAACCACTGTTCTGGAGCTGACCCTCGTCGATGAGGAGGAACATCCGGTTGAAGGAGCCAAAGTCAGCTCATGGCCCAATGTCCGCTGGGGAAACAATGCTTCCACCATCCTGGGCAGTGACCTGTTCAACACAGCCGACAGGCTTCTGTCCAGCGCCGGCACCGCACGACAATCAGTCCCGGAGATTCCCGCTGACTTCACGGGTGTCTCTGATTCCAACGGTGTGGCCAGAATTCCCAGCCTGCCATTTCTTTCCGCCGGTATTTCGGTGGACCACCCGGATAATGTGCTTCCGCCTGCTGTGGGGGCGGGTGCCGGGACGGCGCCAGGCCGTTCCATTCTGATCCCGCTCAGCCCCGGTGGAGTTGTCCGGCACACGCTGACTCTCGAGCCCCCGGAAAAACGTCCGCTTCGGCACTATTATTAAAAATCAAAATGGAACATCCGGTGCCAGGCACATTTGTGCCTGGCACCGGATGTTCCGTGCGGGCGTGGCGTGGCCTCTGCCTACTGCTGGATGTAGACGAGTGTGCCCTCGTTGACGAGGTCGTAAAGTTCGACGACCTCGTGGTTTTTCATCCGGACGCAGCCGTGGGAGCTGGGGTGTCCGATGAGGCCTTCCTCATTGGTGCCGTGGATGTAGATATAGCGCTTGTAGGAGTCGATGCCTTCTCCCTTGTTGAGTCCGGGTTCTAGGCCTTCCAGCCGGAGTATCCGGGAGGTGATCAGGTCTTCGGGAACATCGGTGTGGTCCCTGTGGATGACCGCTGTGCGGCCGGTAAACTGCCGCGCCTTGAAAACGCCGCCGACCGGGACGCCTTCCCCGGTCTTGAAGCAGATTTTGTGCATTCCAAGAGGTGTCTTGTTACTGCCGCTTCTGCTGCCGATCCCGAATTTGGAGGTGGAAATGGTGTAGGTCCTCAGCGGGCTGTTCTGGCGCATGATGGACATGGTCTGGTCGGACACGCTCACCACAAGGTAGAGACTGTCGCCGGCTCCAAAACGGGCCGCATGATGGGAAGCCATGGTGAGATTGGCGGCTTCGCCGGTTGGAACCGAGATGAGTCCTGCCAGGATAACCCATGCAGCCAGTAAAAAATTCCGTGAATGTCTCATGTGCCTGATCCGTCTGAAAAAACCGGACTCAAGGAATCAGAAATCATCCGTAATGGCAACATTCTAAACACCTTACGGATATATCTTCTCCAAGCCCTGACAGGGGAAGCGACATGGATCGCTCATCCCTGAATGCCCTGTTTTTGTCTTTTTCTGCCCAATTTCCTGTGTTGAGTTGCGGCTCTTGACAGCCACGGAAGACCTGAATACTGTCTGGATGGGCAGTTAAAAATATTGATAAAGACAGATACTGCAGGGCCGCCGCCGGGTGGCGGTCATGGCCGGGCCGGGGGCCGGGGGCAGGCAGAGAAGAGCAAATCAGAGGATTCCATGGCAGCGGAAGCGGGAGCGGGTGAAGCGGCAGCGGCAGCGGCGGAGGCGAATGGAACGGAAAAGAGCCGAAACCGGAACAGATCCATCATCCATCTGGATGCGGATGCGTTTTTTGCGAGCGTGGAGCAGGCGGCGGACCCGCGGCTTCGCGGCAGGCCGGTGGCGGTCGGGGGTGAGAGCCGCGGCGTGATCGCGGCGGCTTCCTATGAGGCCCGGCAGTTCGGGATCTTCACCACCATGCCGACGGCGCGGGCCAGGAAACTCTGTCCGCAGTTGATTGTGTTGCCGGGGGATTTCGACAAATACGAGCAGTTTTCCCGGTGGATGTTTTCCTATGCGTATGATTTCACGCCGGAGGTGGAGATCACGTCGGTGGACGAGGGGTATTTTGATGTGACCGCCTACCGGCGGCTGCGGGCCCGGGAAGTGGCGGAGAAGATCCGTGGAGCCATTGGCCAGAGTCTGAAGATCCGGGTCAGTGAAGGCATTGCCACCAGCAAGCTGATCAGCCAGATTGCCTCCAAGCTGAACAAGCCGAGATCCTTTACCGAGGTGCCGTCCGGATGGGAAAAGCGCTTCATCCACCCGCTGCCTTCAAAGTGGCTGCCCGGGGTCGGGGAGAAGACCGGCGCCCGCTTCATCGATGCCGGCCTGTCGCTGATCCGCCATGTCTCGGAAGTGCCGGTCGAATTTCTGGAGATGGTGGCGGGCAGTGCGGCCCCGGCCCTGAAGCGTTATTCGGACGGCGTGGACGACCGGCCGGTGATTGCAGCCAGCGAACCGGCCAGGTCCTACAGCCAGCAGGAGACCTTTGCCGAGGATATCATTGACGAGAACTTCGCGCTGGCGGTGCTCAAGCGAATGGCCGATTCACTGATGGCGAAGATCCGCGGGGAAGGGCGGAGCATCCGCTGCGTGGCCGTCCGCGTCCGCTACAACGACATGGATGAGGACCAGTGCAGCGCGACCCTCAATGAACCGACCGATCTGGAAACCGACCTCTACGGGCGCATCGAATCCCTGCTGCGCAGGGCGTGGCGCCGGCGGGTGAGTCTGCGGCTGGTGAGCCTGCGGCTCAGTCAGGTCTACGACGGGTATTGCCGGACCAGTCTCCCGTTCGGCGGCGGCTGGGAGGACGTCGAGGCCCGGCGCCGGCTTGTCCGGGCCGTGGACAGCCTGCGCGGCAGCATCGGACGGGCTGCCGTCGTCCGGGGGCACGACCTGGTGCTGCGGGACAGCCCGGCCCATCCGGTCCCGTCAAAACCGCCACCGCCACCGCCGCCGCCGGAACCACCGACTGACTGCGGGGGAAGTGCCCGGTCTGCCGGGGAGGGCGGCAGGCCCGCGTCCCGGACACTGCCGGTGATGGAAAGCGGCCGGGCGGTCATGGACACTGTCAGGCATCGGACGCCTCCGGTCACCACGTGGGTGCCGCTGGCGGTTCACAGTTACTATTCCATGCTTGATTCAACCCTGACGGTGGATTTCATCGCGGAATGGGCCGCGGGTGAGAATCTCCCGGCAGTGGCCCTGACCGACACCGCCAATCTTCATGGTGCCTGGGAGTTCAGTGAAGCCTGTCGCCGCCGTGGCATCCGGCCGGTTCTGGGATCAAAGGTATTCATGGACGGAGCCCCGGTGTACCTCTATGTGATGAACCGGCAGGGCTACGGGAACCTGTGCCGGCTGCTCAGCCCGGATCCGGGCAGGGGCGCGGCGGATGATCCGGCCGCCGATCCATCCATGGACCCGCTGCAGCACTACCGCCTGCACGTCACCCGCGACGAACTGCATGCCTGGGGCGACGGGCTGATCGCTGTCGGCCGCGATCCCGTCCTCAGTGATATCTTCCCCGGCCGCTTCTACCAGCCCGTCACAACCCGGGCGGACTGGAAACAATGGCAGCTGGAACCATCCGGCCGGGGATTTCCCCGCGTCGCCATCCTGCCCGCTCACTACGCCGTTCCGGAAGACCGTCTCAAATACAATATCCTTCAGGCTGTCCGCACCGGGACTCTGGTGTCCCAGAAACACCCCGCCAAAAACCTTCGCGGGAACTTCCATCTCCGGAACTTTGCCGAGGTGTCGGGGCTTTTCGGGCTTCGCCCCGATTTTCTGCATCACACACTGGAAATTGCCGACCGCTGCCGTTTTGAGGTGGAGGGCGGCCGGCCGCAGTTCCCGTCCTTTGTTCCTCCGGATGGCAGCAGCGCCCGGGAGTTTCTCGAAAGGCTGGTGATGGAGGGCCTGAAGCGCCGCTACGGCCGCCGCCGCCGCCATCATGAACCACAGGTCCGCGAGGAACTCCATATCATCGGCGAAGTGGGATACGAGGAGTATTTTCTCATCGTCTGGGATATCCTCCAGGAATGCCGCCGCCGGGGCATAGAGTGGATCACCCGCGGCAGCGCCGCCGACTCCCTTGTCTGCTACACCCTCGGCATCAGCGACGTGTGTCCTGTCCGTTTCGAGCTTTATTTCCGCCGTTTTCTCAACAAGGAACGGATGGCTCTCAACAAACTGCCGGATATCGACGTCGACTTCCCCCACGACCGCAAGGACGAGGTCATCCGCATCATCTTTGAGAAATACGGGTTCGGGCAGACCGCGGTGGTGGGCGGGTTTTCGACTTTCCGGGCGCGGAGTGCGGTGGCCGACATCGCCAAAACCCTTGGAGTGTCCGAATTTCAGGTTCGGCGGCTGACCGGGCGTTTTCCGCATGCCCGGGCCAACAGCGCCCTTGAGACCATCCTGCGCAAAAACTACGAGACCGGCGATCTGCCCTATGACGAGGACCCGTATGCCACAGCCGTGGCGATGGCGGCGTTTCTCGACGGGTTCCCGCGCTACCCGAAAATGCATCCCTGCGGTGTGGTCCTGTCCCGCGGGGCCATGCATGATCTGACACCGACCTTCATATCCGGCAAGGGATTCCCGACCACGCATTTTGACATGGATTCGGTGGAACCGGTCGGGCTGATCAAGATTGATATTCTGGCGCAGGGCGGGCTGGCGGTGATGCGGGATGCCCGGCAGTGGCTCTCACAGCGCGGCATCGACGTCGATCTCAAAAGTCTGGATCCGTGGGAGGACCGCAAGGTCTGGGCCATGATCCGCGACGGCGGGTCGCGGGCCGTCCACCATATCGAATCCCCCGCCATGGTCAGCCTGTGCCGGATGACCCAGGTGCGGGAAATCCACGGTCTGGTGGCCATTGTCAGCGTCATTCGTCCGGGCGCCGCCAATGAGTCGAAAAAACTGCGTTTCACCCGCCGCTATCAGGGCCTTGAACCCGTCCGCTATCCGCATCCGTCTCTTGAATCGTGCCTGCGCAGCACTTTCGGGCTGGTCGTCTACGAGGAGCATATCCTGCAGATCTGTGAAGCCTATGCCGGTCTCGACCCCGGAAAGGCCGATATCCTCCGTCGTGCCCTCGGCAAGGAAAAGGAGGAAACCATCGAGGCCATCCGCCAGGAATTCTTCGAGGCTGCCCGGCTCCTCGGGCGGCCGGAACGGACCACCCGCGAAGTCTGGGATCTGGTGGCTGGCTTCGCGGGATACGCCTTCTGCAAGGCGCATTCCACGGCTTACGCTGTCGAGGCTTACGAGGGGGCGTGGCTCAAGTGTTATTACCCGGCCGAGTTCATGGCGGCGGTGCTGTCCAATGGCAAGGGGTTCTACAATGCGCTGGTCTACATCCTCGAGTGTCTCAGGCTTGGTATCCGCATTCTCGCTCCCGCTGTCAATGACCCGGGACCGGCCTTTGTCCCCGACGGCCGCCGCCGAACCATCCGGGTGCCTCTGACCCGCATCAATGGCCTGAAACAGAAAACTCTGGACCGTCTGATGGAGGAACGGCGGCAGCGCCCCTTCGAGTCCCTGGAGGATTTTTACTGGCGGGTCAGTCCACCGGTTGAGGACATGGAGAAACTGATCCGGGTCGGGGCATTTGATGAATTCGGGGACCCGCGGACCCGTCAGTTCTGGCGGCTTCAGGAGGCGGTCCGCACTTTTGATGCCGGCAGCGGTGCCGGGTGGCTCATCCCGCCGCCGGCCACCAGTGACGGCCTCCGCCGCGTCGCCCTCACCGAACCGGATTTCCAGAAATGCCTCGAAGCCGAATACGACCTGCTCGGGTTCACCGTCAGCGGGCATCCCCTGGAGATGTATCCCGGCATCGACTGGGACAGCTACTGTCCGGTTGCACGGCTGGGGGATTTTGCCGGCCGTGAGGTCGTCGCCTGCGGGCTGGTCATCGAACAGCGGATTCATCATCAGATGACCGGTGAGCCGATGAAATTCATGACTCTCTGCGACTGGACCGGCATGGTCGAGACTGAGCTTTTTGCCCGGACTTACCGGTCGTTTGCCCTGACGACCATCCGCTATCCGGTGCTGGAGGTTCATGCCACCGTCGAGCCTTACGAGAACCGACGTGGCTTTTCCCTCCGTGTCCACCGGGTCAGCAAACCGCGGAAGCGCAAACTTTCCCCGTGAACACCGGCAATCCGCTCCGCATCCGCATCGTACCACCATTTTCACAAAAGAATTTTGGAATAACCGGGGCTTATCTGAGATGATTCATAACTGTCGTGTCCTGGCCGGCATGACTATGAACTGATGGCGGAATCTATGGTGTGGTGCCACGGCATGCCGGGTCCACGGCTGCCGGCACGGCGTGTGTTATTGAAAAAAAGTAATCGGATACCATGAATCTGAAAGAATGGAACAAGGAATTACTGAGAGTACTGACGTTGTTTGATGGGGCGACAAGGGCGCGGGGTGCGGAGTATTACCGCGAAGGGAGAGTGTATCTGGACGAACTGTATCTGGGCGAAAAAGAACTGAGCTGTGCGGCCAAGGTTCGGGGCAAAAAGCTGTACACAGTGAATCTCCTGATCGATAAGAACGGTCTGACAGACACCCGTTGCAGCTGTCCGGTGGCCATTTACTGCAAGCACATATACGCCAGTCTTCGATCCGCGCAGAGTCGGGTTGAACAGCTGCTGAGTGAGGCGGATATCTCCAGAGAGCAGACTCGCAGCAGGGAGGAGAAAGCCCGCGACGAGCTGGTTCGCAAGGACCTCCATGATGTGATGGAAAAAGCTCAGGGGCGGAAGCTCAATCTCTCCCAGCGACGCCGGGTTGAGCGCATCCACGAGAAGTTCAAGAAAATGCGGAAGATCCGGGCGACCGGACTGACCCTGTCCGACCTGTCCGAGATGGGCCTCCGATTCGACGGCTTTCCATGGGAGGAGATTGGAATATGGGACAGCTTTGCGGATGTTCCCGAGTCTCTGGTGGATTTCTGGCTGACGTGGATCGGCGTGGCCACCCTGGCCAATGCGAAGATCATGGCCGAGGTCAATCTCCCCTACGACATGACCCGCGTGAGGGAGATTGACCTCGGCCATG
>JAUIAG010000171.1 GCA_030425355.1 Verrucomicrobiia bacterium
TGAACATGGCATTGTTTCCGCCGGACATGATCCCCTGGACCATTTCGTGGGGGGTCCGGAAAGTGGGCGGACATTCACTGGCGTCAAGGACCCCGAGTCTCCCGCTTGTTCCCGCGCCGGCGTATATAAGGCGGCCGCCCGAATTGAAAGCATCGGCAATACTCTGTATGACAGCAACAATCTGGGAACGATGTGCGAGGATTTTTCCGGGCAGTCGACTGTCCTCATTCAGGAATAACTCCACTGCTTCGTCGAGGTCCATGGAATCAAGGCGTGTTGAAAGTGGATTTCTCAACTCTGTTGGCGACTGTCCGAGAGCATCGAGATCCGGGATATAAACCGCGTCTGAGGGTTTCTGGATTTCACCAGGAGATGTCCGATGAGCCGGGTCATCGAGAGCCATCTGCGCCATCACAAGACAGCCCTGAACGGGAGGGACCTGGAGAATGACTGGTGTCCCGGGGACACCGTGTCCGGACAGAACGGACGAAAAAGCCTCCCGGAAGTCGGCAGAGTGCTTGAATACACCACCGCTGCACCAGACTTCAGGAATCTCCTGATGGGGGAGAGCAAGCTTGCGGAAGCATCGGCCGGCAACATCGCCAAGATCGGAAGCAGCCCTGAGAACAAGATTCCGGACATCATTGTGGCCGTTTCCGGATGCTTGAAAAGCCAAGCTGGAAAGACCGGCGATCTGCTCCCTTGGCAGGGACGGCATTCTTTCAATGAGCTGTTCCCACGATTCCAGACCGAGTTCATTGAGCACTGCATCGATGAGTGGATCCTTCAGATTTTCATCCACTCTGGTGGTCAGCAGGCGCAGAAGTGACAGTCCGATGGAATATGCACTGCCCTCGTCTCCGAGCCATGGTCCCCACCCTCCTGCCCGGACTTCTGATCCATCACTCCTGCGTGCATAGCAACAGGATCCAGTGCCGGAAATGCAGGCAATTCTTGGACCCCGGGGGATTCCCGGAGCAAGGAATGCCGATTCGAGGTCATGATTGACGCGGGCGGGAACACCTGGAAAGTAGCGGGCGAGCCTCGCTGCGAGTTCCCTGTGTTGCGCGGGCAATCGAGCGCCTGCCACCGCCATGCCAATGGCGACCGGAGCGGGAAAGTGTTCCCTGATCGACTGCAGGTAGCCTGACCATGTTTCGGATGGTGTGAGACGGAAGTTACCCGGTCCGAGCTCCAGGTAATTGATGGAAAGTGAATGCGGGTCGACCCAAGCGGCAGTGGTCCGGGTCCCGCCCGCCTCTATTCCCAGCAGCCCTGGTTTGAAATCAGATTTCATCATGAGAATCGACGTTCCGGCTGTCAGCTAATCATTGAATGATTCTGTCCATTGACTGGAGAAAATGTTCCAGATCGTTCATGGAATTATAATAATGCGGAGACAGTCGGATATACTGCTGCATGGTCCTGTCGCGGCGGAGTGACACTGTGATATTCTGTTCGGCGAGTCTCCTGTGGATTTTTGGCAGGTCGAGATCCCGGTGGAAGAAGGATGTCATACCGCCGGCGCTTGCTGCGGGGACATCCCCGCACAGCACTGACATATCCCTGTCCTCGAGTTGCCGCACGAGGAAGGATCGTTTAGCCGACAGGTCTGCAGCGATGTTTTCGATTCCGAGATCGTGAACCATCCGGAAACACTGGTGCAGCGCAATCAGCCCCAGAAAATTGGGTGAGCCTGCCTCATATTTTCGGGCATCTCGACGATAGACCAGTTCGGGCTGAGATATGAAATCCGGACACCGGATATTGTGCCAGCCCTGGACTGGCGGCGTGAAGGACTCCTGGAGATCATTGCGGACATAGAGGACACCGGCGGCACAGGGACCAAGCAGCCACTTGTGCGAGTCGGCCGCAGCAAAATCAACGTACTTCAATGATGTGGGGAATGCCCCCAGTGTCTGGATCATGTCCAGAGAGAAAAGAATTCCTTTTTCCCGGAGCATCGAACCAATCGCATCGATGTCTATACGGTATCCGGCAATGAAATGACAGGAGGCGAGAGCAACAAGACGGGTCTGCGAATCTATGGACCGGGCGACGTCTTCTGGAGTGATGACGCCGAGCTGAGAAGTTTTGATGAAGCGCACCTCAACGCCCTTTTCGCGCAAGGCCATCCAGGGATAAACATTGGATGGGTAGTCATCGAGGTATACGAGAACATTCTGTCCGGGGCTGAAGTCGATCCCGGAAGCTATCATACTGAGCGCGGTTGAAGTTGGACCGACAAGCGCGATTTCGGATGCGTCGACATCAGTCAGTTGAGCGCACCACTGTCGAATCTCGTTGAGGAGGTCGGGGTTGACCACCTCCTCCTGATCGGCGTAGAGGCATTGATCGGCATATTCCCTGATTCGGTCAACGACGGGAGCGGGCAGTGGACAGACCCCGGCATGAGCGAGATAGATGCCCCTGCCGGTCACCGGAAAAAGCGATTTCCGGAGGGCCGTGTCATTCTGGATTTCTTCGATGGTCATGGCGGATGGAAGACGGGAGTTGGAATCAGCTTCCCGGCTCGCAGGGTGAGTTATGGATAAGTCGGGTGGTCCGTGGGGTGCTTACGGAAGTAATCGGCCGTATCAGTGATTATGGTGTTGAGATCCCGAACCGGGGAAAAGCCGGTGAGCCCGATCAATCTGTCGATCGATGGTCGACGGCGACGCATGTCCTGAAAACCGGCGGCGTAGGCCTGGTCATAAGGAATCATCTCGAGAGTGGACGATGACTCAAGCACTTCGATGACGGTGCGGGCGAGATCGATGATGGTTATTTCACTGGTGCTGCCGATGTTGACGATCTGCCCGGCAGCTTCCGGGACGGTAACGAGCCGGAGCACCGCCTCAACAGCATCATGAACATGACAGAAACATCGGGTCTGCTGCCCGTCTCCGAAAATCCTGAGCGGTTTACCGGCAAGAGCCGCTTCAACAAACCTTGGAATCACCATTCCGTAACGGCCAGTCTGCCTTGGGCCGACCGTGTTGAAAAACCGCACGATTCGGACGGGAACATTCCTTTCTGCGGCATAGGCCAGAGCCATGAATTCGTCCATCAGCTTCGAGCAGGCGTAGCTCCAGCGTCCGAGATGGGGTGGACCAATGAGCAGATCATCCGATTCATGAAACTCGTCTTTCGTGCTCCTGCCGTATACCTCTGAAGTTGAGGCGATGAGAAGTGGTGTCCCGGCCAGTGATGCGGCCTCCAGTATCGCCTCGGTTTCATGGAGGTTCGTATGGATGGTGCGGATGGGTGAGCGGACGACGAGGTCCACGCCGACGGCAGCCGCAAGATGGATGATGGTGTCTGATTCCTCAGCCAGTTGTGCGAGCGCCTGACAGTCGCTGACCTTTGATTGAAAGAAGGTTATTTTCCCTTCATCCAGATGGTGTCGGATGTTCTGTGCGGTGCCGGTGGAGAGATCATCAATCAGAGTGGGAATGGCACCGGCAGTCACAAGCCGGTCGACCAGATGGGAACCAATAAATCCACTGCCACCCGTGATAAGAATCTTCCTGTTCCGGAATTGGTGCGGATCGATTGTCGTCATGGCATGTGGTCTCACAGATGCATCCGGGCCGGGAAGGCGTCAGCTATTCCCTGTGCAATTTTCTGTCGATAGCTCTCGCTTGCCAGATGCCGGCATTCGTCAGGGTTGGAAATGAATCCTGTTTCTATGAGGATGGCCGGGCATGCCTGATTCCGGATAACCCCCATGAAACGTGCCATTTTGATACCCCGGTCCGGAGCACCCGTTGCGATGAGAAGGTGCCGCTGGATCTTCCACGCCAGCTGAAAGCTCTGTTCATCCCATGAATTGGCCGGGTATACCGCATCGATTGGATCCTCATATCCGCGTTTGAGATTGGAAGGCAGGCCGCTGGGTGTGGTCAGGAAAGTTTCGATTCCGGACGCCTCGACGGCAGCGGCGGAGTTGACGTGGAGGCTGATGAAGAAATCCGGATTAAAATCGCGGGCGATCCCGATCCGCGGTTCGAGATCGAGGGTGATATCGGCATTGCGTGTCAGGAAGACCTGCCAGCCGGCTGCTTCGAGAAGTGTTTTAAGCCGCTGCGCCATGTCGAGAGTGAGGTCCTTTTCCATCAGGGTCCGGTCCTGATTCATGGCTCCCGTGTCGCGTCCGCCATGGCCGGCATCAATCACGACGCGACGGTGAATGTCTTCGAAGACCGGCTCCATCGTCAGCAGGGGCTGGAGGTTTTTTTCCCAGTCGTTGCGGTGGATCATCAATTCGCCATTCCAGTTGAGGCAGGGGTAACCCATCCAGATCTTCTGATTGACCATCATGAAATACTGGCTGTCGGGCCGGAAATCCATGGTGCCCTGGTGGAAGGAAAAGCTGCCGAGGCTGTCGGTGACAGGGTTGCTGCCATAGAGCGGCAGCGCCTGCCTGAGGGGCACCCACACATTGCCCATGACTTCCACCTCGGGAACCTCGATGCGACTCTGTGGCACCGTTCCCCGGGATCCACAGCCGGAACATGCCAGAACTGCCGCGATGACCCACAGGGCTCGCTTCAAAATCATGATCAACCCGACACTCACGGGCTGTATTGTCGTGGGAGCCAGCAGTGCTCACAAGTCTTTTCCCGCCGCGGCGCATCGGCTTTCCCGACAGATCGCTCAAGGCGCTTATGGATTCCGCGAAAATTGTTGATCATCAGATTATTGGGCAGCATCATGAGCGCATGAAATCCGCGAAGGTCTTCGTGATATGCATGTCGGTGTTTTGTGCCGCCGGGTCACAAATGGCTGAATGCACTGAGTTCCTCGTGTTTTACATGGGCGGACAATCCAATATGGACGGCTATGGAAAGGTTGCAGAACTGCCAGCCTCCCTGAATCGCAGTCATGACAGCATTCGCATTTTTCATGGAAACCCCGCCGCCGACCAGTCAGAGGATGGCGGAAAAGGCCTTTGGACAACCCTGATGCCGGGCCATGGTGCGGGCTTCAGTTCCAATGGATCCAGAAACAAATACTCACCGCAGTTCGGCCCCGAGCTGAGTTTCGGGACAGAACTTCAGAAGCTCCTGCCGGGCAGGAAAATCGCCCTGATCAAATATTCCCGGGGTGGCACCTCCATCCATGTTGATGCGGCGCGCTATTTCGGATGCTGGGACCCCGACTACAATGAAGGGAATGGCATCAACCAGTACGACCATTTTCTCAAGACAGTGATCAATGCCACTTCATGGGATGACATTGACGGGGACGGCTCCAGAGACAGACTGATTCCGGCAGGCATCGTGTGGATGCAGGGTGAAAGCGACGGGTCATTCGATGAGGAGATCGCGGGTGAGTACAAGGACAATCTCAAGAAACTGATGCTGGCTGTGCAGGCGGCATTCCGTGTCGACGACATTCCCGTGGTGATTGGGCGGATTTCGGATTCCGGGCGGAATGACGAGGGAAAGGTATGGGTCAAAGGTGATTTAATCCGGGCGCAGCAGGCTGCCTATGTGGAGGAGTTCCAGCCGGCCGCTCTGGTGACCACGACGGATAAATACGGGTATTCCGATCCCTGGCATTACGAC
This sequence comes from Verrucomicrobiia bacterium, assembly GCA_030425355.1. Classification (GTDB taxonomy): domain Bacteria; phylum Verrucomicrobiota; class Verrucomicrobiia; order Limisphaerales; family JAJOIW01; genus JAJOIW01. Next base: position 5,574 of record JAUIAG010000171.1, read on the forward strand.
ACCGAAGGATTCATCGATCTGGGGCGTCAGTTTGCCATCGAAATGGCCCGTCTTCTCGAAGAATGAACCCGCCTCTTCAGGACCGGGGATCAGAGCCACTATTTCTCATGCAGCACAATAAATCATTCATCATCATGGCCGGGGCAGCAGTGACCCTCCTTGCGGGTTGCAGTGCCACACGGATAACCGAGCCGCCGCGCACTGCTGTCGAACAGCTTCTGCTCAGCACAGCCATAGACCGCTCTCTGGAAGACGTGGATTTCTCCTCCTTCAATGGGCAGACCGTCTTTTTCGACAACAAACTTTTTGAAGGCTACGACTCAAAGTATGCGCTGGGAGCCATTCGTGACGCGATGAGCCGCCAGGGAGCACTCCTGGTGGACTCTGCGGACAAGGCGCGATTCATTGTGGAACCGCGGAGCGGAGCGATTGGCATCGACAGCCACAACGAGCTGCTTGGTATCCCCGATCTGACACTTCCAATTCCGCTGGCGGGAGCTGTGCAGACACCTGAGGTAACCCTTTGGAAAGTTGACAAGGCCGATTCAACGGTGAAGGTCGCCGTTCTTGCCTTCGACAAGGAAACCGGTCAACACCGTTATTCCAGCGGATCACTGGTCGGCAAGTCCTTCAATCACCAGTACAAGGTCCTTGGAATCTTCAACTGGAGGAACACCGATATTCCTGAAAGGCAGTCCAAGGTCATGGGCCGCAATATCAACCGCATCAGCACGGAGGAAGCGGAGGAATAAGGTGTAGCGCCAAGGAACTCCTGGATTCTCAAATTATAAATCAGGTATTTGGAAGATCCCGGTATGGCTCGGAAACGGGCATACCGGGATCTCTTTTTAACAATCCTCCTCCAGCGGCCGCGATGGGAGACAGAGGTGGCTTATCAGCCTGAATGAGTTGTGCATGGACACCGGGCAGGACATTCAGCCCCTTGACCGGCCGGCGGCGTCCCTGAGGCCGTGCTCATTTTCCGGCTATTTGAATGCGGTGCTGTAGAGGGCGGTGGCTGCGTCGAAGAATGCCTTTCCGGCGCCTGACTGGTGGTCCTGGGCGGTGACCGGTACACCGGCGTCGCCGCCTTCACGGATCGATTGAATGATGGGCACTTCGCCGAGAAATGGAACATTCTGTCTTTCGGCCTCGGTGCGCCCACCGCCTTCGCCGAAGATGAAATTCCTGTTTCCGGAAGCATCCTCGAAATAGCTCATGTTTTCAATGATGCCGAGAATGGGCACATTGACTTTGCGGAACATATTGATTCCACGACGCACGACACCGAGGGAGGCTTCTTGTGGAGTGGTTACAATGACTCCCCCGGCAAGCGGGACTGTCTGACAAAGGGTCAGCTGAGCATCTCCGGTACCCGGCGGGAGGTCGACAAGGAGAACGTCAAGATTTCCCCATGCCACCGAAAACAGGAACTGCTGGATGGTCTTGACGATCATGGGACCGCGCCAGATAACGGGGTTGTCGCCTTCGTTGATGAAGCCCATGCTCATAACTCTCACGCCATGTGCATTGAGGGGGATGATCTTTTCCTCAGCATTTATTTCGGGCCGGCCGGAGGCTCCCATCATCAGAGGGATACTTGGTCCGTAGATATCGCAGTCGAGAAGTCCAACCTCGAGTCCCATCTTTCGGAAGGCGCAGGCGAGGTTGGCGGAAGTCGTGGATTTACCAACGCCGCCCTTTCCGCTGGCGACAGCAATGATGCGGTTGATACCGGAGGTGGTCTGCTGTTGTGGTGCCTGGGTTTCCTCAGTGGGCAGGTGCACTTCGACGTGGATATTGTCCTCACCGAATTCCGCAGCGAGCGCTTTTGTTGCGTCCCGGTCGATGGCTTCAGCCACATCCCGTTTGGAACTGGTCAGTTCAATGCGGACGTAGACTTTGCCATGGTCGCCTCTGGCTTGCTTGACCAGCCCGAAGGATACGATGTCCCGGGAAAATCCGGGATATTTGACGGTGCGGAGTATTTCAGTGATCGATTCCTCAGTCATAGTTGCTTCTCGTGGTGGCAGGTTGTCGATGCCTGCGGGGTCCCATCATAATCGGAACTCAGGATTTTTCAAAAGACATGAGCCGGTGAAGTTGCCGGGGATCCCGGGAAATTGTGTCCCAGTCGGGATTCATGGAGCGGAGGAACTCAATGCAACTGACGATGACTTCAGCTGCATGATTGAGCTCGCCGGCAGTCAGGAGCGGATGTGGGCTGGCTGAAAATGAGCTGAGAATACGTTCCTTCCCGGCACCGATTTCGGCGAGAACCCGTCCTCCTTCATCACGGCTGCCGAGACAGGCGGAACCACTGCCAAGCCGGACCCTCTTCAGATCGGCCCGGAGGACCACGCCCTCCCCCTCCACCCCGGCCACCGAGAGGTTGAGGTTTCCGGCAGACCGGTGTGGTCCGGGTTCAGGACCATTGAGAAAAAGTCCGCTGACTCGTTCGCGGAGAGTGCGGAGCAGTTCGGTCTGATGGCGGCTTCCTGCCATGAGCAGCTGCCGGTGGCGGGAGGCCATGACATCCAGCCATGCCTTGAGGCCGGCAATGGAATGGTAATTTTCCATGCCCGCGCGAAGACCTGATTCCTGTATGCCTCCGCGGATGAGTGGCTGTATGGCGTGCCCACTCCGGAAAACCACCGCACCAAGAGACGGCGGGCCGAAAAAGCGGTGAAAGGACAGTGCGAGCGCATCGGCTACGGCCATGATCTCCTTCAGATCAACCCATCCACAGCCGTAGACGGCATCCACCACCAGTGGAATCCCATGCTCACGCAGTAGCATCCCGGTTTCCCTGACCGGCTGCACTGTCCCGAGGTCCTGATTGACCGCCTGGAGGAAAACCATGATGGTGCGGTCGGAGATGGCGGAGGCAATGGCATCGGGAGTGATGCGGCCTTCTGTATCAGCTCGGACTACAGTGACTTCGAAACCCGAATTCTGGAGAAACTCAATACTTTCATGGGCCGAAGGGTGCTCGACCGAGGAGAGGATCAGATGGTTTCCGAAGCGCCTGGCAGCCATGGCGGATCCCTGAATGACGTGATTGATGGACTCGCTACCGCCCGAGGTCCAGACCAGTTCGAGCGATCCTGAATCGCCGGCTGGCCGAATCCAGTCGAGCAGATGCTCCCTGCAGGACTCGATAGTTCTATGGAGTGACCGGCCGCGAGTATGGCGGGAGACAGGATTCCCCCAGTGATCCCGGAGTGACCGGATCATTGCTTCCCGGACCTCGTCAAACGGCGGGGTTGAGGCGATACCATCAAGGTATATCTCAGTCGGCTGATCTTCCGGCACAATTGAAAAGACTAGGGCCGGCGGCGCCTGGGCTCAAGAGTCCACTGCCGGAGTCCGGGCAGATTCTGCACAGCAGGCGACCGGAAGAATTTTTGGCGGACTGCTCCGGATGGTCCTCATTCCATCAGCCGAAGACCTGAGGGAGCACTGAAATAATCGTTGAGGGAGTTCTGGAGGTGGTTGATGGAACGGCCGACATGCCCTGGAGTGGTTGCATGCTGAATGGCTGTCTCTTTGGAAATGAGGTGTTTTTTGAAGGCTTCGAGGCATGCCTGGTCATAGGTCTGCCATCCGTCATGGGAGTTCTGTTCCATGACCTGTTCATATGTCCTCGAAGGGCCCTCTCCCTTGCGGATGAGTTCCTGCATCCGGTAGTTGTTCCCCAGGATCTCGTGAATGGCCGTTCGGCCCCCGCCGACTTTGGGGACCAGTCTTTGTCCAATGACCCACTTCAGACAGGAGGCGAGACGGTTGCGGATCTCAATTTCCTGTGCCCCCGAATACATTCCGGCGATTCGCTGGATAGTGCCGCGAACTGATGTGGCGTGGAGGGTGGTGATGACAAGGTGTCCGGTCTCGGCCGCTGAAAGCACCACTTCCATTTCGTCAGCGTCCCGGACTTCTCCAATCAGGATCACATGCGGTGACTGCCGCAGGGCGGCTCGAAGGCCGTCGCGGTAGGAACTGAAATCCGTCCCCTTCTCCCGCTGGTTCACGACGCAGGAGACCGGCTTGTGAACAAATTCGATCGGATCCTCGAGAGTGACAATGTGGTGCGGGAGGTTCCTGTTGATCTCGTGGATGATGGCCGCGATGGTGGAAGGCGACCCGTTTGAACACCGGGGGCGAGTCCAGATCATCCAGGGATAGGATCTGACTGGACAGACGGCGAAGCACCACGGAGAACTTTCCGCTCTGCCGGAAGATATTGACGCGGAATCGGTTGGTGCCGCCGATGATGAAGGAGAAATCGCAGGCCCCCTGGGTGTCGAGCTGCTGCCGCATCTCCTCTTTGCCCTCGAGAAGTATCTCGGCGATGATTTCGGTATCATCATCCTGGAGGATACCCATGTCCTCCAGAGCCGGAGGTGAGGTGAGGCGCCCGTAAAGTTCAGCCCTGATGAAGTTTCCCGGAGAGAAATTAAAGCCGGAGATGTCCTCGTTGTCTCCGAGGAAATCACTCAAAATTACTTCCAGGTCAAGCCGATCCATTCGATTCAGGACTGGTTACTTCATCATGGATACCATCAATATGATTGGGATAAGGCGGATCCCGATTATTCGTCCTCGAATAGAGGCGGATTTTTCAGGAAGACCCTGAAGCGCTTTTTTTCTATGGCCGCCTTGTAGGCAGCCTCCGGGGAGATCATCCGTTTCTGGAGGTATTCCAGCAGCGAATCATCGAGAGGGACGTTACCGTATTTCTTTCCGGCCTGGATCATCCCGGGAATCTGGTGGGTCTTTCCCTCCCGGATCATGTTGGCAATACCGGTATTGACCACCAGAATTTCATGGATGGCCACCCTGCCCGGCTTGTCTTCACGCCGGAGGAGATTCTGCGCCACAACACCGCGGAGAGATTCCGCCAGAGTGATGCGGATTTTCTCCTGCTGATTGACCGGGAAGACATCGATGATCCGGTCAATGGTCTTGGCGGCACTGGTGGTATGCAGCGTGGCGAAAACAACGTGGCCGGTGTTTGCGGCATTGAGAGCCAGTTCGATGGTTTCGAGGTTCCGGAGTTCTCCTACAAGGATAATATCGGGGTCCTCGCGCAGAGCCCCCTTGAGAGCCGAGGAGAAACTCTCGGTGTGCAGCCCGATTTCCCTGTGATTGACAAGGCAGTTTTTGGATTTGTGAACAAATTCGATGGGGTCCTCGATAGTGAGGATGTGATCCTTGCGCTGGGTGTTGGCATAATCAACCATGGCCGCGAGAGTGGTGGACTTCCCGGAGCCGGTCGGACCGGTGACCAGAACAAGCCCCTTGTCGAGAAGTGCGAATTTCTTGAGGACCTCCGGCAGAGGGCAGCCCATCTTCTCAAAGTGTTCAAACGAAAGCACTTCGGAGGGAATAAGCCGGAAAACCGCGCCGACACCTTCCTTCTGGTTGAAGAAGTTGGCCCGGAACCGGCAGAGGTTCGGAATTTCGTAACTGAAATCTATATCACCGTGTTCCTCGAATTCGTTGCGTTTGTATTCGGGGGTGATTTCATAAAGCATCTGCTGCAGGGCATCGGATGGGAGAGGTGGATAATCCACCTTCCGCAGATGACCATTGATGCGGAGCACCGGAGGGTTGCCCGCCGCCAGATGGAGGTCCGAGGCTTTCTGCTCGAACATCAGGTTAAAAAATGCGTCGATTTTTGCCATTTTCTCAGACAGTGCAGTGAGTGCTGCTCATTCCGGTTTTTGGCCGGAGGATTGAATGACCGGCGGGCAACTCCCTGCTTCCCGCAATCATGGATAATGAATCGGGTTTATCCGAAGCTGCTTTAGATGCCAAGCGCTGCGGCTTCAATCGATCCAGACTTGGAGCTTGTCTCCAACTGTCCAAAAAACATAATTTCCAGCATGAGCTTGAATG
>JAUIAG010000172.1 GCA_030425355.1 Verrucomicrobiia bacterium
TGCCGACCTTCATACCTGACATGAAATGGAGCCTGCAGCCTTCCCTCAGCGTGATTCAGTTTTGGATTGGAGGACAGAAAAATACCTTGAGGCTCCCAGCCGCCCTTCAGGAAATTGTCGGTGGTCCAGCGGTAAAGCAGCCGGCCACTGCCCGGATGTGTGGTTTTACGTATGCAGGAAATCAGATGCCAGCGGTTGTCATCTGACTGAAACACTGCGAAGTCCACGGGCTCTGCATCAGGTGAATTCCATTTCTCCAGCGGTGGTCGCCCGACAAGCTCCACCCATGGACCGCTTACCCTCGGAATCATCGGTGTCTTTTCCTCTTTCTGGAGACCGGGTGATGCGGCAGGCAGGTCGGCAGCGGATGATCCGGGAATCACAGCCCATCCCGAAACCGCGACAGCCATGCAGATAGCGACTCTGAGCAGATGTATGTTTTTCATCATTATGAAGCCTGTGTATTTAATGGCATCCGTCCGCCCTCCTGAAGAGAGCCCAGGGGGCCATCACTGGTTTGATGTTTCTTCCTCAGGGAACCAGTGTCTGGTCCTGTTGGCAACATGAACCAGCGCCAGCATCACCGGCACCTCCACCAATACCCCAACCACAGTCACCAGAACAACAGGAGATGATGCACCGAAAACTGTGATGGCCACAGCTACAGCCAGCTCGAAAAAATTGGAAGCGCCAATCATGCCGGCCGGTGCTGCAATTTCATGACGAAGCCCGATTTTTTGACCGACAAGGTAGGAGATGAGAAATATCAGCACTGTCTGCAGGATCAAAGGAATGGCTATGAGGGCAATGTGGAGTGGATTCTGAAGGATGACTCCTCCCTGAAATGAAAATATGAGCACAAGTGTGAGAAGCAGCCCGCAGATGGTGATATTACCGAATTGTGGAAGGAATCGATCGCGGAAATATTGGATTCCATGTCGCTTTATTACCAGGCGGCGTGTGGCGACACCCGAAGCAAGCGGTATGACGACGAAGATCACCACGGAGAAGAAGAGCGTATCCCACGGAATCGACAGGCCGGTGATGCCCACAAGGAACACCACTATCGGGACGAAGGCGATCAGAATAATCAGATCATTGCTGGCGACCTGAACCACTGTATAGGCCGGGTTCCCGCGAGTCAGATGGCTCCACACAAAAACCATCGCTGTGCAGGGCGCCGCACCAAGAATCACCGCACCCGCAACATACTCACCGGCAAGGCCGGGTTCAATCAGAGACCTGAATATATAATGAAAGAAAAGAGAGGTGATACCGAACATGGTGAATGGTTTGATCAGCCAGTTGACCACCCATGTCAGGTATAACCCGGCCGGTTCGCGACGGACATTCTTCAGGCTGCTGAAATCAACCTTCATCATCATCGGGTAGATCATCAGCCAGATCAGCACCGCAATCGGAATTGAGACATTCGCATACTCGAGGCGGGAAAGAAAACCCGGGATCACAGGAGCAAATTGCCCAATCAGAATCCCCGCCACCATGCACAGAATGACCCACACAGTGAGATTCTTTTCAAAATAGCTGATTCCCGCGCTGTTGTTTTTCGTTTTCACAATCTGTTGAGTTCGTGCTGAAAGCATGGGCCCTTAAGGTAACGCCGTCTGTCACATCAGGTCTTCCGGCCGGACCCGGGTGCATAATTATCTAATGGACGGCTTCCTCCGCCCGCGGACGGTGCTTTTTCCCTTCAGATCCGGATGTGTTGCGCATGTCTGCTCAAGACGCCGGACAATTTCCGCGCGCTTTCTCAGATCCTCCCTGAACGACAATTCCACCGATGCAATGTCCTGCAGACATTTCAGGTTCTCGACAAGCAGTGGATATTCAGGATCCGCCAGCCGGTAGACAATCCACTGAGCCTGCCGTTCGCCTTCAACCATCCCAAGTTCCTTCATGTAGCGCAGCTGCTTGGACATTTTTATCGCATCACAGTCAAGGATTTCAGTCAGGTGACAGACGCACAGAGGCCCATCCCTGAGCAAATTGAGAATGCGAAGCCGCAGCTCGTCGCAGAGACATTTGTAGACGCGGATCAATTTCATTTTCATGTAAATACCATATTCAGTAGTTGCAGTCGAGTGCATATGCACCATGCGGATCGCCGGTTGACCTGGACATCCGCTGGCGGTTATTGTGTTCTGCCCCATGAAGTCGATTCGAAATTTGAGTATGCCTGTTCTTCTGGTCCTGGTAATTCTCGCTGGAACTGTCTCCGGTGAGGCCCAGGGGCGTTCCGGGCGCCCCAACGTGTTGATGATCCTGGTGGATGATCTCGGGTATGGTGACCTGTCCTGCTACGGCGCAGAGGATTTGAGATCGCCGAATATCGACAGTCTCGTGAGCCAGGGAATGCGGCTGGATAATTTTTACGCAAACTGCCCTGTGTGTTCTCCCACGAGAGCCTCGCTGCTGACGGGACGGTATCCGGATCTTGTCGGTGTGCCGGGTGTGATCCGGACCTACGCGGAAGACAACTGGGGATATCTGTCACAGGATGCGAGGCTTCTTCCCTCGGTGCTGAGGAAAGTTGGATACAACACAGGCATGGTCGGGAAGTGGCATCTCGGGCTGGACAGGGAAAACTCTCCACTGAATCGTGGTTTCGATCATTTCAAGGGCTTTCTTGGAGATATGATGGATGATTATTACACCCACCGTCGTCATGGCATCAACTACATGCGCGAGGGAGACCGGGTGATTCGGGCCGAAGGCCACGCCACAGATCTGTTCACCGACTGGGCAATTGAATATATCCGTCAGTGCAGCGCGGAAGAGGCACCGTTCTTTTTATATCTTGCCTACAATGCCCCGCATACACCGATCCAGCCCCCTGAGGAGTGGGTGGAAAAGGTCAAGGCAAGGGAGAGGGACATTTCCGACAGACGGGCCCGGCTGGTTGCCTTGATTGAACATCTTGATCACGGGATTGGCAGAGTGATTGATGAACTCAAAGACTCCGGCGAGTTTGAAAACACCCTGACGATCTTCACAAGCGACAATGGCGGCCAGCTGAATGTCGGGGCCAACTGCGGAAATCTGCGGGGCGGCAAGCAGGATATGTTCGAAGGCGGAATCCGCGTTCCCATGTGCGCCGTCTGGCCGGAAAGGATCCGAGCCGGCAGCCGCTCACCGCTGGTGGCGCTCACCATGGATCTTTACCCGACAATCTGCGAAGTGGCCTCTTACCCGATCCAGCACAGGATTGAGGGAATGAGCATCCTCCCCACTCTGCTTGAAAGTGAAAACCAGACGGAATTGATCCGCACTTTGTTCTGGGTCAGGCGTGAAGGGAATAATCGATATCAGGGACAGGATCATTACGCGGTCCGTCAGGGGCCGTGGAAACTGGTGCACAACAATCCCTATTCCCCGCTGGAGCTCTATAATCTCGACGCCGATCCTCTCGAATCAACCGACGTATCGGGTGAAAACCGCCAGGTCTTCAATCTTCTGACAAGACAACTGAGGCTGCAGATCCAGCGGGCAGGGGCAGTACCATGGCAGAAATCGCTGGAATAGCATCACCAACCAGCCGCACGAGGTGCGCAGTGGCCGCTCCCGGTCATCGGGGGAGATAGGCACGGGATCCCCAGATTCGGTATTTTTCCCGAAAGGCCGAAAAATTATCCCAGACCTTTGCGAAGAAAGGGTCGCTGCTTTTCTCTTCCTCGACCACTTCCTCCCATGCGGCACGGAAGGTGTCGAGCATTTCCGGTGACCAGTCCATGATCTCCACGCCCCGTTCGTTGCGGTTACGCAGCATGACATCTGCCTGACGCGCTTCAGAGGTGGCCAGTGACTGAACAATGGTATCGCGGCAGGCCATTTCCAGAATCAGCTGCTGCGTTGGATGGAGGCTCTCCCAGACTTTTTTGTGGACCAGAAGCTCAAAGGTCGTTGCCTGCTGGTGCCATCCGGGGAAATAGTTGTATTTGACCAGTTTGTATATTTCCAGTTTTTCATCGATGACAGGCATTGAGTATTCGGTGGCGTTGATAACACCTTTTTCCAGATCCTGATAGACTTCCGCTCCGGGAATCAGGCTGACAGCAACACCAAGTTTGTTCATCACATTGCCCCCAAGGCCATAGAATCTCATTTTCAGTCCCTTCAGATCTTCGGGGGTGTGTATGGGATCAGCAAACCATCCCGAGGTCTCGGGCGGTATCATCGCACAGAGAAGAACCTTCACCTCATACCCGGCGCGGTCATACATTTCCTGATACAGAGCCATGCCGTCACCGGCCAGGAGCCATGCGAGATACTCGGTTGCATCCGGCCCGAAAGGCACCGTGGCAAAAAGCGGCGCAGCCGGCAGCTTGCCTTTCCAGAATCCCGCAGCCGAATAGCCCATCTCCACTTTTCCGCTGGAAACCGCATCGAGAATCTCGAGGGTTCCGACCAGTTCGCCGGGATTGAATATGCGGAACTTCAGCGTTCCCATACTGGCTTCGGAAGCCCTTTGGGTCAGATATTCAATGTTCTCGCCGAGAACCGGGACATTGACAGGATACGAGGACGCAATTTTCAGGTTCCTCGTCACAGGTGAGGCTCCACCCTGCCCTTCAGGCATGGAACCTGAATTATTGCCCTTATGACCGCACCCGCACGGAACAATCGCCAGAACCAGACACAAACAAGCGGAAATCCAATAATTCATGCCGTGGATCATAGAATGCACCAAATGCCTCGAACAGCCCTAAGTCTGCGAACGGGCAATAGAGAGGGCTCGAAGATGATGCCCGTCTCAGTGAATATCTGAAACCGGTGCCGGAGCGGACAAACCATTGCCGCTCAGATTCAATCGCGACCGGATGCGGCAATAATCGGAAGGAACTCCACACGGATAAAAGCCTGATCGGCTTCGGGCGAATCTTCATCATCTGGGACCATGATATCACCCGCATCCGGCACCTCCTCTTCCGGAACGGCTGCATCAATGTCCGGATTTTCACCCGTCCCCTGTCCCTGTGGATCGGCCTCTTCAACAATCGATGTGCTGCTCACTCCGGCCTGATCAGATTTCAGTGGCAGAAGTTCAGACATCACCCAGGTCTGAAGCAGTCCGACGACAGCAATGATGGTCAGCATCGGAGTCCAGTTGGCCAGAGTCTGCTTTTCGGTGAAACCCGAGAGTCTTCCAACGATCCAGAATCCGGAGTCATTCATCCACGAACATGTAATCGAGCCAAAGCCAATCGCGAGATAAATATAGAGTTCGTGATACGGCAGCTGGAAACCTGGCTGGTTGAGAATGGCGGCCATCAGACCGGCACCAGTGAGCATCGAAACCGTGGCCGAGCCCTGGGCAATCCTCACAAAGGCGGTGACAGCCCAGGCCAGAATGACCATGTTGATGCTGTAGAGTTTGGCTATGTCACTGACAGTGGTGGCGATGCCTGTATTCTGAATCATCGTCCCGAAGGCACCGCCGGCACTGGTGATCAGGATAATCACTCCGGCAGTTTCCAAGGGTCCGGAACACAGTTTGCCGAAATTTGTCAGTTTCCTTCCGGCGTGAGCGTGGATCAGCCATGTCGCCGCCGCAATGCCGGCAAGGAATATCAGTGTGGACACCACAAGGGGCACCCCGATACTGGTATTCATTCCTAAAAATGTGAAATTTATCACCGCCTCATCAATGTCCGCGAATCGGAACACTGCGAAATGTGCGGCCACTGTGGCCAGGATGACTCCAAGAAGCCACAGGGTGACTCCGGTGAGTTCAAGCATGACGATGGCTGCCAGTATCGCACCGATTCCAAGAGCCACCACCTTGTCTCCCAGAAACTGCGAAACAGCATGATAGAGCGGAAATCGTTCGAAGTTGTTTTTCTCGGAATCGAAAATCTGTTTGACCCTGGCTGGATCGACGGAGTCGCTGCCGCCGGATGTATTCATGATTTCCTCGGCTATCTCGGCCTTGAGGCGGGTCTCCTCGATCAGGTCAATCACTGAGGCTGACGCCAGGAGGAGCGCCGGAAGCAGCACCGGCAGCACGGAGGCGAAGAGTGAAGGTAACTTTTTCTCCGGGATGGCATGGATGGGATCCTCTCCCACACTCACTGTTTCTCCTTCGCCGGGCTGACCGGCCGGCGTCACGCCAGGGTCCGATGCAAACCGTGTCGATGAAAGCGGAATCGGGAAAAAGCGGTTCATCAACTTGGCGAAATAGAGAGAAGCGATGGCTGGAAGAATCCCTCCTGCCAGTCCGGCCACGATGAGAATACCGAGATCCAGATCCAGGAACTCACCAACCAGGAGCGGACCGGGTGTGGGCGGAACTATGGAATGGGTGATGGCTCCCCCACCGCCGATAGCCAGAACGTAGAGGAGATAGTTTTTTCCGGTGCGCCGGGCGAGAGACTGTGCCAACGGAACAAGGAGAAAGAAAACGGTGTCGAAGAAAACCGGGATAGAAAGGAAAAAGCCGCTTGCCATGAGCGCCCATCCGGCACGTTTTTCGCCGAAAAACCCGACAAATGCCTGCACGATCCTGTCTGCTGCACCGCTCTCCATGAGACACATGCCGATGATGGCGGCGAGGGCAATCACGAGTCCCACCTTCCCGGCGGTGTTACCGAATCCCTCTGCGACCGTGCCGATGACAGAGGCGAAACTATCCGCCTTATGAACAAGGTCGAATCCCTCGGCAGAAAGCCAGCCCGTCAGCACAGCAGCTCCCAGAAGTGAGATGAACGGGTGAAGTTTCATCACTCCGATGGAGATGATAATGAAGATGACCGATATCAGGAGCACCGCGATCGGCCAATAATCAATGGACTGCGCGGAGGCTTGGGCTAGCAGGTGCATAATTCAGTTTTTTTTAACGGGTTCACCAGTTTGTATCAGACATGAATCAGTGCATCAAGCGAGTGATGCAGCCAATGTCACTGTGGTCGTGCATTCAGGACTTCACTCAGGGCATCCTCCACCACTCTTGTCCATACCTGATAGCCATCCGGGCTGAGATGGAGGTCGTCGCTGTCCAGCAGCCGGGCGTCCGGTTTTCCATCTGAATCCAGCATCGGGGTATAGACATCGGCGTAGCCAAGACGGTGGTCAGCCTGACTCCACTCCTCAATCCTCCTGTTCAAAGTCCGGATCTTCCCGCGCAGTTGCCATCGGGCTAAGGATGGTTTTACGGCAATAAAGACAATCCGGCATTCCGGATAATCCTGGTGGACAAGGGCACAGAATTGCCGGTATTCCTCAAGCACGGTCTCAACAGTCTTTCCGCTGTTGAGGTCGTTGTCTCCTTCGTAAACTACAACTGCTTCCGGAGCATAGGGAAGGACGATCCTGTCCATGTAGTGAAGGAGATCAGCCATCTGCGATCCTCCAAAACCACGCCGAATCACGGCACGTGCCGGGAAGTCCATCTGGAGGGTGTGCCACTTGCGAATACTGGAGCTGCCCGCGAAAACAATCCCTCCCTGTGGTGGCGGAGACTGCCTGTCCTCCTCTTCAAACTGTCTGATATCCACCTCCCACTTTTCCGCGGGATTTGAATCAGCACCCTGCTGAGCCACTGCACTCATGACTGCCAGTGGCACAGCCAGAAATGCGGGTGCCATCACCTGAATGGATTTAATAACCGAATTGAATTTGTTGAAATGCATTATGAATACTGTGTTTGAATCTGCTTATTCTGCATCAATTCCTGCGTGTTTCAGCAGCATCGGAATAATCCATTCCGTTCAGGGATCTGATTACGGAAGACTGCCATTGTGCCAGTCCGATGGAGAGCCGGCTGATGAGTTCCGGGTCTGTCGCCTTTGAGCCGATGAGATTGGTGGTTTCACCGGGATCGCTGGAGAGGTCGAACAACTGCCATTCGACAGTGTCTTCTGATCCGTTCTGGATGCGGTGAATTTTCCAGTTATCCGAGATGAATGCCGAGTGCCCCCGGGCATAGTCAACAGGCCATTGCCGGGTGAGTGATGCGGCATCCGGGCGGATTCGTGACGGATCCATGGGTTCATAGCCACTGGATTGTGCCTCCAGGAGATCGCTCATCCACTCATGACTGGGGGTGCGGATTCCGCGCTCCGGAAAATTCCAGAATCCCATCGGGCCGGGTCGCTGCTGGAAATCCTCTCCGTTAACAACACCGGCCAGTGATACGCCATCCAGTGGATTCCGTATGAGATCCGAAACTCCTGCGATTTCCGCGAGTGTGGGAAAAATGTCCGAGGTATTCGCTCTCCCGTGAACCACTCGGGGATTGGTGATCACAGAAGGCCAGACAATCATCGACGGCACCAGAAGGCCACCCTCAAAAACCTGTCCCTTGTGGCCCCTGAACCCACCGCTGCTGCCGTGTTTTGGCAGGGCGCCATTGTCGCTGCAGTACCAGACAAGTGAGTTACGGGAAATGTCCATTGCATCAAGTGCCCGGCGGAGTTTCCCCAACGCGCGGTCCATTGCTGTGATCTCGCCAAAGAAATGCTGCTGATCATCCGGCAGTTCTGAATAGTTGGAGCGATCCTCCGGCAGGGCACGGTGCGGCAGGTGCGGCGACCCGAACCAGACAACGGCAAAAAACCGTGATTCATTCACGACACAGGACTTCATGAAGTCAATGGCGTGGTCCACAGTGACCATGGAGCTTTCGCCTCTGGTCTGGATCGCACGTCCATTGCGGCTGAGTATCGGATCATTATCGTAGAAGTTCGGGGCAGAGACCCATTCGTCAAATCCGGATGCACCGGGACTGACCGGGCTGCCGGACTGAACCGAACCAAGGTGCCACTTCCCGAAATGTCCAGTCCGATATCCGGCTCCACGAAGTATTTCGGCGAGAGTCTGTTCCTGTGGCCGGAGGGAATGTCCCCAGCTGAAGCAGCCAAGCCGGTTCGGATGCCTCCCCGTCATCACACTGGCACGTGTCGGGGAACAGACAGAGGCCGCAGCGTAAAACCTTTCAAATCGCAATCCCTCACGAGCCATACGGTCCATCTCGGGGGTCCTGAGATGGGGATGCCCATGAAAGCCGACGTCCCCCCACCCCTGGTCATCCGCCATCACAAGAATGACATTTGGAAGAGTTTCATCCTCCACGGCCGGGGCCTGAGCGGCTGATGCCATGCAGAGCAGCAAGGCGCACCGGAGTGCCGGAGCCAGGCGATGGCTGAAATCGGGAAACATGGTCCGTCTATATCAGATCTGCCACGCCGGGACCAGCGAATTCATCGGCAGGACTGCTTCAGGAAGAAATTGAGACTGATATTTTTCAGCATGAAGTGAGAGGGGTCAGAAGTCAGCAGGTCTTGGGCGGGGCTCACCGGTGTCAAAATCAAAGGGGAGGAAATCCGGGACCACGTGCGTGCCGGTTGACAGTTTCAGCGGTGCCGGTGAACCGGGAATATCAAAGGTGAATTCGAGCAGAAAGGCGGTCCATCCGGAGGACGGCTCGGACACCGCGGAAATATACACAAGGTCTTCAACCGGTTCGATGGGGGTGGATTTCCACACCTTGCCGAGGCTTTCCACGCGGAAGTCCCGTGCTTCAGGATTTGTGGCCGTCCAGAGCAGGGCTTTTGCGGGCTTTGCAGAAAGTTCCGCACGCACCTGTCCGCCTTCAACCGTATCCCATTGAATTGTTGGAATCGTCACATCATTGGAAACCGCATGAAAGAACGCGACCAGGGTGTTGATGGCATCCGTATCCCGAAGGGAGTGATCCGCGTTGGGGACGTATCTGATGTATTTGTCGCCAATGAGGTCTTTCCAGTAGAAGCGCCAGCTGTCGGGAACAAAAAACTCATCGCCTGAGGCGTTGAGAATCAGCTTTGGAAGTGTCAGCCGGTGGCGGTAGCTGTATGGCTCGACCACGGACAGCAGGGACTGGAATTCCCTGCTTTCCCGCCACTGCATGATGGAGCTCCTCTCATAATCCTCAAGAGCCGGAGCGTAAAACCCATATGCTTCCCAGTGGTGCTCCATGGACGGGATCACATTCAGGACATCTATGACAATTGGAACTATCCCGATCACGCGCTTGTCGACAACTCCGGTGGTCAATGTGGTCCATCCCCGTTTTGATCCCCCCGCCACTATGAAATTTTTCACCTCGTGCCTGCCGGATGACTCGGACAGAATGAAGCTTGTGACTGTGTCCATGGCCTTGACTGCGGATTTGGTCATGGGAAGCCGTGGAAGCCAGGTGGCATCGCCGGTCTGGAGGTATTTGTTCCATGCATAGGCAATCAGGGCGTCTTCGGTGAGAGGCCCGGATTTGCCCTCGAAGACCAGTGGCTGGTTCGGCACCTGCCCAAGCTCGGCTGCCACCGCTCCGGTTTCCCCGGCAATCCGGATCATTTCATCATTGCGGTTGGATGGCGTCTCATCGCGATTCCGGCCGCCGCCAATGAATATCAACCCGGTATCGTCCTTTATGACCTCGGGAACACAAACGGTCATCCAATGCTCCCATTCGACACGATCAACCCGGGATGGATCCAGCCACTGCTGGGATACCATGTGAATCTGATACACCTTGACCCCGTCGATTTTCTGAGCGGAGACTGCTTCATATCTGTATGATCCGTCATCAATGAGCATCCACTCATCGAGGGCTGTCGGTTCAGTCTGTGCCAGCCCCGAAGTTGCGGCGGCCACAAGAGCCGCAGCGGCCCCGATCCTCTTGAATACATTCTTCATCTCGGGCAGAAACCGTAGCAAAGACTCCCGGCGAAAGTAAGCAGAATCAAAGCCCTATCGGAACAGTCATGTATTACCGACGGGTTTGAATCGCCGCCTTTCCGGAACCTCATCGCAGCGAAGCCACGGGGAAATGGCCGATTCATTTGAATTCTTCGATGGATAAAGTAAAGCGTGTACCGCAAATCCAGTTGGCCACGGAGGAGAAGTCAGCCATACAGGAGACGTGCCAGAAAGACGACTTCACCGGCAGGAATCGCATTCAGAATGGCCTTGACCACCGCCACCGTCAACACGACCGGCAAACGTTGTCGCGGACGTGCCCGAGGTGCGGAAATATCCCCCAACGGTCTCTCCAGCACATGCTTGCAAAGATAGACCAATGCGTTCAGGGCTTGATTCTCCTTGGCGGCTGCGACCTGCCCGCGTACCGCCAAATCTGTCAGAAAAGCATCAACCTCAGCCTCGCCCATTTCGGCTGGGTGCCTCAGCCCATGGAAACGGACATACCGAAGATACCAGGACAAGTATGCCCCGACGGCCCGCCGACTGGCGTGCTGCCAGTGAAGTTTTTCCCTCAGGCGGTCATCGAGCTTCATTGTTATCCGACATGTGAGTTTTTCGTGACATTTGTTGTTATCCTGCAACATGGCCGTTTCATCTGAATTAAGTTTTCATAGCCGTGTCATGACCGCTTTAATTTTCAGCTAGATTTTTTTGAC
>JAUIAG010000173.1 GCA_030425355.1 Verrucomicrobiia bacterium
TCCTCAGGCCCGCGCACTCGCCGAAAAAATTCTCAATGGAATGTATTGGACCAGCATCACCGACAGGCTGCGTGGATTTGCCTCCCGCTTTCCGAATTATCCGGACGGTCTGGTCGGGTACTCATGGGACTGGGCAGACCAGGATGTTGACGGACTGACCCCTCCGGCGAAGGCTCTGGGTCTCGGGCGGCTTGGCACATTCCCGATACCGGTGGATTACCAGGAGCTTGAAACCATGTCGCTGGCTGCCAGTGTCCAGCCCCGATGGAAAGGTGTTCTTGCCTCATCCGTCGATCTGCTGCTCGATTCCGAAATTCCACAGTCCCCGGGACTCTTCTACAACAGCCTGGATGAAAACAACACTTTCTCGGGTGACTTTGAATTCCCCGGAGAGCCCCAGGGCAACAACCTCAAGGTTATTCAGGAACTCTGGATTATCCTCCACCTGAAACGTGTTTCCAATGCGCCGGCCTACGTGCTGGATGCAGCAAGGCGCCAGCTGTCGGATGAGGCGGCTGCCCGTGGATTCCAGTTCTTCAAGGACTTCTATCTTCAGAACAGCAGGGTGCCGGAATACCTCACCTATGGTGGGGCGGATGTTCCAGAATGCGGTCCGACACCGGATGCGAACTGCCTTCAGCGTGGTGTCCAGAACCTGTTTTTCGGGGAGGCGCGTATATACGCCCAGCTGGCCCGTATCGCTCTTCTCTTTGGAGACCGTGATTTCGCCAACCAGGTAATTGCCGAGAAGATACTGACCGATCGTGTCAGCGATCCCGCCGATCCACGGTATGGCATGATCGGCCTGTCCACCACCGGTGCCGGCGATGCCGAAGCATGGAACACCCTGGAACCACTTCTTACCATATGCCTCGCCGCCCTGCCTCAGGGATCCGGCAACGGGCAGAATCAGGCACCGACCGCCAACCCGGATTCCATACTCACCGGCACCAACGCCCGTCGCGAAATTGCCCTCACCTCCCTCCTTGCCAATGACACTGACCCGGAAGGCCAGATCCTTGCCATCCAGTCCGTGAGCACCACATCCGCAGAGGGTGGAGTTCTGAGCCTCGCACCCGGCAGGGTGTTCTACACTCCTCCAGCCGGATTTGAGGGAATGGACTCATTCACCTACACCATCGAGGATACCTCCGGTGCCACTGCGTCAACATCTGTCATGGTCGAAGTCTCCTCCCAGATCTTCATTCCGGTTGGCGTGACTGTTGACGGTGACCTGTCGGACTGGCCCCAGGATCATCCGGTCTTCACCGACCCGGATGACATTTCAGCAGCCGGCGCACGGACAGATCTCCGTGCCATCCACCTGCATCATCAGGATGACCGGCTCTACATCGCCTATGTCAACGACGGTCCGATACAGCTGAACTGGGGATTCAACCTCTTCATTGATGCCGACCAGAACAAATCCACCGGCTTCACCTATTGGGAAATCGGAGCGGACTATGTTATCAACGACCGCACTGTCACCCGCTACGCGGGCGCCGGCACCGAGTGGTCATGGAGCTTTGTCGGTGATGTGCGGATTCGGATTAATGAGAACGTCGCGGAGATGTCCTTTCCGCTGGATGGTCTTGGCAACCCGGAAGCTATCAACGTCGTGTTTGAGGGCAGCAACGAACCGTATAATGTCAGCGGTGCCGTCGACGTCGTCCCGGATTCGGCTGTCCTGACCGACGGCGGACCGCGCTTCCTGACATACCGCCTCGTCATACCGGATGGCATCCTCGAGGACGGCGACTTTGCCGACTGGCCCGCCAACACGGTGGTTTTCACCGATCCCCGTGAATCCTCCGGCGGCAACGACCAGATCGACATGCGCGAACTTCGCTTTGCACGCGACGATTCAAAGTTCTACGTGGGGATTCTCAATGAATTTCCAATCGTCATGAACTGGGGATACCAGGTCCTCATAGACACTGATAACAACCCGGAGACCGGCTACCGGTTCTACCAGCTGGGTGCCGACTACATCCTCTACGACAATGGATTCTTCCGATACCAGGGCAACGGTTCCGACTGGAACTGGGCCTTTGTGGGAAGTCCATCCTCAGGCATCCAGGGACGCGTTGCCGAATTCGGTCTCCCTGCCGAGTGGTTCGGGCCGGTGGCACCGGCGAGCCTCAGAGTGGTCTTTGTCGGAGACAATGCCGCCAATGGCGGGACCTTTGTGGATGTTCATCCCGAGGGATCTGTTCTGGCTGATGACTCGCCCAAATTTGTCACAGTCGAGTTTTCCTCCGAACCGCCGTCCAACATCGCTCCGACGGCACTGGCCGACACCGCAACGGTTGACTTCGGCGAGACAATTCAGATCAATGTGCTTGCCAATGACTCCGATCCGGACGGGACCATTGATCCCGGCACTGTGGAAATTGTCACCGCACCGGTTGCCGGAAGTGCCACTGTGATACCATCCACCGGAGCCATTGCGTATTCACATGACTCCAGAACATTCTCCGAGATTGTTCTCACCTACCGTGTTGCCGACGACAAGGGACTGTATTCAGCACCTGCAACCCTGACCATATCGGTGAATCCCCCGGTTACGGACGCTCCGTATTACCCGGTGGCAGGCCGCACTATTGATGGCGACCTTTCCGAGTGGTCCGACATCCCGGCAATCGGAACCGATCCCCGGGATGCCACATTGCCGGGTGATCGTCTGGACTGGAAAAGCCTCCATCTCGCTCACAATGATCAGTCACTCTTCATGGCTTATGAATCGTATCTGCCCATTGAGCTGAACTGGGGCCATAACCTGTATATCGACACAGACAGCTCCAGTGACACCGGGTTCCGATACAGCACAATAGGGGCGGATTACCTCATCCAGCAGGGCTCAGTTTATCAATACACCGGTGATGGACAGACATGGTCCTGGGCCTTCCGCACCAGTGCCACCCAGGTTGTCTCCGGTACGGTTGTTGAGATGGAACTGCCACGCAGCGCCCTCGGGAACCCCAACTCCCTGAGAGTCATCTGGTATGGTGAAAACCTGGCCTACACAGGCGGAGAAACGCTGGACATCTATCCCAATGACAACAGCTCGGTGGAATACACACTTCTTGCTCCGGGGCAGAACCTTCCACCTGCCGGACGTGAGCTGACACTCACCACTCTTGCCGGCCGGCCGTTGAACATCACACTTCAGGCGACAGATCCCGAAGGACTGCCTGTGACATACAATATCCTCACTCAGCCCGCGAATGGCTCGCTCGGTGGTGTGGCTCCGGATCTGACTTACACACCGGCAGACGGATTTGCCG
Organism: Verrucomicrobiia bacterium; assembly: GCA_030425355.1. Classification (GTDB taxonomy): domain Bacteria; phylum Verrucomicrobiota; class Verrucomicrobiia; order Limisphaerales; family JAJOIW01; genus JAJOIW01. Next base: position 3,288 of record JAUIAG010000173.1, read on the forward strand.
GGGAAGACAGCTTCACATGGTCAGCCTCCGACGGGCAGCTGTCCAGTGGGCCGGTCGATGTGAATATCTCGGTTCTGCCGGAGCCTGATTCCGGGTATCCCAGCCACCTGCTTTCCCAGCACACCATTGATGGATCGCTGACCGAGTGGGCGGACATTCCCGTCATGGCAACCGATCCGGCCGATGCCACCGTATCCGGTCAGACCTCTCTGGACTGGAGAGAAGTCCGTATCGCCAACAGTGCCAACGCACTTCTCATTGCGGCTCGCAGCGAGGCGGTGACACCCATGAACTGGGCGTGGAACTTCTTCATCGACACCGACCTGACCGAGACGACCGGGTTCAGGGGGACATTCGGTGACCTCGACATCGGGGCCGAACTGCTCCTCCAGGGTCAGTATCTGTTCCGGTTCACCGGGACCGGTCCCACCGACTGGAGCTGGCAGTTCCTGACCTCGGTGACACAGGCTTCCACGGGCTCAACCCACGAGTGGAGAATACTGCTGGATCAACTGGGATCCCCTCAAAGGATTCATGCGGTGCTGCTCGCCGACAATGGTGCCTTCGGATCCGGGCTGCCTCAGGACTACCTGCCGGATCTCGCCACTGCCGGAGCCCAGAGTTACCTGCGTTATGAAATTGCTGCCGGGACCTCGGGACAGACTCAGGACGGCAACTCCGGAGCTGTGGATGTCAGGCGGCCCGAACCATTCGTCATCGAGCTTATTCCGGACATTCCTTCGGCCATCAACGACCCCGGAACACCAGGGCAGCAGTCACTCACGACGCTCAAGCTCAACCTGATGGCCTATCAGGGCGACGTCTGGACCATGGAAGTATCCACGGATCTCAACGGGTGGTCTCCACTCGGATACATCGACATCAGCGGATTCCAGAAGCTCTGGGCACCCCCGATCCTCGACAAGGACCAGCCGGCCTTCTTCAGGGCCCGCCGCGAAGTCATCGACTTCGGCAGTCCCAACTGATTCGTGCTCCGACAGGTCCGCTCACAGCGTGCCGCACAATGCACCAAAGGCTTTCATTGCCCCATTCACCGGAACGACACCACGTTCCGGTTTTTTCTTTTTTGACCCGGTCTGAAATCAGTCGTGTGAAGTGGAAACTTTGGCTGCCGCCTTGTGGATCAGCCCTCAGCTGGTATATGTTCCCGCAGGTAGATAGCGATGAGCGAGACAACCGAAAACCAGCAGCCAGCCGAGGAAAAAAAGTCGGCTCTGAAGATGGTCACCTGTGGCAACTGCGGCAATTCAGCCTTCATTGCCGGTGGCCTCAAGCCCTTCGAGACGACTCCCTGTTCCAAGTGCCAGCACCCGCTGATGCTCCCGGTGAAGCTGAGGCAGTTCGAGTTGCGGGCCCCTATTGCCTCCGGCGGTATGGGCACTGTTTACCGGGCTTTTGATACGATGCTGGAACGCACGGTTGCGATTAAACTCATGCAGCCACAGCTTCTTGAAGATGAGGAAGCACTCAAGGGCTTCTACCGTGAGGCTCGGGTTGTCGCCTCCCTCAATCACACCAACATCATCCACGTCTACACTTTTGACTACTGGAACGACCAGCTTTACCTGGCCATGGAGCTGGCAGACAATGGCAGCCTCGACTCATGGATTCGCGCCAGTGGAACCGTCCCGGAACTCAATGTCCTCGACGTCGGTATTAAAATGGGCTACGCGCTCGGAAAAGCCCTGCAGCACAGCATCCTCCATCGGGATATTAAACCCGACAATATCCTCTTTGATGCAGACGGTGAGCCCAAACTGGTTGATTTCGGTCTCGCCGGGTCAATGGATGACCAGGATGACAGCGGGGAAATCTGGGCAACCCCATACTACATCGCGCCGGAAAAAGTGATGCGCGAAAGGGAGACCTTTCTTTCAGACATGTATTCCCTGGCGGCCACTCTCTACCACGCATTGACCGGACATGTGCCCTTCGAAGCGGATGACATGAATGATGTGGTTGCGGCACACGTCCATACACCTCTGACACCGCCGAACCAGGTCAACCCCGCTGTGACACAGCCCACCTCGGATGCCATCTACCACGCAATGGCCAAGGACCCCGCTGACCGATACCAGTCATACGATGAGTGGATCATGGCTCTCACTGCTGCCCATTCACAACTCATGGTGAAACAGTACAACATCACCACAAACTGACCCCACCCGGCGCCCGGCCTTTTCTGATCTCATGAAATACCGACTCCAGGCGAACCTCGGGCGCCCGGAAAACCACAAACTGCCCGATGAGCTGATTGAAGTGCTGGTCGCCACTCACGCCTCCTCACTCAGAATAGAACGCATCGTCTCGCAGGGGCACGTATCTCCTGATGATTTCTGGTACGAGCAGGAGGAATGGGAGTGGGTCATGCTGATATCCGGGAGCGGGGCCGTCCATTTTGAGGAGGATGATAAAGTGGTGACACTCAGACCCGGCGACGCCCTGCTCATCCCGCCCTTTTGCCGTCACCGGGTCAGCGCCACGCATCCGAAACACGATACGGTGTGGATTGCCATATTCTGGATTTCCTGACTCGCAAAATTCTACCAGCTGCGATTTAATAATGCCAATCTGTGTTCTGATGACCTTGATGCACCACCACACCACGCTGATCATCATTTGAGGCCATAGTACCAGGTACCACCGCAGGGACCGGACAACCCTGCTGCATTCTGCATTCAGAACAGGCAGGAACCACTGCCATCATCTATACTAAATAAGGGAGCGAATACTGCGGCTGCCGTCACATTTTCAGTTTTACTTATGAGAGTCGATTACAGAGGGATGATGAGTTCACGGGGCATTATCGGTCTGGCTGCCGCCATGTGGATGGCTGCCTTCCCGAATGGGGTAATCGGACAGAATCAGACTTCTCTGATCCTCCCATCCGGTTTTACCGATGCTGGAAATGTCCGGGTGACAAGGTTTGCCCAGGGGCTGGATTATCCGGGCGGGATGATAATTCTCGATGAGTCATCAGTATGGGTTGCCGTCAATGAAGGGGACAGCTTCTTCAACTGCACCGGAACCATTCTCCTCCTTGAAGATGACGATGGAGACGGGGTCGCCGATGGCGCTCCCACGCGGGTGATTTCCGGACTGCCTGGCGGCCTGACCGCGCTTCGGCGCCACGGGCCATGGCTGATGACCATCTCCACCAATCCCGGGCGGCAGGCGCTCACGCTTTTCCGCATTCTCGACTCCCGGAATATCACTCCGGTTGGGAAAATCCAGTTTCCAATCGATTCGAGCTACCACCTTCCCTCAGCTTTGGCGGTTCGCCAAACTCCGGGGGCTGACGATGATTTCGAAGTCTACTTCCAGTATGGATCTCGCGAGAACTTTTCCGCCGGGGCCCCACTGCCTTTCACCAGTGATCTTGGCCTCAGTGGTCAGCTGGAAGCTGCCGCTCTGCATCGGATTCTTTTTTCAAGGAATGCCGAAGGCACCTTCACCGCCGATCGTCATGACAGAATTGCCACCGGTCTCAGGAACGCTGCCGGACTTACTTTTCATCCCCTCACCGGCGACCTCATCATCCTCGAGAATGGCATAGACGGGGTCGAGGATCCCACCGAGCCCACCAGTGCCGATGAAATAGATTTTATCAGTCCCAGTCAGCTTGGTGGCATAGCAGAGAATTTTGGGTTTCCCGACAGTTACGCTGTTTATCGAACCGGAGAGTTTGTCGGCAATCCCGGGACCCGCCCGCTTCTGGCTCTTCATCCGATTCCCAACCCCTCAAATGGCGCTGAAAGCGAAGGGGGCTCATCCATCACCGCGGCACCAGCCAATTTCCCCTTCGGATATAACAACGGCTTTTTTGCCGGGTTCCATGGACAGTTCTCCTCTGCCGGCGCGGCCAATGAGGAAAATCCAGTTCTCTACATCGATCTGAATACCGGTCAATATTCTCATTTTATCCCGGCCACCCAGCCCGGTGTCGGTCATATCAACGGAATGGACTCCAATGACACAACTATGGTTATTTCCGATATGGCATCCGGTGGGAATCTTTTCACCAGTCCTGGAACCGGTGTCATTTACATGTTTCATTCGACGGCCCCTCCTGTCCGCCGTGCCGACCTCTCCATCAGTCTTCGGTCTCTTGATCCTCCGAGACCGCCTCAGCCCGGTGATCTCTACACACTGGGATTCAATATCCGGAATCGTGGGCCTTTTGCTGCCACGGATGTCGTTCTGCAGGCCGTCATTCCGGAAGGGCTGACCGCGCAGCAGGGAAATGCTGAAGGACTGGAGTGTTCAGAGGACAGTAACCTGTGCCGCTGGCTGATTTCGGAAATCCAGCCCGATGCCGTGACTTCCCTCTCGGTGCCCCTTGTTTTTTCATCGGCCATTGATCCCGGACCGCTTCAGATCAGCTTCGCCGTGACTTCCGCCATCCAGGATCCGGCCGCTGCCAATAATCAGACATCGTGGAGTGTTTCCATTATCCGCCCGGTTCCAGCTATTTCCTTTGTCGGGGATGGATTGCAGGTGACCTGGAATGGGAGTGCCACCGCCGAAATTTCCCAGACGGTCGACGGACCATGGTTTTCAACCGGTGACTCGACAAGCCCACTGGTGGTTGACATTCCCAATGAGGACAGCGCGCTCTTCATCCGGCTGACCTGGTAGCGGCGGCTTTGCGCGCTGCCTGTTCACACCAAACCGATCAGGATCAGGGTCCGCTGCCGGCGATTTCCTTGTGTTACGCCGTCAGGGAAGGGAACTTTGCGGACTTCCCGCCGGCTTCCATGCCCTATCGCAGGCCGTGGTCCGAGTTGCCTGAAATTATCGTCTGGCCCCTGTTCGTCCGACCCGTCGCCGGCCGACATCCCGGCATCAGGGGAAGGAATTCCCGTCCGCCGGTTCACACAACGAAAAACTCCAGGATGGGTATTCCAGCCTGGAGTGCGCGAAAAGAGTGTTTTACCGACCGTTCAGGTCCTGTTCTATTTGTCGGCTTCAGGGGTTTCCTCACCGGGAGGGATGACTGCCGGCTCATCCGCAACAGGAATTTCTATCTCAACTGGCTGGTTGGTTGAGGCCGGGGTTTGAACCGGAATATCGATGCCGCTGCTGCTGTTTGTCGGAGCTGCAGCCGGAAGGCCGGAGCCGGCATCATCAGATGGGGGAAGCACAGATCCTCCGGATTCCTCGGTCAGCAGCTGATCCAGTTTCCCGGTTGAGGTGCTGGCATTTCTTGCGCTGACAAGGATCGATACAAGCATGGTCACACTCAGAAAGACAATGGCCGCTTTGGTGGTCATTTTGGACAGCGCATTGGCTGCTCCTCCCTGAAAAAGTGCTTCGCCGGCTCCCCCTCCAAAAGCCATGCCGATACCCGCTTCCTTCTTGGGCAGCTGCACAAGGATCAGGAGGATCAGGAACAGCGCGTTCAGGAACAGAATGAAAAGTAATACGCCAATTAAAAAGCTCATCGTGAAATTCAGATAAAAATCAGGTCGTTCAATAAATCAGAATCGGTCAATCGAGGCAAGATTTGATTATTTGTGCAAAGCTGCGTGCTTCGAGGGAGGCCCCGCCGACCAGAGCGCCGTCGATATCCGGCTGGCTCATCAGCTCACGGGCGTTGTTCGGCTTGACGCTGCCTCCATACTGAATGCGCACCAGCCTGGCCGTCGATTCGTCATACATTGAGGCAAGAAGTCTGCGGATGTGTGCATGAACTTCCTGAGCCTGCTCTGTGGAGGCGGTTTTTCCGGTGCCTATCGCCCAGACGGGCTCGTAGGCCAGGATCGTATCAGCGGCTTTCGCCGCATCCAGGCCATCCATGGACCCGCGAACCTGGGTTTCAATAATTTCCTCTGTCACGCCCTTTTCCCGCTCTTCCAGTGTTTCACCGACACAGATGATTGGCCTGAGTGCAGCCGCATGAGCTGCATGGGCCTTCACGGAAACAAGCGCATCTGTCTCATTGAAATACTGTCGCCGCTCGGAGTGGCCGAGAATGACATAACGAACGGAGAATTCCTTAAGCATCATGGCAGAGACCTCGCCGGTGTAGGCTCCGGACGGATGCTGGCTCATGTTCTGTGCACCAAGTCGGATGCTGGTTGAAAGAATATGCTTAGAGACCTCACCGAGTGCGGTGAATGGGGGGCAGACGACCATGTCTATCTCCTTGACGTCTTTGAGGTCGATCAGAAGAGCGTCAATCAGGTCTGCAGCTTCGGCAACGGTTTTGTTCATCTTCCAGTTGCCGGCAATTATAAGTTTTCTGTCCTTGTTCATTTGTCAGAGAGTGCGGGAGAAAAAGTAGAGGGAAATAATCAGGCGTCAGTCAGTGCGGAAACCCCCGGGAGATCCTTTCCTTCGAGGAACTCCAGCGATGCGCCCCCGCCAGTGCTGGCAAAGGTGATACTGTCTGACAGACCCGCGAGATTGAGGGCTTTGACGCTGTCGCCTCCGCCTATGATGCTCTTGGCTCCGGAAGCCGTGGCTTCAGCAACGGCCTGGGCCACCGCAAAGCTGCCTTTCGCGAACCGCTCGTCCTCGAACATCCCCATCGGGCCATTCCACAGGATGGTTTTCGCTCCCTTGATCACTTCAGAGTAGAGTTCAACCGATTTCGGGCCAATATCAAAGCCCTCGGATTCATCCGGGATGTCGAGTGAATCGTTGACCCTGGGATTCTGAAATTCAAAAATTGGTTTCCCTTTTTTGTTGAGCTTGTCGGTCTTGACGGGGTCAGCCACCACGTTGTCCACAGGTAAAAGGAATTTGACGCCTCTGGCCTTGGCCTTCTCAAGTGCCGAAAGTGCAATATCCGTTTTGTCGGCCTCGACAAGGGATTTGCCGACCTTGTGCCCCAGCGCCAGCCTGAATGTATAGGCCATGGCCCCTCCGATGAGGATGGTGTTTGCCTTCTCCAGCAGCCGGTCGATGACCTTGATCTTGTCAGAAACCTTGGCTCCACCAAGAATTACCACAAACGGGCTTTCAGGAGATTCCAGTTCATCCCCGAGAAAACGCAGTTCCTTCTCCATCAGGAAACCAGCCGCACAGGGTTTTCCCTGGGACTTGAGTATTTCGGCTACACCGGCGGTTGAGGCGTGGGCCCGGTGTGCCGCTCCGAAGGCGTCGTTGACATAGACGTCCGCCAGCTCCGCCAGCTTTGAGGCAAAAGCTGAATCATTTTTTTCCTCTTCCCCATGGAAGCGGACATTTTCCAGGAGAAGCACCTCGCCGTCAGAAAGCCCGGCCACGGCGGTGGCGGCAGCCGGACCGACACAGTCACCCGCAAATCCAACTTTCTTTCCAAGAATTTCCCCAAGACGGTCCGCCACCGGCTTCAGAGACAATGATGGATCCGGACTGCCGTCCGGGCGTCCCAGATGGGCCACAAGCACAGTGCGGGCTCCGTTCTCAATGAGGAACTTCAGCGTCGGCAGTGTGGCCTGTATGCGGGTCTCATCATTAATCTGCATGACCCCATCCTTCTCAGCCATCGGCACATTGTAGTCCACCCGTGCCAGAACTCTCTTTCCCCGAAGATCCGATATCTTGTCCAGTGTCAGCTTAGCCATTTTTCAAGAATTTAGACCTTACCCCACACACTCCCGGAGTCAAAGCCATTCTCCGGCTTTTTGCCGCAAAAACGCCACTTTCAGCCCGCTTACGGATGCCAGGCACAAATTGGGGATCCGGGCCTTGTCCGGCCCCGACATTTCTGCGACCATGCTGCTACTATCCCCACGGACACGGATTCCCGAACAGACTGTCCGGTCTCTGGTCACTCCTGCGCTGATGATCCCGCCAGTCCCGTCTGAAAGGCGGAGCATCGACTCCCTTTCCACCGGAACCGGAATTCCGCCCCGAGCGATCGCAGACAGGGGAAGAGTTTGAATCCTGAACAACCACCACCAGAATCGTATGAAGATCAAAAAAGAAGACATTCCAGTAGTCATGGAAGGCCCCGGAACTGTTATGAGAATGCTGTCCGGATTTGGAAATATGGACGTTGTCTATCACGAACTGTCCCAGGGAACGGACTTCACTCCGTTTCTCAAAGGGCTTC
>JAUIAG010000174.1 GCA_030425355.1 Verrucomicrobiia bacterium
CACCACTGGTCGATTCAGAATGGGTTTCGGGATCCAAGGACCGCCTCATCCGCATCGTCCTTAACGGACTGCAGGGCCCCATTGAAGTCAATGGCACTGAATATAATCTGCTCATGCCCGGACTCTCGGTCCTCGATGATCAACAGATCTCATCGGTGCTGACATTCACCCGTCGGTCATTTGGCCACACGGCATCCCCGGTTTCTCCCGAAGAAGTGGCGGCCATCCGTGCGACTACATCTCCCGATCAGGATCTTTGGACTGCCCGGGAACTGCTCAACATGGAATGATGTAAATGTCTCTGCTTCTCCTCTCCAGCCAGACTGATGGATAGGGAGCTACGGATCTCAATCTTTAGCCGATCAAGGGGCCGCACTGATACACACAGTGCGGCCTTTTTCATTCCGCATTCCGCAATTCCCAACGCAGGGCAGAGATCATTGTGCAGAGGATCCGTGCGGCCCGTTGGGGCGCGTCGTGTTTTGGGATAATCCAATTCCCGGGGTTTCACCCCGGGCTTTCAACGTTGGCCCCTTTGGGGCCTCAGTCGGTCAGCTGTGATCGATACAGCAATTCTTTACCGCCTGCAGCGCGGAGGACGGTGGGAAGGACCGGGTGGGACCGGGAGTGAACGCAATCGGGGGAACCCGGTAAGATCCATTTCTGCCCCAAGGGGACGTGCAGTCTCGGTGAGAGTCGATGATTTCATCACCATGCGGCGGACGGTGAAAGCCCGGGATGGAGCGGGGATCGGGCGCAACCCCGGGAACTCCGGAAAAACCGATTGCCGCCCCAACGGGGCGGACTTTGTCGTGAATGGTATGATTGAAAAAATGTCAGCCAGAGGGTGCCCGCCATTGATATTTCGAGGTATATCAGACCATTCGCTCAATCTGATTCACCGGAAAACTTCATGCCTGCTGTTTCCACCTGAAATGAGATAGGCTATGAGGTCCTGCAACTCCCCGGCATTCATGCCGAAAATGGTCCCGGGAGGCATGAGAGAGACATTGGACGGGACGATGTCACCGACCTTATCCCTGGGGATCCGGGTGAGCTGGCCGAAATCGTAGGGATTGGTGGCCAGTGACAGTTCATCCTCATTATTGAAAATGATGCGACCGTAGAGGGTGTCGCCATTTTTGAGATGAATGTCACTGGCGCGGTATTGCTCGGAGATCGAGTGGCTGGGCTCGAGGATGGCAAGGAGGATATCATTGATACTGTAACGACTGCCCACCGAGCCGAGATCGGGACCCGAGTAGCCGCCAGTTCCTCGGAATCGATGGCAGGCAACACATCGTCCCGCCGAAAACATCGTCCGACCATTTGAAAAGTTCCGGCTCTTCAGTGGCGACTCGAACAGCTTCGATGCCGTCTCCATAGTCCATGAAACCGGTGGCCCTTCGGGTGAGGGCAGGGAAGTCAGGTCGACGGAAGCAACACCCCCGAGAAGATAGGAAACGGTGGCAGCCTCCTCCGCCGGCAGATGCTGGATGGCATCTTCACGGATCGCGCGGATATTTCCAGCGAAGCTCCTGCCTCCGCTTTTGGTGAGCGTCTCGTTGAGCCATGAGAAATAGTATTTTCTATCTTCCAGGCTCCAGCCATTCTGCACCCGCCTCAGACAATACGCATAGTGAATATTCTGCGTGTTTGGCGTGTTGGCCATGGTCTCAAGAATTGCCCTGCCATATTCGTGGCGCCTGAGCATGGCTTCGTCGTAGGCAAGGGCCTTTGTCCGGGTTGCGCGCATCAACCCGATGGTCTTACCAACCACGTTCGGGGCATCCAGATAGCTGAGGACTCTGCAGAGTTCGGCATCAGGAGTTTCGGTGCCTGATGGATAAAACCGGTCGAGCGCCTGGATTATCTCATCTTTCCGCTGTTCCGTTGGCTGTCCCATCCTGATGAAACAGAGTGAGTAGGCACGGAGAAGCGCAAGGCGGTCCGCGTGTTCCAGTGCCTGGAAATCGATTTCGTTGAGTTTGGCTATCACCCGGTCACTCAGCGATGGCTCGCCGTGTCGGGAGAGTGCAATAACGCTGTATATGACGGCACGAGGGTCGGACTCCTCAAAGACCCGCTCCCGCCAGAGGCCTGTGGCCTGGTTCTCGATGGCCAGTCTCGCCGCATAGCGAATGGCTCTGTCATGGTGGGCAAGGTGGGGCCACGCCGCATCAATGGCTTCCCTGCCACCGGCACCGCCGTCATGCCATACCTCCAGAGAATGACGAAGGTCCCGGAGGTCCTGATTGTCAGTCAATGTCCTGACCGGGACGGTGAATTCCGGGCCGACATAGCGGATGCGGTACAGCTTCGAATCCGTATTCCGGCCTCCGACCAGAAAATACATATGCCCGTCCGGTCCGAAACGCATGGCGGAGATATTGAGGGGCTCACCGTGAAGGAATTCGGTTTTTTCACCCGTGTAGCTTGAACCGTCCTCTTTCAGTTCCACGGTATAGATGGTTCCAAAGGTCCAGTCACAGATGAAGAGTTTGTCCTGGAATTGGGGTGGAAAGTTTGAGTGGTGCCCAAAGCTGATTCCAGTGGGCGATCCCGGTCCAATGTTGACGACGGCGCCGATACTGTCGGCAAAATATTCAGGCCATTTTGCCGACCCGGCCCGCCATCCGAACTCCGCTCCCGAAACAACATGATTCACCCGTGTAGGTCTGTACCATGGACTGCCGATATCGAATTCAAGATCCGAGTCGTAGGTGAAAAGTTCGCCTTCACGGTTGATGGCAATATCCACGGCATTGCGAAGACCTGATGCCACCATTGTCCAATCCTTTCCATCCGGAGAAATACGGCATATCCATCCTCCCGGTGGTCTGATACCGACGGCATGCCCCATCGCATCAGGCATGGATGGCAACAAGGAATCTTCGGCCCATACGGCCGGTTGACGCCCGGGAATTCCCTGTGGCAGGGGCGTGTGATTGCCCGTCACCAGGTAAAGAGCCTGTCCGTCCTCAGAGACAATAATGTTGTGCGCTGAGTGCTCATAGCCCACGCCGAGCTTCTTCATCAGCTTGAACTCGTCAAACTTGTCATCCCCGTCCGTATCACGTATCCGATAGAGGCCCTTCATCGAAGACATATACAGACTGTCGAAAGCATAAAGGAACCCGAGCGCGCCTCCCACTGTTCGCCGACCCCATTTGATGGGCGAATAAGGGAATCCCTCCAGACTTTCAACCTGCACCTCCGACCCCGGCTGATCCGGGCTTGCAAGAGTCACCCGAAACACCCCCTTGTCGTCCTGATCGGAGACTATCAGCCGACCCTTTGGATCAAATGCCATGGCAACCCACGACCCCTGCGAAGCCGGAACTTCATAAAGAATCTCGGCTTCAAACCCCTCCGGAAGACTGATCCCGGTGTCGGGATCAACCCGTGTAGCGGCGGTTCCGGACCCCGGGATGACGGGTCCGGCCATGAGTGCGGATAAAACTGCGGTGTGAATGATCTTCATCGACTGGTTGTTCCACGCCGGCTGCGCCGGTTCAGTTTCCCGGCACAACCGGCTGATTATTCAGCTGTTTCGTGACATCAACCTTATAAATCAGCCAGTGCTTTAACAAGGATTGACTCACCCCTCCATAATGCAGGGGAACAGCAACCAACCGACTGAATCACGTCCAGCCACCGCAGTTTCTGTGGCGGATTTATCTCGAAGGATTTTAAATATTTGCCGACTAATCCGTATATTCCCCCAGAGTCGATAATTTGTTTTTATAAAAAACAAACTGACACACAAAACCGGTTTTTTATATAATTAATGTTGCCGGCTTACTGGCGCGATGGATTCCCTGTGGATGCAGCGGCGTCCAACTGATCAGCATGCAACTGCAACCATCAGGTGTCAGAGAGGCTTGCCTTTGATTGAACAGGAATAGAGAGTTTGAAATATCTTTGGATAATTTGAGGTTTATGCGTCGAATCGGAATATTGATGAATATCTTTGTCAGTGGCACCCTGTGGCTGCCATCTTTTTCAATGAATGCTGTGGCTGTTGAGTTTACCGAGTGGCCGGTGTCGGCTGGCGGTAACGGGCATTACTACGGCATCACCGATTCGGCAACTGACTGGCAGACAGCAGAGAATCTGGCGATTTCCCTCGGCGGGCATCTCGCATCCATAAACTCGGCAGAGGAACAGGCATTCATTGAGACGAGCTTTCTGGTGGGCGAACAGGCGGGGCGTCCACTCTGGGTCGGCCTCTCGGATGAGGCTGTTGAAGGAACATTTGAGTGGGTCACCGGAGAGCCACTCACCTATACCAAATGGAAAAGCGGCGAACCGAACAACACAAGCGGCAATGAGGACTATGTGGCGATCAACTGGGAGCATGGCCGGGGAGGGCCACTGGGAACATGGAACGACTGCCCGGTCGAAGGCACACCCAGCTACGGAACCGGCACCGCCGGTCCATACTTCGCTTTAATCGAACTTCCGGGGAGCCCGATGCCTATTCTGAAATTGACAATCAGATTGTCTCCCGAATCGGATTCCGTTGATCTCTGCTGGGATACACAGACGGAGGTGGTTTATCAGCTGGATTACAGAACCAGCCTTCAGAGTGGCAGTTGGGAAGCACTTGGCGGGACGGTTCTGGGCACTGGCTCCGAGGTCTGCACCAATGACCCGCTCGCCGGTCAGGCACAACGTTTTTACCGGGTGCGTCAACTTTCTGAGTGATACACGGGTGGTGAATGAGGGGGATTGAACGGATTACGGAAAGGCCGACAGTGCATCCGGCAAAGGCTTGCAAATTTCGTCTTTCAGGCCTTCACCGCGCCATATGTGGCACCTGTATTATTCCCTGTTGCCGGTATCGCCGCGATTGTAACAGAAATATTCTGCTACAGGAGGTTTTCGAGTCATCCGGAACTGCCCGGTATCCACGATGTGATTGGTGCCAATCCGGTGTCATGGATGTTCGGTATGGTTGCCGACCATTTACTGCCTCATGGCTGGGTTGATGAGTATGTACAGTCACGTTGCTCTCCGACTTTAATCGCTGGTCCCAATGTTACGCTTTATGTCGTGAGCGCATTCCCTGGAGCCTGTATCCTGAGCATTATCATCGAGGGCCTTGTCCTGCAGTGGACCTCGAGGAATGATCCGGAGCCACTGACCGGAATCCATGCTGTGGCGGGTATCGCCAATGTGGCAAGTTATCCGGTAATGATTGGAGTCGCCTTCACATGGAACCTGGTACTTGAAATCCTCTCGGGGAGCCCCACCGATGTGGCCCGGTTTCAGGAGAGCAGGGCCGGGTGCAGCCTTGCCGTGTCGTCCGGCCCGATGAGGCGGTTATCCAGTCCCTGAAAAGGGAAGCTGAAGTTGAAAGGATCGAGGCCAAGGCAGTGGAGGATAGTTGCCTGGATATCCCGGACATGAACGGGGTTCCTGTCGATGAAATATCCCAGCTCGTCGGTTTCGCCATAGGCCTGTCCGCCACGAATGCCGCCACCGGCCATCCACATGGTGAAGGCGAATGGATGGTGATCCCGACCGACATAATCCAGTTCAGGGCGGTTATTCTGCTGCATGGGTGTGCGTCCGAATTCGCCACCCCAGACGACGAGAGTGTCCTCGAGCATGCCCCGCTGTCTGAGGTCGGTGAGCAGTCCGTATATGGCGCGATCGATCTGGCGGCATTTGACGGGCAGATTATTGCGGATGTCCTCGCCCGGGCTGACGCCGTGGTGGTCCCAGCCCCAGTCAAAAAGCTGGACAAAGCGGACTCCGTTTTCGAGGAGTCTTCTGGCGAGCAGGCAGTTATTGGCGAAGGCGGCATCATCGGGTCTGGCGGCTGTTCTTGGATCCGAAGCGTTCTCCATGGAGGAGACGTGTCCCGGCCGGGCGCCGTAAAGGTCGAGGATGTGACGTGGTTCGCGTGATATGTCCATCACCTCCGGAACCGCCATCTGCATGCGGAAGGCCATTTCATACTGTGCCATGCGAGTCAGGGTTTCAGGATCTCCGGTCTGTTCATGGCGGATGCGGTTGAGCTCATTGAGTGCATCCAGAGTCTGTCGCCGGCCATAGCGGTCCAGTCCGGGAGGATTGGAGACATAGAGAACCGGATCACCCTCGGTGCGGCACTGCACTCCCTGATAAACGGTCGGGAGGAATCCGCTCGACCACAGACTTTTCCCGGCGCTGGGGGTTTTTCCGCCGGAAGCGAGCACAACAAATGCCGGGAGGTTATCCGTCTCGGTGCCCAGCCCGTAAGTTGCCCATGAACCGACTGAGGCGGCACCGAATTGTGGTGATCCCGTCAGCATCAGCAGCTGGGCTGGCGCGTGATTGAACTGATCGGTGTGGACAGTCCGGATCATGGCAATGTCATCCGCACACCGGGCCATCCATGGCACATTCTCGGAGAACCATCCGCCTGACTGACCGTGACGCTGGAACGAAAAGGGGGATCCGAGAAGATTCGGCACACCCTTGATGAAGGCGAATCGCTTCCCTTCAATGAACTCATCCGGACAGCGCTTGCCGTCGTATTGCTGAAGCACCGGCTTATAGTCAAAAAGATCGAGCTGCGAGGGGGAGCCCGCCATGTGCAGGTAAATCACCCGTCGTGCCCTGGCCGGGATACGGGGAACTCGGGGTGACATTGCGGCGGCCTTCAGGCCTGAAGTCCCTGCCAGCTGATTCATGGCGATGCCTGCGAGGCCGATACTGCAGTCCCTGAGAAAGTGTCGACGTGTTCTGTTCAGCAGGGCTTCGAGCGGGAGATTCATGGATCGGGACATGGTTGTGGTCCTTGTCGGTCGTATTGAAATCAGGGTTTGTTCAGAAATTCATCGAGATTAAGCAGAACATTGGCCACATTTGTCCATGCGGCCGCCTCGGCAGCATTGATGTTCTCCGGCAGCGGCCCGAGCGGATCGGTCGCCATCCTCACGGCGGAATCAGGGTCTGTCTGATAATAGTCCAGTCGTCTGGCGAGCAGTTCGCTGATGACGGCAGCTTCCTCCGGAGATGGACTGCGGCTGACAACCCGACGGAATATCCACTCAATGCGTTCAGAGCCATTTCCGTTCAGGGAGTGGGTCAGGGTGTTCCGTGCGAGTGCCTGAGCCGCTTCGATGTACACCGGATCATTCAGAGTGGTCAGGGCCTGAAGAGGCGTGTTCGATCGGATTCGACGGATCTGACAACTCTCCCGTGAACTGCCGTCAAAAGTCAGCATGGCCGGGTACGGGGAGGTCCGTCTGATGAAGGTATAAAGCCCGCGCTTCCATTTGCCATCGCCCGGGCTGGTGACCCATTTATCCTGGCTGTAGACAGGTTTCCAGATTCCATCGGGCTGGTGGGGAAAAACCGAGGGGCCACCAATCTCACGGGACAACAGTCCGGATACCATCAGGGCTGAATCGCGTATGGCTTCGCCGGACAGTCGGAAACGCGGTCCCCTCGAAAGGAGGCGGTTTTCCGGGTCTGAATTCAGAAGCGCCTCATCAGCTTTGGCACTTTGGCGGTAAGTCCGGGAGGTGGCAATTTCACGGCACAGCCACTTGATCGACCAGTCATGGGCCATGAATTCAGCGGCCAGCCAGTCGAGAAGCCGTGGATGCGACGGCGGAACACCCTGAGTGCCGAAATCCTCCTCGGTTTCCACAAGGCCCCGTCCGAAGAATCGGGCCCACACCCGATTCACCTGCACCCGGGCTGTCAGCGGGTTGCGGGGCGAAACAATCCATTCGGCCAGTCCAAGCCGGTTTTTCGGCCATGATTCATCAAACTGGTGAAATGCTTCGGGAGTGGCCGGTCCGACAGTTTCGCCCTGGTCAAGGAAGTTGCCGCGCTGGTGAATCCGTGTAACACGGTGGTCCTTCTCCGGGAGATCCAGCAGCACCGGGATCATCGGGAAATGTTTCCGCAGATCGGCAAGTTTCTTCTCCTTTTCTTCGATCTGCCGGTGGAGTTGCGCTGATGGCTCATGGATCGTTGACCAGAAAAAAGCAGCCACCGTCGCGATGTCGCCTGCCAGGACAGCAGCGGCTATTTCCCGGGGGACTCCGGCAACCTGTTCCTCCACAATCGCATCCGCTGACTCAAAGCCCTCCCTTTTCAGGGTTTGACGAATCCCATCCAGCCATGACTCGTAAGCACTGCGGTTTTGTTGACGAACAGCCTCGAGGCGGTCCCTGAGATGATCAATGGATCGCTCCATTGTCCTTTCCTCAATTTTCTGGCCGGCGGTGGGAAATGGCCGCTTTGGCGATTCATCAAAGCGGTCGTTGTCCTGCGTCTGATTGAAAAAAGCGAACAGCTGGTAATACTCCCGGTGGGAAATCGGGTCGTATTTATGTGAATGACATTTGGCGCATCCGGCGGTAAGGCCCATCCAGACCTGAAATGTGGTGTCGACGCGGTCCTTGACGGCGGCGATGCGCCATTCCTCATCATCCGTTCCGCCTTCGTCATTGGTCATGGTGTTTCGATGAAACGCCGTGGCGAGGAGGTCCTGGTCCGAGCCATGCGGGAGGAGGTCGCCGGCCAGCTGTGCGCGTGTGAAGTCATCGTAAGGCATGTCGGCATTGAAGGCGTTTATGACCCAGTCCCTGTATCTCCAGACTGTGCGGCGAAGGTCCTTCTCGAATCCCTTGGTATCCGCGAATCGCGCCAGGTCCAGCCACTGAGTGGCCCACCGCTCGCCGAAAGCGGGGTCACTCAGATAATATTCAACCCATCGCCTGTAGTTGCTTTCACCGTGATCCGCTTCAAAATCTGAAATGTGGGATGGGTCCGGTGGAAGCCCGGTTAGATCCAACGCCAGTCGGCGAAGGAGAACGGCGGGGGACTCCGAAGGCTGAAGAGATAAACCGGTCTGCACAAGCCGCTCCTCCACAAACCGGTCAATCGGGGCCATAGCTTGCGATTCACCGATTTCGGGCGGGAGGCTGCGTTGCGGGGACACAAAGGCCCAGTGTTCCGGAAACTCCGCTCCGGCTTTGATCCAGTCATGGATAATATCAATCTCTTCCTCTCCGAGCGGATCACCATGGTCGGGTGGCGGCATGACGTCATCCGGGTCCTTTGAAGTGATCCTTCCGAACACCAGACTTGAGGAGGGTTCGCCGGGAACAACCGCAATGCCGTCCCTGCGTTCGGCGGTCATGAACTCGCGGCGGTCCAGTCGAAGTCCCGCTTTCCTCGATCCTTCATCCGGTCCGTGGCATTCAACGCAATGCTTTGCCAGAATCGATCGCACAGCCTGGTGAAAGTCCGGGCCTTCCGGCACGCCGCGGGAAATGAAGGGCAGGAGGGTCAGTGCGATAACCGCCGACGCATGAAAAACCGGGGCTGACTTGAATCTGTTCATCGGTTCAGACGTTTGATGAGGATCTTGGATTTGCGTCCACTGTTGAAATACCGTTTTCTCCGACTGGGAGGAAGGTCATCGGGGGTTCCCTCCTCAAAGCCGGCTTTCTGGACAAAGTAGGAGAATGTCTGGGTCGAAAGGGCGACGAGGGCCTCGAGTCCTGACTGGCGGGCCTTTTCCTCGACGAATTTGACGAGTTTCTTGCCGATGCCCTGATTTTCATGATCCGGGTGAACAAAGAGGTAGGCCAGTTCTCCGATGGCGGAGCCTGGTTCGATGTGAAAGGCGACGCATCCGACAATCTGCCCGTTGGAGATAAACAGGTGGTAGTCGTTCAGGTTCCCCTCGATATCGTGGCGGGTGCGGGCGATGAGTTCATCAGCCTCGACGCCGTCCTTGGTCATGGCGAGGATGGACCTTACATCGGTGTCGGTGGCCTGTCGGATCTGCTGAAAATCATTGGAGTAAATCAGTGTCCCGATGCCCTCCGGGGAGAATATTTCATGGAGCAGATCGCCGTCCCGGGTGCCGTTGATGATGTGCACACGGGAGATCCCTGCGCGGCATGCCCTCCATGCAAACCGGAGTTTGGAGTGCATCGCCGGCGATATGGATGCCACAGGGTCCTTGAGAAGCTGTTCGACGTCACTGGACGCGATCTGCTTGACCAGTTCGCCATCGAGGACCAGTCCGGGATGTTCAGTCAGGTAGATGATCTTGACGGCATTGAGATTGGTGGCGAGGGAAAAAGCTGCCTGATCCGAGTTGATCCGGAAGAGGATCCTCTGGCCGTTGCCGATGACGCAGGGAACAACCGGGATGATGTTGTTCTGCAGCAGCGACTGGATGAAGCCGGCATCGACTCTTTCAATCTTCCCTGAGAACTGATGATCGACCCCTTTTAGAATGCCCACCGGGTGGGCTTCGACCGCGTTGGTGATGGCACCCTTCAGATCGACCGAGGCCAGGCCTTCCAGTATGGTTTGACTGATGTGGTTTGAAGCTTCCGAAGCGACTTCAAGAGTCGCGGCATCTGTGATGCCGCTGCCTGTCAGATCTGAAAGGGTCAGTCCGCGGTCTCCGGCAATCCGCTCCATCTCGGCGGCGGCTCCGTGAGCGATCCCAACCTGGATATTCAGTGACCGCATCACGGCAATGTCCACCAGGAGGTTGGAAAAATTCTCGTGCATGACCACCGAGGCGTCGAGGCAGAGCACGACGAATTTATCCCTGAAGCGGGGCACATACTGCAGAACGCCGCGTAATTCAGTTGGTCTCATCCTGGGCTGCTGGTGATTGAATAGATGAACGGTTGGTGTCGCTGGCTGAGCGGGGCAACAGAGAGCGGGGACGCGTCAGCGGATACGCCCCAGAGCTTCGAGACATCGGGCGTTCTGTTCCGGCGTGCCGACTGAGATGCGCAGCCATTCCGGGAGTTTATACCCGGCCATCGGCCTTGTGATGATTCCCGATTTCTGCAGTTCGACAAATGCCTGTGACGCATCGCCCAGTCTGGCAAGGATGAAGTTGCAGTATGATTTTTCAAAGGGAATATCGAGGTCGGCCAGGCCCCGGGCGAGCTGGTTCAGCCCCTCGAAATTGATGGACCGGCTCTTGTCCAGGTAATCGTGGTCATCAAGCGCGGCAAGAGCGGCTTTCTGCGCCACCAGATTGACGTTGAAGGGCTGTCTGATTCTCTCGAGAGCACCTATGATTTCCGGGTCCGCCATGCCATACCCGATGCGGAGTCCCGCCAGACCGTAAATTTTGGAGAAGGTCCGCATGAGAATCAGGTTCGGGTGCGTTCCGGAACGGACATGCCTCAGCAGATCTGCGGGTTCTTCAAGGTATTCAACATAGGCTTCATCGATGATGACCGGGACATCGGGCGGAATGGATTCGATGAATTTTTCAATCTCCTCCGGGGACGCCAGAGTTCCG
>JAUIAG010000478.1 GCA_030425355.1 Verrucomicrobiia bacterium
TTTACTTTCGGCGTTGCTCCGCGATCAGGTGCTGTCGGCTCTGCTGCTGATGGCCGGTGTGACTGGGACGTCCATTGCGGCGGGTGAAAATCTCTTTCAGATCCGCATCATGGATCAATCGTGTGGGTGGCCTGTGCCGCTTGTAGAACTGCGGACGACTCACGAGATGCGCTTTGTCTCGGACAACGCGGGGATAATTGCGATCGACGCCCCGGAGCTGATGGGTCGCGAGTGCTGGTTTTCCATCGAAGGTCATGGTTATGGCGTGGAACCTGACGGCTTCAATTACCGGGGAACAAGGCTGACTCCGACACCCGGGGGGATGGTTGAAATCCAGCTCAGACGGGATCTGCCGGCGCGTCGACTCGGACGGATAACCGGAGCCGGGATCTTCGGAGAGAGTCAGCGGTTCGGGCTTCATACAGACTGGACGGAGAGCGGAGTCTTCGGTTGCGACAGCGTCCAGATTGCCATGCATCGCGGCGCGCTTTTCTGGGCATGGGGCGATACCACTCTGCCCCATTATCCGCTCGGGATCTTCCACACCAGCAGTGCCACGACAACAGTGAATCCATTGCCCCGGGCGGAGCCGCCGGTCAAGCTGGCCTTCAATTACTTTCGGGATGGGGGAGGACGGATTCGCCCGGTGGCCATCATGCAAGGCGATGGGCCCACATGGCTGAGCGGCTATGTCAGCATCCCCGATGAAAACAATACTCCGAGGCTGGTGGCTAATTACGTCAAAGTCAGGAATTTTCTGGAGGTTTACGAGAGCGGCCTCTGCGTCTGGGACGAGGATCGCTCCAGTTTCCGCCACCATAAAACTTTGTGGAGCAAATCCCCTGCGAATGCCTCCCCTCCTCCGGTGCCGGACGGACATCCGATCTTCTGGAAGGATGAAAATGGTTCCGAATGGCTGCTTTTCGGGGACCCGTTCCCGAGGATTCGGATGAAACCGGTGTTTGAAAGCTGGGAGAACCCTGAGTCCTGGTCGACCCTGTCCCCGCAGAAGGCGGTGTCCACCATGGAGGGCCATGAGGACAGGGAGGTCGTCCCTCACCGGGGTTCGGTGGTCTGGAGTCCATTCCGCAGGAAATGGGTCAGTATTTTCACGCAGATGAACGGCAAACCATCCCACCTCGGGGAAATATGGTATGCCGAGAGTGATTCGCCCTTCGGGACGTGGCAGAACGCCGTCCAGGTTGTGACACACAACAAATACACGTTTTATAATCCCCGTATTCATCCCCACCTGAGTGATCTGTCGACTCCGGTCCTGCTGTTTGAAGCCACTTACACCAGACAGTTTTCAGGAAACAGTGAACCCTCGGCCCGCCATGACTATAACCAGGTGCTCTACCGCCTCGATCTCGATGATCCAGTTCTTTACAAAAGCCTGAAGAACGGTGACCAATCCGGAGATGACCTGAATCCCTGAGCCCCCGGGAAACCAGCTTCAGAAGACGGTGGCGACAATATCCCCGCATTCAAGACTGCATGTTTGAACCACCAATGAAAGTAAAGTAAATGTCATCCCGGTGAAAGTTCGGCAAAGACTGCTGGAAAACCGCTTCTAGCTATCGATACACAAGTGTGGCTCAATAAAAAACCGGCATCATGATTTGTGTCATCCTG
The DNA here is from genome assembly GCA_030425355.1 of Verrucomicrobiia bacterium. GTDB lineage: Bacteria > Verrucomicrobiota > Verrucomicrobiia > Limisphaerales > JAJOIW01 > JAJOIW01. The sequence continues at coordinate 1,636 of JAUIAG010000478.1, forward strand.
ACTGCTATGCGCTATGAATACTCTATCAGTTGCCCTGGAACATCATCCGTGGCATTTTGTTTTTGTTTGCAAACAGCAGAAAATACACAAATTTTATGGCCAGCC
>JAUIAG010000479.1 GCA_030425355.1 Verrucomicrobiia bacterium
GGCCCTGGTCAAACGGGGCTTCAACGCCCTGCCCTACCACGCCGGTCTCTCCGCCGAGGTGCGCTCGGAGAACCAGGAACTCTTCCTGCGCGACGAGGTGAACATCATCTGCGCGACCATCGCCTTCGGCATGGGCATCAACAAACCCAATGTCCGCTGGGTCGTGCACTACGATTTGCCCAAAAACATTGAGAGCTACTATCAGGAAACCGGGCGTGCCGGGCGCGATGGACTGCCAGGCGAATGCATCCTCCTTTTCAGCGCCGCCGATGTCGTCAAATACCAGGCCTTCATTGAGGACAAGTCACCGGAGGAACAGAAGGTGTCGCGTGAACAGCTGCGCCAGATGGTGCACTATGCTGAAAGCCGCCGCTGCCGCCGGGCCGAGCTGCTGAATTACTTCTCGGAAATCTACCCGAACGCGAACTGCGGCAACTGCGACAATTGCCAGAATCCACGCGAGACTTTCGATGGCACGCTCGCCGCCAAAAAGTTTCTCTCCTGCGTCTTCAGGGTCAGCCAGATGAGCCGATTCAATGTCGGCATCAACCACATCACGGAAATCCTCACCGGAGCCAACACCGAAAAAATCAGAAAGTGGAACCATACCCGGCTCTCCACCTACGGTATCGGCGGGGAACACTCAAGGCCCGAATGGGCATCGATCGCCAGGGAACTCATCCGCCTTGGATACCTTCACCAGAACACCGAGAGATTCAGTACCATCGAACTGACCCCCGAGGGCATGGCATTCCTCAAGGACCGGGATGCCAGCCTGCAGCTGACCCGTCCGCAGGTCGGCCGGCAGGTCACCGTCCGCCGGGAATCACAAGGGCATGTGGAATGTGATGAATCCCTCTTCAGCCGCCTCCGCCAGCTGCGCAAGACTCTGGCCGACGAAATGGATGTCCCGGCCTATGTCATTTTTTCCGATGTGACCCTCAGGCACATGGCCCGGGAATACCCCTCAACACCCAATGAACTCATGAGGATCACCGGAGTGGGAGAAAAGAAACTCGAGGATTTCGGGGATGACTTCCTTGGAGAGATCGCCGATTTCCTTGAACAAAACCCCCGCAGGGAGTTTTCCACCTGAGGTCAGGCATGAAAAGAAAAAGGCGGAGAGATCCAATCTCCCCGCCCTGCGAAATTCCGGGCCATGCGTGCACGGTGAGGCAGGTGCCCGAATCCAGCCTTTGCCGGATCAGACCTTGTCGATGTCCGGGATGGCGTATTCCGGATTGTTGGGGTCCTTGAGAAGTGCGTTGGCCTCTTCGGCGTGGTCACCGATATGGCGTTCTGTCTTCGGATCAAATGTCAGCCATGGTCCGACGACATAATCCTCCTCGCCTTCCTTGATGCCAACGCCGTCACTCATGATTTCATGAAGTTTCTGGAAGTGTTCAGAAGCATCGGGATTGCCTTCAAATTTCCCGGCTTTTGCATTGAAGCGGGCGCTGGTGCCAAGGCGATAGGAGTTATTCATGAGGTGCCCAAGCACACAGGCATAGTGTGCGTCATGGACATTTCCATTGGCCATTTCCGGTTCACCGGCACGGATGGCCCGCACAAAGCTGCCCCAGTTTCCGCCCGGGGTGACATCGCCGGGGGGCAGATCAAGGTCCTCGCCGACGCTGCTGCCCTTAGCATAATACTTGTCCCGGATGATCCTGCCGCCGTCCTCGAAATAGTATTCATTTTCAACCTGCCGCTCGTAGCCGTCGTAATTCACGTTT
>JAUIAG010000175.1 GCA_030425355.1 Verrucomicrobiia bacterium
CTAATTGGAGCTGTTTCAGTGACCGGGTCAGCTGTGGAATACGGGGAAATTCTGTGCATGCACGGCCACCGCCATGCGTTCCGGTCCATGGCGGCGGGCGAACCTGGAGACCCCGGTTACCGCAAGTACGCCCCGGATCGCCGTGCCGACTACATCCAGCTGACACTTGACGTCACCCCCGATTTTGAACTGAACCGCATCGATGCCACCGCGACCATTCAGCTGGTCCCTGTGGGGTTCCCTTTGAAGAAGCTCACACTGGATGCGGTGGATTTGGATATCCACGCTGTTTCAGCATCGAAGGAGATTGACAGCTGGCATAATTCAGGCACCCATCTGGATATCGTCTTCGTGAACCCGGCACCAACCGGCCAGACCGTCGAGGTGGAAATAGCATACTCCGCCACGCCGGAGGACGGACTTTTTTTCCGCACTCCGGCAAATGGCTATGCCGCTGGTGACACCCAGTTGTGGACCCAGGGGGAACCGCTCAGTCACCGCCACTGGTTTCCATCACACGACTTCCCCAATGAGAAAATGAAGACGGAGATGATCTGCCATGTTCCGGCAGACATGATCGCGCTGTCGAATGGCCGGCTGGTGGATGAGCGTCTGAGTGCCGACGGCAGCATGAAGACTTTCCACTGGCTTCAGGACAAACCGCATGTGAACTACCTCGTATCCCTTGTTGCCGGGTATTTTGCCCACAAGGAGGATACCTACCGGGATATCCCGCTTGCCTTCTACGTCCCGCCATCCGAGGCGGACCAGATCGACAACTCATTCCAGGACACGCGGTCCATCATGGAATTCTTCATCGATGAGATCGGCGTGGACTACCCATGGGACAAGTATTTCAACGTGTGCGCCATCGACTACATGTTCGGAGGGATGGAGAACACCAGCATCACCACCCTGACCGAAAGAACACTGTTCACAGATGATTTCGAGAACCTGAGAAGCAGCCGGGGACTGGACGCCCATGAACTGGCCCATCAGTGGTTCGGCGATCTTGTCACCTGCAAGGACTGGAGTCAGTTGTGGCTCAATGAAGGCTTTGCCACATACTACTCGCTGCTCTATGACAGGCACAAGATGGGCGAAGACTTCTTCAGGCTGGGATTGTGGCGCAACGCGCGCAATATTCTCGGGAATTCCAATGATGAAACGCCGATTGTCGACAAGTCCTACGGGAAGCCGATGGACCAGTTCAGCTTCCGTGCCTACCCTAAAGGTGCATGGGTACTTCACATGCTGCGCACACGACTCGGCGAGGACAACTATCGCACGGCGGTGAAGAATTACCTCGATGAATACCGATACCAGAGTGTTGTCACCGAGAACCTGCAAAAACATTTCGAAAAGCAGAGCGGCCTGAATCTCGACCGGTTCTTTGACCAGTGGGTGCATCTGGCCGGCGCGCCCGAACTCAAAGCTTCCTACGAATGGGACGCCGAACTCAAGGTCGCCAGGGTCCGCATCGAGCAGGTGCAGAAGACCAGCGAGAAGCGGCCATTCTTCCACTTCCCGCTCAAGGTCCGGTTCTATTCTGAAAACAGCCACGTGGATCATATCGTGGAGATCGACGAAACAGTGGAAACATTTGCCTTCGGACTGGAAACCGAGCCACATTCCGTTCGGCTGGACCCCGATGTGGAGGTTCTCGCCAAAATTGAGTTGAACCTCCCGGACAGGCTGCTTGAGAACCAGGCCCGCAACCAGAGGGATTCCATTGGCCGACTGATGGCTATTCAGAAACTCGGACAGAAGGACGCCCACGACATCCGTCAGCTTCTCGCGGATACACTGGCATCCGATCCATTCTTCGCAGTGCGCGAGGAAGCAGCCTCACTCCTTGGCCGCCACAAGAATGAGGAGAATCTCGAGATCCTCATTTCCCATCTCGACGACGATGATGCGAGAGTCCGTGAGAATGTGGTCCGGGCCGTCAGCGGCTTTTTCACGGATGATGCCTATGCGGCTCTGAAAAGAGTCTGCGATCGTGAGACCAACCCGCAGATCCTCGCCATCGCCATCAGAGCGCTCCCGAAGTTCGGCAACGCCTCCACCCGTAAAATACTGGTTAACGCCCTGCAGAGAGGTTCATATCGTCAGACAGTGGAGCGTGCCGCTCTTGATGCCGCACGGACTTTGGACCATTCATCAATGGCACCGGTGATACACCAGTTCATTCGGGACCACGGCGATTCAATCGACTCCGCCGCTCTCGGCGATGCGCTGGAAACACTGGGATTCCTTGTCCGCAACGCCCGTGAGAACCAGCTGACATCCACCCGGCTTTTCCTGCAGGACTACCTGAATCACAGGAAGGATGGAGTGGTGCGCGCGGCCATGCGGGGGCTTGGAAGCCTCGGTGATGAGCAGGCCATTCCGGTACTCCAGGCCTATAGTGGCTCGAACGCGGATGACCCCACCGCGCAGGCCGCCCGCAGCGCCATCGACAATATCCGCAAGGCCAATCCGGAACAGCCTCAACTCGACCAGCTGAGAAAGCAGGTCCAGTCCTATGAATCTGAAGTGGAGTCACTCCGCAAGGAGTTGGAATCTCTTGAGAACAGATGGAAGGAGCTTGAGAAGTCCCTCAAGGCAAGCGCCGGAGCAGCAGATTAAAATTCCCCCCGCAACAGCACTTCTCAGGTGCACGTCTCGTGGTTTCACGGGGCTTATTCATTGAATCAACGATTGAATCGCGGGTCGCAGCCGGGATGGCATTTGTGGCAGCCACTGATATGGCCATGTCCCGATGAACGCACAACGACTCTCTGGTTCTTCGCTATCCCATGACCCGATCAGGGACTAAACATTCAATGATTTGAACCGATTAGCCACAGGAGACAGGTTGAATGCTACTAGTATTCCGTGATGCTTGACATCAATTCGATGGAATGATTGGCTTTGAATTTCCGGTTGCCAGGCCGGTTATACCAAAGGGTTACAGAGGGGATAAATGCGTTCTTCCACCTGAGACCAGGCACTCAAAACAACAATGGAAACAGGGATGTTAAATACAGGACTCACAGGGACGAAATGGTCAGTAGAATAAGAGCCGTCGATTACTTAAAAGCAATTGGCATAATTGCTGTTGTCTGCGGGCATGCAAAACTGCCCGAATGGATTCTCCGGTGGATTCATACTTTCCACATACCGATGTTCTTCATGATATCCGGCAGTCTTATTACGCCGGAAAGTCTCCCCGGTAACTTCAGGACTTTTTTTAAAAAGCGGATAGTCAAATTATTTTACTCCTATCTGTTTTTCTGGGCGATCGGGGCGGTTTTCTACCTTTTAAAAAATGCTCCCGATGCCAGCCCGGCAAACCGCATCCTCAGCCTGCTGTACAGCAGCGGCACCGCGGAAGGAGACATCTGTCTATACCCTATCGTGTTGTGGTTTTTCCCGGCCCTGATATTCGGGATGTGCTTTCTGTATCTTGTTACCACCATCAACAGCCGGATTTTGCAGTGGACAGCAGCAGCGGCCTTCACCGGGACCGGCTACGCAGCCGGCTCGCTCGCCCTGCCATGGGAACTCGAATCAGCTGCCTGCTCCACAATTTTTCTGTATTCCGGCTACCGGTTTTCACATAAATTGCGTGAGGATGCCATGGACCCTGAATCACTTTCACCATCATGGCTCGGTCTGCCGTTAATTGTTGCCGGGGCATTGATGCTGGTTTTTCACCCGAACATTGGATTCAGTCTGAGAGTGTCCAATTTCGGAAGTCCTCTATTGTCATTCACTTGTTTCGTGATCACAGCCTCCGGACTGTATCTACTGACGAGAAAACTCCCACGATCAAAAGTCGTCGAAGCAGTCTCAAGAGGCACTATCATTATTTTCCCGCTGCACATGATAGTATTCTTGTTAATTGATGTTTTCATGCAGCGCATTGGAATGGAAAGACTCACGAACACGATTGCCTATGCAACCGGCAAGTGCGCCATAACCATAGTCTTTCTCACTCTCGTTTCAATATACCTGCTCAGGATGCTCAAACCTCAGAGCGGATCCGGCAGTTCGGGGCAACCTGCCAGCGCCTGACCACTTATATGATCTGGAGAATTTCCCGGACAACGGCAGAATGAGGTTGAAAAGACCGGCCGCAGGGACAAAGCATAAAAAGTAAAAGGATGCCTCCGGATTTGAGGAACATGGAAAAGGGCAGGAAGAACCCCTTTTTAAAATGAATTTGGAAGGATGATATCGAGGGCGACTTCGATCTGACGAACAATGTCATCAACCCTGGGATTCGAGGAATTATCGAGAACCACTATACATGACCGGCTCCCGGGGTAACGGGCAATGTATGTATTGGACCCCAGCCACGATCCATCATGCCACTGCCGATCGTCTTCGATGATCCACCCAAACCCATAGTCAGATTTCGATCCATCGTTGAGTTCAGGACTTTTCAATGCTTCTTGGAGCAGGTTGTCTGATACAATTGGATTCCCATACCAGAATCGATCCCAGATAATAAAGTCATTAAGGCTGCAAAGAACCGCACCATCACCTGCCACACCATCCAGCCATGTAATTTCCATGGGTTTACGCTCGTCGTTCACCTGCTCAAAATCAAAAACTTGGTTTGGCGAAAAGTCTTCTGAGAGAAGGTTCCAGACCCTTGCATCTTTCATACCGAGTGGTCGAAACAATTCCTCCCGCATAAAATCCTCAAAAGCAGCACCCGAAACGGCCTCAACAATCGCAGCAAGCAGCACATAATTGGTGTTGCTGTATTCCATTACCTCCCCCGGGTCGTATTCAGCTACCGAGTGACGGTTGACCAAATCAACAACGTCCGAAATTGTCAGTATATCCCCGAGTTCGCTGCTGTGCTCCTCAGCAAGGTCCATGTATTCATCGGGTAGTCCTGATGTTTGGTTAAGCAGGTGGCGAACAGTTACATCATTGAAAATGAATCCGGAAAGGTGGGTTGATACAGTGTCATCGAGTTTCAATTTTCCCTGATCGGCCAGACGCAGAACACCAGCCGCCGTGAATTGCTTGGAAACAGATGCCAATGGAAACGCAGATCGACTGTCCAGCCTTTTTTCAGCCGTATGATCCGTGAACCCGTATGCTTTTGCAAGCAGCACCTTTGTTTCATGGACAATAAGCACACCACCATTAAATTTAAATTTTTTGAATTGGGCTTCCAACCAGTTATGCAATGAAGCTATTTGATCCGGCAACCCCTCTCCCGGCGGAATGGGAACAGGGTCGATGCGAAGCCATTCGGGGGAGTTGACATTGTCAAAAACAGCACCATTGTCAACAACTCTGTAGAAATTTGAATCACCATTTATCAAAATGTAATCTTCGTAAGAGTCTGTGATTGTGGCGAACGAAAAAGGAGCACCAATATCGACCCATTCATTCAAGTCGAGGCTCGACTGCATATGATAAGCACGGCGCCCACCTTGATCCATTTTCAGCCTGAAACCCGCGCTTTCCACTGATATCGAAAGAGTTTGTGACTGTGCCTTTTCATGGAATGAAAAAATCAGAACCGTTAAAAACACCACTCCGGAACAAAAGACATCCATTGCCCGGTTTATAAACCCGAATGAATTAACTTGAATATTTTTTCCCATATTCACGACTTAAAGTAAACGACTGACATATGAATAACCAGCATCCATATCCACCACCTGTGGGCCTTACTCGTACGGAAGCCTCAGGCGGGAATTATGCCGAAGCACCAGAATGACCCGCAAACCGGATTGAATTTGATTTAATTAATTTTGATTTCATACAGCTGGTTTAATCTGTCAAGCACCGTTTCATTCTTGTCGAGCAATGACCTGCATTTTCCATGCGGGGTATTCAACTTCAAGGAGCCGCCGGGGCCAGGCACCATACCATGCATAGCCGGTGCGGCGCTCATGGCCGATTTCCGCGAGTGAGGATTTGGGGATACCGTCGCGATCACAGAAAATCGGTCGACGGGACTTGATATCGTAGAACCTCGCCCAAAGCGGGGATGCACTTTTGTCGGTAACGACCACCTTGTTGAAGCCACGGGGTGCATTCTCATCAGGCACGCGGTCAATGCGGATACCATTGATACGGGAGGATTGAAACCATCGGATGGCCCCCTCAACCGCCTGAATCACCTCCTCCGATGGTTCTTCAAGACTCATGAGGAGGCGGGTGATGCCAACGGATTCGGCACCGCTGAAGCTGGCGAGTTCATAGGAACGGGCTGACCGGGGCCGTAAATCCACCTCATCATGCTGTGCGCACCACACAGTCGGTTTGCCATCCACCCGTATCTGGCATTGAAGGATGCATTCAATCCCGCGCTCGAAGGCATTTTCACATTGATTCCTCACCCCGCTGCTTATGAAGTCGTAGGTTTCGATTTCCGCCACCTCGCGTACGAAATGCATGATACGGACCATGGCATTGTCATTGAAAGTGATGAAACGGTGATAGCCGCGGCCGGGAGGAGAGAACTGGGGCCACCCACCGTTTTTATACTGGGCATCCAGCACATAGGTCAGTCCCCGGAGAAAGGCGGCTTCGGCTGCTGAATCCCCGGAGGCCCGGTATCTGAGGGCGAGGAAGCGCAACTCGTCCAGCGTGGCCCCATTGTCGAAGGTGGGTCTCAGATTCTCTATGTCACCGGTATATGGATTTCGGGTAGTGGAGGTATTCTTGGGCCATCCGCCATGGGGTGACTGCCAGCTGAGAATATTGGTGGTGATAAGGACAGCCTGATCTCCAGCGAACCAGTCGATGCTCTTAGAGAGATAATCCCGGGCATTGGACGCACTTAAAGTCAGCCCGGAACACAGCAGCGCTGCAAATGAGATAATGAAACGGTTCATGGGAACAGTTTTCGACTTTGGTATGAATGAGACAAGTCTGAAAACCCCGCCTTCGCGGCGATCAGTCCGGCGACAGAGTGACCGGGAGAGATATGCAGGCGCTGCCGGAACAATTTCAGTCCATGGCCTGCAACTCGGAAGCGTGGATGGATACCTGGTGCATTGTCTCACCGTTTGCCCTCATCCAGGAAGCATTGAGAACCTGATCCTCAAGGTCATCACTGGCTTCAATTTTAAGAAAAGTCCGGGATTCCTCGGCGGACCAGACCAGGGCCGGATGATCGACATTGAGCGATGGAATCACACCATCATGCACCGGCGAGGTAATAAACTGATGCAGAACATAGCCCGCACGCTGCTGCGAATCATCATACTTGAGGTGCCTTGAGACATGAATGTCGCCGCCGAGAAGGATGACTCCGGGAATATCATTGTCACCAATCCACTGCTCAATGGCGAGGCGTTCATGCATGTAAGTTCCCCAGTCATCTGACTCGGAATTTTCTTTGTCATCCCAGATCATGCCTGTGGCGAGAATCCTGAAGGGTGCCGTTGAGTTCAGCAGCCCTGCTCTGAGCCACTGCCACTGTCGATGGCCGAGCAATGTTGGAAGCTCCGGATCAGCCCATGAGGATTCGGTGCGGGCAAACCATCGCGCGTCCAGAAGGAAGACCTCGACTGGACCATGTCTGAAGCGGGTGTACACACCCCCGCCATTTTCCCCATGAGTTGCATTGGGACGGTATTCTACGAAACCCTGCCGCGTGAATTCCTTGCCCGGCAGGGTGCCGTCAGAGTCGTTACGGCCAAAGTCATGATCATCCCATGTTCCCCAGAAGGGCCGCGACCGGATCAATCGAACCAGGGAGGGAATGGAGGCAAAGCGCCGGTAGGCATCGCGTACGCGTGGGAGCTCGACCGTGTCAATATATGGCGTGTCACCCAACAGGATCAATCCCTCAGCCCCTTCCTGTTCCATCCTTGTCCAGACTTCGGAGTCGTCAAAACCCGCGCACGAAGCGAAGACCAGTGTCGTGCTGGAAGGCTGGCTCAAGTCGGGTGAAGTCTCAAAACAATACTCCTGCCCCGAGGCAATGCAGTCATCGCCTGAATGAATCCGATAGAAATACCGTGTGGATGGTTCCAGTCCGGCCAGTTCCCACCTCAGGCAGAAATCGTTGCTTGGATCCGGCCTGATGGTCCGTGTCAGGATCGGGTCAGTGTCGACATCAGCTTCCTCGTGGAGGCTCAGGGTCCAGTTTCTCTCATCGGGTATTCGGGCCCAGACGATGGCGGATTTATCAGACACATGCCCGATAAATGGCCCCTGGATACAGGTCGGGTCCCATTCCGGTTTTGGTGGTGAAAAGTCAGGCGGACGCGAGACCAGCTTCTGTCCCCCGGACGAAGGCACAGTCTGAAGAACATTGGCTGCGGAGACCGCCACTCCATTTGCAGATTTTGTATAAATCGACTTTATCTGCTCAGGTGTTAGCTCCACATCAAATGCGGCAACATCATCGATCCATCCATCCCAGTCGCGCGCGCCGTCCCCTGCCCTGTGATTGCCAATGTGAAACCCGGTCATCCACTCCAGTTCATGGCCCGGGTCCAGCCTCATCTCATCTCTGAGTATTCCATCGTGGTAGAACCGGCAGTGTCCTTCGGGACGGTTCCAGACCATCGCTGCATGATGCCATTTACCCGGCTCAATTATGGGACCGTCGACATCACTGTAGGCGGTGTGTGCGCGGGTCAGAAACCACCATTCCGCATCGCGCCGGTTATCCGGACCGGCCCTCAGGCCCAAGGCCAGAGAATAGGAGGGAGTGGATTCCCAGACGAAGTTCCTTGCATCCATTCCGTCATGGCCGAGGTCCTCCAATCGGTACCAGGCAGTGATGGTCAGTGTGTCGTAGCCATGCAATCCGTAGAGGGGATGCCTGATGTCCACAAAGGTGCGGTTCCCGGACTTCTGCCCGCTTGCCAGTCTCAGGGCTCCCTTTCCCACAGCCGGGCCGTTTTCCGGTGCACCAATGCCGACATGGGAACTGCCTGATGGATACCCCTGATAGAGACTGTTATTAACGGTGCTGGAAAAGTTTTCATCAAATGGCCAGTGAGCAATCAGCCCGAACCCGTCTACCAGGGAATCACCAATGGCTGTGGCAGGAGACAGGAGCTGCGTTATCAGCAAAGCCAGCCACCCGGAAAATGTCATTTTAGTGGTCATAAAGTCGTAATTCAGAAGAGGAACTGGGAAAGCCATGCTGAAATCATGATTTCACCGAAACGGGAGAATTTCAAAGCTTTGACAACCTATTGAGCATCATTGGGTTTATTAAGTCCAGCCGTAAAAGGGGCTGTCAGTCCGGGGTCGACTGAGAATCCCCGGAGGGAGTGAATACATCAGAAACGCGCCGCAGGAAAAAAGCAAACCCCTTCAACGCATGAAAAGCGCGAAGGGATTGGGCCATGAAAAATGGCAGTGGGGATGGGATGGAGAACAACCGAATTCTGCTCTTACTCGGTCAAAGCAAGAAACTCGATGGTATTGAACTGCCCGAGAGAGCGGGATGCGCCACCCACCACGACCGCCCGGCCGGATGAATCAAACTCGACGCGATGGAAGAACCGCGGACTGGCAAGCTCTCCGACCTCGCTCCACTTGTCCATTGTTTCATTGAGCGTGTAAATCTTCCCGGAATGGTCGCTAAGATATATTTTGCCGTCCCTTGAAGCGGCCGCTGCGCCGAATGACTTCATCCGGTTGGACTTGACATCGGGGACGGACGGCCCTTTTGTCCATTCACCTGTCCTGACATTATAAATGTCAACGGTGTCGGATACATTGTCATAATCGTCCATCCCGCCTATGAAGACCAGCGAGTCAGCAGAAGCAGCAGCAGCGATCGCCCGTTTGGTGAATGGCTGCGGGTGTTCCTGCCATGAAGCTTCGGAATCGGACAGGTTGATGGAATACATGGTCGTGAACCATTCCGCCTCTTCGGAATCCCCGGTGAGGTTCCAGCCTCCAGCGACATAAAGAGTGTCACCTGAAATCACGATTTCATGACTGGAGCGGCCCTTCGGCATGGAACGCAGAGACTCCCATTCAGCTTTGACTGGATCCCATGCCTTGAATTCGTCGAGGGAGTATATATCCCAATCCTCTTCGGGTCGGTTTCTGGGCTGCATGCCACCGACTCTGAGGATGCGGCCGTTCCATGCAGTGAGTCGGGTTCCCTGGCTGGCAGTGTCAGTGGAGAGAACCTGCCATTCGCTGTCTGACGACTTCAGAGAGAGGCAGAGAAATTCACCACTTGTGGATTCCACATGATATTTGTGTGGTTTTCCGCGATGGCCGCCATAGATGTACAACTGGTTATCATGAATGGCGGAACCGAAGCTGGTAACCGGGTACGGCAGCTCCCGCCCGGATGGCTGAACCGAAGACTCGGATCTTCCATGGTTGGCCGTCGTGGCTATCAGGATGGAGGCGAAGCAGGCCGCCACAATGTTGATGCATGTCCTGGGTCTCATTATACTTTTCATGTTCTCCTGGTTTTCTGATTTAAATTTTATCGCTCCCGGTCAGTTGGAGGGATTATTTGTTGCCTTGTAGAATCGGTGGGACGTCGCTGGTGTCTGATCTGTCCACTGGACGACGCCCTCTGAGACATTCTCAAAAGATGGCCCCTCGACGGCGTTCCAATCCATGAGGTTATCTGTCCACTCAAGTAAAACGCCTGCTTCGGAAACATTTTCAATCACCAGAGTCACGCCGGTTTCCCCGATGGTGAGGGATGTAATGACAGGAGCCGAGTCACCGCTGTCTGACTGAGATACAAATACAAGCTCCAGCTGCGGGGCTTCACCAATGAGTGAGTCCCGGGTGTAGAATTCCGGATAGGTGCGGGCTCCCTGTCCCCCGGAGTTGAGACTTGTTAATACAAAACCAATACGACCGGCTTCCACTGCATCAGTGAAATATTTCTGAATACCCGGGTTGGAGATATCAAACTCGAAGCTCATCCACGTGTCTTCGGGGATCAGTTCACCCGGTGCAGTCCCGTCATCGAGTGTCCCGAAAGCGAAGGGCATGTATTCGGCGGGGGAGGCGTAATCGACCACCAGGCTTGCATCAACCAGATTGCCTTCCGGATCAAAGCGGGCTGGTGCCACATTGCGCGACGGCGGGTCACCCGATGAGACCGGTGCCGTCTCCTCCCATGAAAGAATATCAAATTCGTTGTTAAAGAGAATACCGTAGGCTTCTATAGGCCTCCCCGGATCGGAATCGGCCTCAAACTGCCCGGCATCCTCCGGGAGGCTGGACAGAAC
>JAUIAG010000176.1 GCA_030425355.1 Verrucomicrobiia bacterium
AATCGGCCCACGGATCAGATTGAAATTCTCGAGAACCACATTGATTCTGGCATCGTGCCCGGAGCACAGAACATGAAGATAGGGCTCATTGATGATGAATGTGCCGCTGGAAGCCGAGCCCTCCAGTCCTGGATCCACCGTCGCCGAATGGATCCCCGGCCACTCAGCAAATACCACCCCACCCTCATCGGGGATCAGTTGCCCGGGGGCGACAACGCAATCCTGAAATGCCTCCCCATGAAACGTCCAGCTGTAAAGCGGGCCTTCACTTCCGCTGGTGCTCCAGATAAGGGCGTCCCCCGGTATGGCAGTCTCTGGCCATTGTGTCGCCGACGGATCTTCTGTGCCGCCTGAAGTGGACAGAACGGCCTGTGCCAGAGCAGCAAGAGTATCGCCGGGCTGACCGGCACGGCTTTTCCCTTCAATGACTTTGCGGACAAGGTGGGCCAGACGCTCCCCGCTCATACCTGTGTCCCTGGCGAAGCCTGCAGGATTGTCCGGCAGATTGAGGGGACTGTTGTCAGAATCGTTGAAATAAACGGGGGAATCGGAGAAAACTATATGATCCACACCGGTATTTCCCCATCCGCCCCGGTGCTGATCGATGATGCGCAGCCGGATCGTCTGCCCTGTCCATCGTGAAAGATCAACAGTCACCGGCCGCATCCGGTTGGAATCGAATCCGGACTGATGGTGGACCACCTTGTCCCCGACAAGGATCTGCAGTCCTGTGCGGTCGGAATGGCCGCCTCCGCCGATCAGAAAATGCAGATACCGGTGACTGACTTCAATTTCACGACTGGTCAGTGATCCGGTTCTCGAATCGGATGGCTGATCCAGTCCGCCATCAACGGGCCTGTTGTGGCTGTTGACCAGATATCGTCCCAGTGCACGAACGTCCCCCTGGTAGTCAGCGGGTTCGGTGGATTCCAGCGGTCGGATTCCGAAGGCCTCTCCTTCGACCTCCCAGCGACCCTCAAAGCTGCCGCTTTCAAAATCCTCGAAAATCAGGGTCGCGGTCCCTTCAGCTCGGTCTGCCTGATTTTGCCCACCTTCAGCGGAGAAAAATTTTCTGAGGATATCCAGCTCGGTCTCGAGTCGGGACTCCTGCGTGGCAATGACGGTTCTGACCCGCGCGTCGAGTTTGTCCCGCAGGCTTCGGATGGCGGTGATGGATGGCCCCCGGACCTCCGGCGCATCAATGGAAGCCTGGTGATAGCGGGAGCTGGTCATAGCCCCATAAAGTGAATAATAGTCGCGGGTGGATATCGCATCGAATTTGTGATCGTGACACCGGGCGCAGGAAACTGTCAGCCCGAGAAAGGTCTTGGTGAGCACGTCAATCTGGTTATCGGTGACTTCTGCCTGGTTTCCGAGAAGATCCACCGGGGAATGCACCTGCTGTCCCAGCCAGTAGAAAGCAGTTCCCTTGATCGAATCGTTGGTGCCGTCGGTCGGATTGTAGCGTGGGTCTTCCACAAGGTCACCGGCAACATGCTCCAGCACAAGCCGGTCATAAGGAATATCGGCGTTGAGAGACCGGATCAGGTAATCCCGATAGCGCCATGCATTGGGCATGGCATAGTCAAACTCATGCCCGAGTGTTTCGGCATAGCGCACCAGGTCCAGCCAGTGCTGAGCCCACTTCTCCCCGAAATGGGGTGAATCCAGCAGCTGATCCGCCAGAACCTCAAGAGGCTGAACGGATGAAACCCACTTTTCCAGCTCGGCCGGACTCGGCGGCAATCCAATAAGATCAAAAAACATGCGCCGCACGAGGGTCCTGCGGTCGGCAACCGGTGACTGATCCAGTCCGGACTCCTCCAGTCTGTGATGGATGAATCGGTCGACCGCGTTCCATGAATCGGAAATCCCGGACACTCCAGGAATCTCCGGACGCCGGACGGAATTACGCCACCAGTGCCTGTCAAGGCGTGATTCGATGTCGAACTCATCGGCAGACGGATCGGCAGCCGACTCACCTTCAGCGGATTCCGGCCAGTAGGCGCCGTCTTCTATCCACTGCCGCAGAATTGCCACATCCCTGTCATTCAGTCGGCTCTTTGGAGGCATCTGAAAATCGACGTTACGGTAGGATACTGCTTCAAAAAGAAGACTTTTCTCCGGATGCCCCGGCACAACCACGACCCCCGAGTCCCCGCCCCGGAAGAATGCCGCACGGCTGTCCATGCGCAGTCCACCTTTAACCTTTGAAGCGGCACTGTGACACTCCAGACAGCTCTCAGACAGAAGCGGTCTGATCTTTTTTTCGAAAAAATCAGCCTGGGCCAATTTGTCGGCCTGACTGGCCTTCAACAGGGGTCCGCAAGCCAGAAAAAAGACCGCAGCGGTGAAGCTGAAAAAGCCGGGATGCCCCAACGAGGACGAGCTGAACATGACCCAATTATAGATTCAGTGAGTTTTCGAATCAAGAGTTTGCCAAATCAGGCACTGGCATTTTATTGATGTTTGTGTTTCATTTCTGGGCAGAAGTGTCGTTATTGTGGAAAACGGCTTCCAGCAAATGCCCGGCAGGGTCTGGCGCCATCAAACCGGAAAACGATGATGAGGGCCCCGTCTGACATATCCGGACTGAACACATCATAAAAACAAGCCTCCGGCACCAATGAAAATTTTCATGCAGAACCAAAAATCGCCCGGTGCAGTCTGTGTAACCGGCATCATCATGGCCATCATCGGCGGTGCGGGCGCGCTTTCCGCGGTGGAAACCTACACACCAGTTTACGTGGCCACTGCCACTCATGTGGAACCGCATACGAGCCCCGGCACAAAGGCCAGCCACACTCATGTGGCTCTCCAACAGGTTCCACAGGCTATCTACCAGGGCGTTATCACATCATTCAACGGTTCGGTCCTCACCGATGCTGAAGCCCGGCTATCACCCGGAATGCTCGACGCCTCCAGCGCTGGTGCCAGCTTTTATCTCGAGATCTCTGATGGCAGTGCCAGAGGCCTTAGATCAGACATTCTCTTCAATTCAGAGGGCGGATCACTTCACCTGAGCGACGATATTTCCGGCCGCGTCAGCAAAGGTGACACTTTTGTAATTCGACCGCACTTCACCGTCGAAAGTCTGTTCGGTGAATTCAATGAGAAATCCGGACTGAACTCGGGCAGGGATATCAACGATGCAGACAACCTGGTCT
This sequence comes from Verrucomicrobiia bacterium, assembly GCA_030425355.1. Taxonomy (GTDB): domain Bacteria; phylum Verrucomicrobiota; class Verrucomicrobiia; order Limisphaerales; family JAJOIW01; genus JAJOIW01. The sequence continues at coordinate 3,168 of JAUIAG010000176.1, forward strand.
TCATTGACAACCTGGGCAACGCAAACAGGATCTTCAACCTGATGATTAATGAAGTTGTCAGCCTCTGGACAAACCAGCAGGCACAGCGCACCGGCAGTATGCCGGTCGATCCTTTCACAGGATTCATCATCCGTCGCCTTGATTCGAATCCGGTCACCGTCTACAACACCGGTGAATTCCGAACCATCCCGACAAGGATCACTGTTAAACCCGGCCTGAATTTTGTCGGCCTTGGTCATTCCTCCCGTTCGATCACACTTGATGAGCTTGGGCTCTACACGGGGGACCCGCAGACCGGAATTCAAAGCGCCGTCAATCCCTCCGAGGGCGACAACATTGTTCTCTACAGCGCCGACGGGTCCTCAAAAACCTACTTCTATCTGGAATACCGGAATGTAAAGGGATGGTTCCGCTTTGACTACACACCCGCAGGAGATGTCTCCATTAATCCAGGCCAGGGATTTTTCATCAGCCGCCTGCCGGGGTCTTCGTCATTTGAGTGGGTTCCTCCAGTCGAATGAAGTCTGGTCAACGCAAATCTCAAAGACCTTCGTCGACTCTCGATTTTTCGCTATTCGGCCCTCCCCTGATTGGAGGGTCTTTTTTCTCCCCGCTGCACTCCATTGCGGATGTCCATAAATTTCCACTGCCCCGTTTGATATCATGACTGCCGCGGGTATGTTTGGCCGGTTGACCTATACCGTTGATCCTGATTCATGAAAAAACAAAGAATTCCCCGCAAGTTCATTTTCGCAATGGCTGTATCCGGTGCCTCACTCACCGGCATGACAGCTGATGACACACTGGCTGCCTGGGACCAGTGGCGTGGCCCGAATCGAAACAGCATAATTGAAGGCCAGCCTTTCCCGGCTTCCATTGCGCATAATGATCTCAAACTGGACTGGCGCGTCGAACTCGAGCCCAGCTATTCATCCCCTATCGTGGTCGGTGACAGGGTCTTCACCACCGAGACGATCAACAAGGAACGCGAATCGACACGGGCCTTCAACCGTCTGACAGGAGAACTGATCTGGGAACAATCATGGGAGGGAGCGATGAAGGTCCCCTTCTATGCCGCTTCCAATGGATCATGGATACGTTCCACACCGGCATGGTCCGACGGGTATCTTTATGTGGGCGGCATGCGCGACGTACTCAAGTGCCTGAATGCGTCAAACGGCGAAGTTGTCTGGTCCCGCGACTTTCCGTCCGAATGGAATACTGACCTGCCGTCATTCGGGTTTGTCAGCTCACCCATCGTCGAAGGAGACAGCCTGATTGTCCAGGCCGGCGCGGCGGTGGTCTGCCTGGATAAGAAATCCGGAGAAATTCTCTGGAAGACTCTCGAGGATGACGGCGGCACCAGCGACAGCGCCTTCTCAAGTCCTGTCATCGCGGAAATCCACGGACAGAGGCAGCTGGTGGTGCAGACCCGTGAGGAACTGGCGGGAGTTGATCTCTCAAACGGCGACGTTCTCTGGAAACAGGAAGTGCCTTCCTACCGCGGCATGAACATTCTGACTCCGCTTGTCATCGGCAACAGTGTCTTCACCTCATCCTACAAGAACAAGAGCTGGCTTTATGAGATTGACAAATCTTCTGAAGGCGAATGGTCGGTCAGCGAAAAGTGGATGGCCCGCAGTCCGGCGTATATGTCTTCACCGGTTCTCATTGAAGGACACATCTACATGCATCTCCAGTCACAGCGTGTCCAGTGCCTCGATGCCGCCACCGGCGAGTCAAAATGGATCAGCGACAGAAGCTTCGGCAAATACTGGTCCATGATAGCCAGTGGCGACCGCATACTCGCACTGGACGAACAGGGTATTCTCTACCTTCTCAAGCCGAGCCCCGATGAATTCCTTCTGCTTCAGGAGCGTAAGATCGCCGATGGAGATTCATGGGCCCATCTGTCCATGTATGGAAATCAGATTTTTGTCCGTGAACTGCGCGCCCTGTCGGCCTTCTCTTTCGATCCACGGCGCGACCTCGCACTGGATTGAATCAACAGCTCACCGGCATACGCGGCAGGCGCCCGAATAGCTTCCGGACTTTCACCGTACCTGATTCACCTGAATCAGGGATATTTTGTTGTCCCGACGACCCGTCAGGCTGACATTCAACCTGTGGCTGACCGTAAGCTCTGAGCCATTGTCACTGAACTGAAAATCCAGCTGGTGGGCAAAAGGAGTTTCGATCATCCATGCCTTCATCCGAAACCTCCCATCACCAACCCAGGCTCCACTGAGGGCAGCGGGTGCTGAGGAACCAAGCCCGGACTTCTGTCCTTCCATAGATAGTGCGGGGAAGCCGGCATAGGTCCACCTGTCCGGACGACAGACAAGTGGATATTCAACTTCGCCGGTTTTCAATATCAGGCCGGTGACGCCGTCGCCTGACTGCTCCACAAAGGTGACCTGAATCGAATCGCCATCGAACGGGATACCGGTGATTTTCTCTGCGACTGTGGAATTCCCCTGCCCCCTGATGAGGGGCAGGACATGCCTTCGCTGCATCGTCCTTCCCTCCGGGCGGGGAGATGAAGAGAGATCACCAAAGGCAGGCAACAGCTCGTCCCAGACAAGATTCAGCACTTTCTGCATGTCACCTGTTCCCGAATTGATGGCAATCACCACATCGTGTTCGGGGAGGACGATGCAGAATTGGCCAAAGGCGCCATCGCCACGCCAAGCGTTGTGGCGGCAGCGCCAGAACTGGAAGCCGTATCCCTGATCCCAGTCACTGTCCGGGTTGCTTCCATTTGAAGTCTGCCGCGCCGTGGCCATGCGCACATAGCTCTCCGGCACTATCCGGCGGCCTTTCCATAGACCGCCCTGCAAAAGCATCTGGCCAAAGACGGCAATGTCCCCGGTCCGCACATGCAGTCCATATCCCCCGTAGTTTATTCCGTCAGCACAGGCATCCCAGACCGGGTCGATAATTCCCAATGGTTCAAAAAGACGCGGCCGCAGGTAATCCAGAAGTGTCCCGCCGGTGACCTTGGTGAGAATCGCGGAACACATGTAAGTGGCCGGGGTGTTGTAGAGAAAGTGGGTTCCGGGTTTCAGGGCCACCGGCAGAGCCAGAAACTGCCGTACCAGTGACTCGTCGGTTTCAAATGTGAACTCACGAAGATCCTCCGCCATGTGCCCGGTGGACATCATCAGCAGATCGCGAACCCGCATCGACCGAAGGTTCCGACCAGGCTCGGCAGGAGCCTCGGCCGGGAAAAATGAGAGAACCGTATCATCAAGGCTCAGGAGACCTTCATCAACCGCCATCCCAACAGCCACCGAGGTGAAACTCTTGCTCAGAGAATACAGCGTATGCCGGCGCTCCGGAGAATAAGGCGCCCACGACGCCTCGACGATCCGGTGTCCGCCCCGCACCAGCACAAGCCCGTGCATGGCGTCCACTTCCCCGGAAAGCCTGTCGAGGAAGACATCCACCCGCCTCTCATCGACTGCCATTGATGACGGGGATGCTGCCGGCAGCCTCTGATCCACAGCAAAAGCACCAGGAATAACAGCCCCGAGGATCAGCAACCCGAGCAATACGGACAGTATGCTCTTCAAGGGCAGCCCGGCTATTCCTCCACAGTCGATACGATCGCTGAACCCTTCTGTTTCAGAGCACACAGTCGCCACCGCCAGCGGTCCACGATTGTGAATGTCCTCTGCACAATTCCGGTGGTGCTGAAGATACAGATACGATTGACTGCCACCCGTGGCTGAATGAGCGTTTCCTGACATCATTTTTCAAATGGGATGATCCTTAAGATATCAGAGGTTCTTTGCATGGGAAAAGAATGCATATCAAAAATGCGTGTGCCCGACTGTGTCGGAGCCGGACCTCCCGCAGTCCGGACCCGTCGATTTGACTGCCCGGTCCAGTTTGTTACATTGAATTGACAGCCCGCATTCGCATCCGAATCGCACTCACAGGACTGCACAGACCGGTCAGAATTGCGGGCGAAGCTCTGAATGGACGTGTCATGCCCAAAAGCAATCAATCACGACAGAAAATTCTCGACTCGGCAAAAGATCTGATCTGGACCTGCGGCTACCGCGGCACGAGTGTCGACGACATCTGCGCCGCGGCAGGGGTCCGAAAAGGAAGTTTCTACCACTTTTTTCCTTCCAAGGAAGCATTGACAGTGGCAGCCCTCGAAGACGAATGGCAACAGCGGCGGCCTGATCTGGAAAGACTGTTTTTTCCTGACACGCCACCTATGGAGCGCCTTCAGGGATTCTTCGATCTCACTTATCAGCAGCAGAGACTGGCCTGGGAGCGAAACGGACAGGTTCCCGGTTGTGCTCTTTTTGTCATCGGCTGTGAAACGAGCCCGGATTTCCCGGAAATCCGCAGGAAGGTCAATGATATCTGCGGCCGCTACCAGCGACTGCTGGCATCCGCCATTTCCGATGCCATGGCGAGCGGATTAATTCCCCCCGGAAATCCGGCGCGGAAGACCACGCTGCTGTTTACATGGTATGAGGGATGCCTGATTCAGGCCAGAATCGCCAATGATCTCGACCTTCTTCGCGAAATGTCGGCAAATGCCCTCAGGCTGCTTGAGGCAATCCCCGAAAACCCGGTCACCACCGCCGGCAGCCGCCACAGCGAAAGTTTTTCGTCCAATTTCTGAACATTTAATTGTCCGACCGGTCAACTCCATGTAGGTTTTACCGTGGTTATGACGGACGAAGGAAATCAAGGACGAGTTTAAAAATCCCTGAAGTTCACAACACTTTCCGCCGGAAGACTGGTCATCCAGTTGATCCTGTCGTGCTGCGGTCTCCTGTTTCAATCAAGGTGGGGACAGCCTCGGAGGACATCTGAAGCAGCTCCATGTGACACCTGGTTTTGAGTGAAATCCTGGAATCCAGGTGAATCCCTGCGACGAATTATACAAAGGGTGACATTTGAAAACCCGGTGCGGAGAAGTGAGATTGAATTCCGAACAGTTCACTGTCCCCATCCCGCGTGTATCCGGAAGAATCGCCAGTTTTGCGTTCTTCCCGGGTTGCTGATCTGGATCGGGACTCAGGCGAAACACTCGCAAAGAATCGTCCTTATCATCCCAGTCGTGACCAACTCTGGATCCGACATGATTTTCACAGCCTTTAAAAAAGATAAAAACAACAGAAGAAAGGAAATGACGATGAAAGTATCAAATGCACCTGATACCGCCATCCGCGGGATCCGAAGCAGCTCGGAGCTGACTGAGGTTCTGCGTTCGGCGGGGGTTCCGGTCCTCGTGGACTTCTGGGCGCCATGGTGTGGCCCGTGCCGCATGGTGACTCCGGTGCTTGAACAGATAGCCAGTGACATGAAGGACAGGGTGGTTGTAGTCAAGGTCAATGTCGACGAATCGCCGCGCATGGCTGAAGAGTTTCAGATCAGGTCCATCCCCACCCTGCTTTACTATGATGCGCACGGAAATCTGCGACACCGCTCCGCCGGAGTCGACACCCGTGCCAGCATCACCCAGTGGCTCAACAGCCTCTGAAAAAGCACTGCATTCACACCTGAAAAATATCGCACTGGCCCCTCTATCGAGGTGGCCTTTTTTATTATCCTGATGGACAAAGGTGCGTCACCCGACTGATCTTGCCGCCGCAGCTTTTTAAAGGCAGAATCGGGGAATGAATCCTCGAATATTCCCGATTGGTGATACCCCGGCTGGAACGAGTCTCGAGCCAGCGTTCAGAACCGCCAGGCACAGGAATCTGCTGCATATGGCCATCGCAGCCTGTCTTGCGGTTGCTTTTGGTATTTCTGCGGCAGAAGCAAAGCCGCTCAAGGTATTCATCCTCTGCGGGCAGTCGAACATGCAGGGTCATGCCCGCATCAGCACCCTCGATCATCTCGGGATGCACGAGGACACCATTCCTCTGCTGAAGGCCATTCGCAATGAAGACGGATCACCGGGAGTTCACGAAGACATCCGCATAGCCTGGCTGTCCGGCTCCGGCGAGCGAACCGGACCACTGAGCACCGGTTATGGAGCCGATGAAACCAAAATTGGTCCAGAACTCACTTTCGGTATCGTGATGCACCAGCAGCTTGAGGAACCCTTTCTCATCATCAAAACCGCATGGGGCGGAAAGAGTCTTCACACGGACTTCCGCTCACCTTCAGCCGGTCCGTACGAGTTCACCGAAGAACAGATTGCCGCGCTCAAAGGCCGGGACCTTGATATCGACGCTGCACGGAGGACCCGGAATGAAGCCACCGGTCGGTATTACAGGCTGATGCTGGCCCACGTGAAGAAGGTCCTCGGCAACATGGCTGATTATCACCCGGCCTACGAACCGACGCAGGGGTTTGAACTGGCAGGATTTGTCTGGTTCCAGGGCTGGAATGATATGGTTGACCGCGGTGTTTACCCCGACCGCGACCAGCCAGGCGGCTACGATGAGTATTCCAAAGTCCTCGCTCATTTTATCCGGGATGTCCGCAGGGACCTGGAAGCCCCGGATCTGCCTTTTGTGATTGGAGTTCTTGGCGTGGGCGGTCCGGTCAGCCGGTATACCCCGGCTCAGCAGCGTTACAGCGCCATACACCAGAACTTCCGCGACGCCATGGCTGCCCCGGCGTCCATGCCTGAATTCAAAGACACGGTGGCCGCGGTGCTGACTGAGAATTTCTGGGACCATCAGCTCAGCGAACTCCGCGATCGTATGGGCGCCATCAACCAGCAGGTCCGCCAGGCTCAGTCCGGGGAGGCACTGTCACGCGAGGAAGCCGAAGCCCTGAGATCCAGACTTGAAAAAGAATCCTTCAATGACCGCGAACTGACAATTCTTGATACCGCGATCTCAAACCAGGAATACCACTATCTGGGATCCGGCCGCATCATGGCCCGAATTGGCGAAGGATTTGCCAAAGCACTCTTCAGCCTGATGGATTGATTGAAAACAGGTGTGCTCTGTTCCGTTTCGTCACCGGCCGGGCCCGAATGAATATCCAGTCCCCCCGGTACATTGACGGACCATATAACCGGCCTGGCTGCTGAATTTTCACGCTCAGGCCGGTTTTTTCATATTACTGCCGGCAGTCAATTGAACAGGTGATCTCCCTGGTTTTTCAATGCAATGGGAGAGTGGCAGCTGTCATTCCAGGTTCCTCCATCAGGCCATAAAGGCATGGGCCCAGGGAAGGGCCCATTCAGTTTACTTCCCATCCCCGACCGACCCGACAGCCTCCGGAGTCAGAACCGGCCTCCTGAATCTCAAGTCAGGGATCGATGTAAAACAAGGCGGCTCCATACCGCTGTCGCGATCCTGCCGCAGAAAATATTCCATTCCGGAACAGCATCATTCGAATTTCAGCCGACGGATTTTTTCCAATATCCGCCAGAATGGCAGGATTTGCCCATTGAGCGAAGCGTCCTCCTGCCCATGGATAAAAAAATTTCTTCTTCCGGGAATATCCCTCCCGCCAATGACTCCAACTGAAAACAGGCTTTGCACATTTCGACAGATGACTGGCCACAAACTGATGCACAATCAAAAATCGCCAGACAGAATAAGCATTAAATATAAACTATGAAAAATCGCCAAAACACATCATACGGGCTTCTGTTCTGACAACAAGGTCATCTTTTTCATTAAGGTCATGCCTGAAGCTGCAATCACCGGCTTCAGGCAGAGTCCCGGGCTAACACCCAACATTTTCATTAATAATCCATACATGAATTCCGGCATCTGGAATATATATTTCCGATGCCCGCCGAACCATTGACTCCAGATAAAATGAACACCCAACTAATAAAGTTTATCTTCAGGCGATTTATCTGCCTGTTAACACTTATGGCATGCGGGACACCGCTTTATGGACAATCCGAAATGGTGGAGTTCACCATTCAGTTTAAAAATCCAGCGCCGGAGAACGGCACCTACCTCACTCCCTTCTGGGTCGGTTTCCACGACGGCAGCTTCGATCTCTTCGACATGGGCTCACCCGCCTCTCCGGAACTCGAAAGACTCGC
>JAUIAG010000177.1 GCA_030425355.1 Verrucomicrobiia bacterium
GGGCGCATCAGCCGCCTCCTGTGAAGCCGAAGGAAATTCTTTGTCCAGCCATTCACGGAACTCATCAGTTTCAACCATGTGGTCGAGACTGCGCCAGTATTGACGGCCGGTTGATTCGGTCATTGGTGCGTTGGAGCCTTTTTTCATCGATGGCAAGCAGAGCAGTTCTGGGAGGAGTTCACTTTCCAGTCATGGACAAACTGGGATCCCTGGGTGAGTTGATTTTCTTTGGTCGTTGTCCAGTCCAGATCGTAGACGTCCTTGGGATGGCGGATCTTATTCTCAGGAGCGCGATGGCATTCAAGACAGAATCCCATGCTGAAGGATTTGGCGTGGTAGACCTCATCCATCTTGTGGATTTCTCCGTGACAGTGGACACAGCTGACACCGCGGTTCACATGCACCGCGTGATTGAAATAGACGTAATCCGGGGTTTTGTGGATTTGCACCCATTCGATGGGTTCACCCTCGTTGTAGGACTCCCGAACCAGCTCGAGCTTCGGATCCTCCGCAAGAATCTGGTTGTGACAGTTCATGCAGGTCGAGGAGGAGGGAATATTGGAGAACCATGATTTTTCGACGCCGTTGTGGCAGTACCGGCAGTCGAGCCCGAGCTGATCGGCGTGGATGGCATGAGAGAAGGAGACGGGCTGGATTGGCTGATACCCGACCCTCCCATAACTGGGTCCAAAATAGTAGTATACCCCGTAACTCACAACGCCCCCGAGGACGATCAATCCGGCAAGGACGATTCCCGGGAGTTTGTTGGTCCACTTCGGAAAAATGTCTGACATGATAAGTCGTTATAAAGAAATCAATTAGGGCCGTGTCCGCGAACCTCACATCCACAAGCACCGAGCTTGTGAAATTTTTCACAAGCATGGATACCAGAATTTTTCAAAAGCTGTAAAGGATGAAAATACCAAAAGACAAGCTTTTGAATCAGCCGCGGACGAGCAGGTCGAGCGGTGCGGTCTACTAAACGAGAAAAGTAGGATCCGGGTCAACCGGAAATACCGGTGACAGAAGGTGTTATCGGCTGGCGAGACGAATGGCTGAGGGGACAGATCAGCACAGTTGCGGAGGGCAGAGGCGTAGTGTGGAGGGTAAAGGTTCAGGTGAATCCAGCCGTTTATCCACGATGGGACAATGGCTGAGAGACAGGACAGAATTACGCCGGTGCAAAGGCGGGTATGGCGCTGCGCGCGGGGAGTCTTTTGTATATCCCTGCTGCTGACGCTTTTTTTGAGTGTTTTTCGGGTGGAATCGGCTGAATCGATGGCTCTGAAGCTCCTGGAGCGCGGGAACCGTCGATTTGCCGAAGGCCGGACCATGCATCCGAATACGGCTCCCGAGCAGCGGATCCGCACGGCTACGGACGGAGCGGAGCCATTCGCCGCGGTGCTGACCTGCTGTGAATCCGCTTCATCGCCCGAGATAATTTTTGATCAGGGAATCGGCGATCTCTACGTGGTTCGCACTGAAGGGCTGTCGGGAAGTGCCGCGGTAACAGCCAATCTTGAACTGGGATTTCACCTGCATGGCATGAATCTCGCCGTCATCCTCGGTCACGAAGGCTGCATGGATAAATGGAGCGATTCCCCGGAAGGACTCCGGAGCGCCCGCACAGCCATTCTCAAACGACTGCAGCACCGCAATGGTGGCAACGGGGAAAAAAGCAGGGTCTCAGTGGTGGAGCAGATCGAGGCGACAATACAGGAAATACTCGAAAGAAGTCCGATGTTACGGGGTGCCGTGCGGGATGGAAAACTCTCTCTTGTCGGCGCCGTGGTGGATGAGAAGACAGGAGTGGTCAAATGGCTTGGCGATGAGACTGAGCTGGGACCAGTCATTGCTCTCCCCGATTCGGTGATCCGGAAGGACCCGCCCGGCAGCACACTGAGGGGCGAATCGGCACGGACTGTGGTGAACGGAATCCGGATGGCAGCCCGCCGGATCCTCCATTCCCCTCCTTCGGGGGGATCGCAAAAGGCTTCAGACTCCGGAATTCTCGATGTCCGCGCGCGCGAAAGCTCGCTCTCCATTTCCCGGATGGTTCAGAGAGTCATGCAGAGTGGGAACCTGCGGTTTGCTTCGGGGAAACTCGAATTCAAAGAACAGGGGCTGGAGAGGTGGAAAGCAATCCACCAGGACGGGATCACCCCGCGGGCCACTGTCCTGACAGTCACGGACAGCCAGTTGCCGGTTGAACACCTGTTCAATATGGGTCTTGGCGATCTGCACGTTGTCCGAAGCGCCGGCCTGTCGCTGGAAGAGGAGCAGCTGGCGGGGGTCGAGACCGGTGTGATTCTCAACCGGACACCGCTGCTGGTCGTCATGGGAATGAAAAGTGACCCGGTGCTGAACATGATAACCAGCGGGCAGTTCCCCACCCCGTCGGTGGAAGCACTCCTGCAGGTCTCGCCTCTTTACAGGGTGGAGAGCACGGCCCACTCCGTGAATTCGCTGGCTGAAACAGCCGTTTCCGCAGCGATCCAGGAATTGCTGACAAGGAGTCCGGCCATCGCGGAAGCGCTTGAGGAAGGGAAACTCTCCATTGTCGGCGCTGTTTACGACGCGGTGTCGGGAACCGTGAACTGGATGGACCATGACGATCCGCCGAAGACTGAATCCGTGACCCATCACGTGGCGAAAGTGGAGAAGCCGGAACTGGCGGTGACACCAAAGCATGATCATTCAGCGGGCAGAGAAGGCACTCACCAGCCAATGGTTGAGAGCCACGCCGGAGCCCATGCCACATCCCCTGCCCTGCCCGCGGAATCACCTCGGAAGACAAAAGGAAAAATGGATCCGGCAGCAGCGGGTGAAAGTGAGATTGCCAGTCATGAACATCATACCGGCACCGGAGGGTCCGCTTTGCCCGGCAGCGAGGTGCCCGGCGTTTTTGAGGTCCTTTCCGAACTGGAAAAAGGCAATAAGCGTTTCGTGCGCAATGAATCGAGCTCGAATGAAGCATGGGCGATGGCTGCGCTGCGGAATTCGGGGGTGCAGGCTCATCCCAGAGTTTCCATCCTTGCCCCATCGGATCTGACATTGCCGGTTGAACGGATATTTGATCAGGCGCCTGGCTCTTTCTTTCAGGTCCGTATGCTCGGCAGTGTGGCGGACGCGTCGGCGGTGGCCAGTCTGGAATTCGGACTCCAGACATTGAAGACCCCGGTCATGGTTTTTCTGGGGCATGACGGGGACAGGGCTGTGGCCGCAGTGATGAATCAGGGGGATGCCTCCGCTGAGCCATGGCTGAAGCCGATGGCCGAAAAAATCCGCAGAGCCATGGAGCGGGCCGGCCCGTCAGCGGCAGCGATTGACGTCGTCCGCGCCAATGTCATGCAATCAATGATCGACACGCTCCGATCTTCAGAAACAATCCGCAGGGCATTCCATGAGGGCCGTGTCGATTTTATTGGTGCCATCTATCACTCCGGGTCGGGAAACATTGAATGGGTGCGGCCCGGGGAGTAACTCGTTCCCTCTCACAGGGGCTCCGGGGACGATCCGGAGCGCCGCTTTTTCTCTTTTGTTCCCGACAAAACTGGTTCAATAATGACCGTTATTATGAGTCTGGATGACAATCAGAAAAATACGGTGAGACAGTGGATTGAGGATGGCCTTCAGCTCAATGATATCCAGAAGAAACTGGCGGATGAGCTGGGAGTGAGCATGACATATATGGACCTGAGGTTCCTGCTCTCGGACCTTGCCCTGACCCCCCGCGATGAGGAAGAGGAAACGGAGGATTCAGCAGCTGAGGCGGAGGACGGAGCAGGAGCGGCCCCGGACTCCCCTGAAGGTCCTGGTGATGAGCTGCCGGGCGAGGACATGGCGGGCGATGTATCGGTGACGGTGGACGAGCTGACACGCCCGGGATACATGATCAGTGGCCGGGTCACCTTCACGGATGGCAAACGGGCCGAATGGTTTATCGACCAGATGGGTCGCCCCGGTATCAACCCCGAGGATCCTGATTACCGCCCCTCGCAGGAGGACATCATGAAATTCCAGACCGAACTCCAGCGCATTCTGAGCCGGTCGGGCTATTGAGAGGCGGCCACCGCCCGAAAACTACGGCCGATACCTGACTTTGCCCGCCGTTCAGTCGATCGGTGAAGGAAACTCCCTCGATGGCTTGCGGGCCTGTCTCAGGAAAGACTCAAGACCGGCCGCCACTTCCGGATGGAGGGATGCAATATTGCTGGATTCTCCCGGATCGTTTTCGAGATCAAAGAGCTGAATCGGGCCATCCGGAGCGGACTTCACCGCCTTCCACTTTCCGTGCCTGGCCGCCTGGCTGAATCCGCCTTCATGGAATTCCCAATACATGGTCCGCTGATTCAGGGCAGGGATATCCACGCCTCGGAAAAGTGGTGAAATGTCCATGCCATCAAGTCCGGCCGGCGGATTGGCCCCGGCGAGTGCCGCCGCGGTCGGAAGGAAGTCTCCAAAATACCATGGCGCGTCGCTCACGGATCCGGGTTTGATGACATCGGGCCACCTTACGATCATCGGAGTGCGGAGTCCGCCTTCGTAGAGGTCCCGCTTTCTTCCGCGCAGGGGCCCGGAACTGTCGAACACACCCTCATAGCGGTCAGCGGCTCCATTGTCGGAACAGAAGAAGACCAGGGTGTTCCCGGAAATACCAAGGGAATCGAGCAGCTCCAGCAGGCCGCCGATGTGAGCATCCATGCGGGTGATCATGGCAGCGTAGGCCTTGTGCCTGTCCGGCCAGTCGCGCGATTCATACGGACCGAAATCGGGGACCTGAAATGCAGCATGGGGAACAGTGTAGCTCAGGTAGAGAAAAAAGGGCCCGTCCGCAGCACTGCGGATGAAATTGAAGGCAAAGGAGGAAAAGAGATCGTGGGCATATTGGGACGGGTTTTGAGTGCGGGAATTTCCCGGGAGATCAAACCGGTCTTCGTTGAGCCACAGATAGTCGGGATAATGGTTATGAGCGCGGCGCTGGTTGAGGAATCCGAAAAACCTGTCGAATCCCTGTCGTCGGGGCTCGCCGGTGGTTTCCGGTTCGCCAAGGCCCCATTTGCCGGCCAGAGCGGTCGAGTAACCCGCCTGTTTGAGGACTTCAGCGACCGTGAGATCGGAATCACGGAGTGGCACCCTGCCCTTGCCTCCGCCAAGGCCCCGAACACCTCCTTCGCGGCCGAAATTACCGCGAACCGTGGTGTGTCCGGTATGGAGGCCGGTCATCAGCACACTGCGTGAGGGGGCGCAGACAGTGGACCCCGCGTAACAACTGGTGAAACGCATGCCTTCGCGGGCCAATCGGTCAATCGCCGGAGTGAGAATCTCCTTTTGACCGTAGCAGCCGGCATCGCCATAGCCCATGTCATCGGCCATGATCCAGATGATATTCGGCCGCGGAGCGGCTTCCGAAGCCTCATCAGCGGCAGCACCCGGAATCCCGGGGAGGGCGATGATCGCGAGTATGGGAGCCAGCATTGTGAAAAGGCGCAGGCGACACAACATACTTTTTTCACGGCCGTACGGTGTCGTTGAGCTGCCGGCTGGCATCACGTATTTCCTTTAATCCGGCAACCAGTTCCGGGTTGATATCAATGAGGTTTCTGGACTCATACGGGTCCACTTCGATATTGAACAGGTATTCCTGTTTCTCAGGTTCATTGAACCCGATCCACTTCCATGGAAACTGAAGCACGGTTTCCGACCGGCGTGAAACGCCCAGCCAGTAATAGGGCTGATGGGAGTATGGATCATCCTCCTGCAGACCGATGAGAAGATCATGGCGACTGGAACCGTCGAGTTTCAAATCCCGGTCAGGAAGCCCGACATTCAGCATCGACAGGAGAGTCGGCAGCAGATCGATGACATGGACCGGAGACCCGATGACACGGGGCTCGAGCCATGAAGGGGAATAAATGATCGCCGGGACCCTGATTCCACCCTCAAAGGGCTGTGTTTTTCTTCCGCGCAGAGGAGCATTCAGACCCAGCGGCTCCCCGAGTGCATAGGTTCCGGCATACCGGCTGTTATCGCCATCCTGAGGCCCGATGGTTCCGCCGTTGTCACTGAAAAAAACCACCAGCGTTTCGCGCCCGCGATCGCGACCGGATGCACTGACTGCTTCGAGAATCCGACCGATTCCGTCATCCATGTGCATGACGGCGGCTGTGTATTGTGCCCTCTCCGGGGCAATGGCCCGTGCTTTCGCCATCCATTGGTCGGGCTCCTGGAGCGGGTGGTGAACAGCGGTGTAGGGAACATAAAGGAAGCGGGGCTGATCAGCTGATTGAGACTGCTCGAGGAAATCCAGCGCCTCGCGGGTGATGAGGTCGGTCACGTGCCCGCTTTCCTCGACAAACTGATGGTTGCGGTGCCATGTGCGCGCATACCGGCCCTTTTTGTAAGTGTGGAGCCATGGGGCCACGCCTCCGGCCAGTGCACCGTAACTGTGATCAAAGCCGTAATGCTCGGGGCCGCTCCCGGGCGTGGAACCGAGATGCCATTTGCCTGTTATGGCAGTCCGGTAACCGGCATCCCTGAGGATGGATGCGAGAGTCGCGGTTCCCTCCGGAAGAACCCTTTCATTGGACGGGTTGGTGTTCCCGAAACGGCTCCAGTAGCGACCGGTGAGAAAGGCGGCACGGGTCGGTGTGCACATGGCAGCCACATAAAACCGCTCCAGCCTGATCCCTTCCGTGGCCATGCGGTCCAAGGCCGGAGTCGGAATGGGACTTCCATGGTAGCCGGTATCCGCCCATCCGAGGTCGTCGGCCACAATGACAACCAGATCCGGGCTCATCCGGGTTGAAGGCCATGCGTCGTGAACCACGGGAAAACACATCGCCACAAAAATTCGAATCAGGTCGGGAATTCGGACTCGCACACGCATATTCATTGGAATTGATTTCATTCCATACATAAAACCGTCAAATGCCAACCCAATTCTGCGGCGATACCACGATGGGGTGCGGCATACGGTTCGGAAAAAGAAAGTGACTCTGGCATGAAGCGGGGGGTAATTTAAACTCCATGAAGACAGTGACAAGGGCTGTTGGGCATCGGCAGGGCTTCACCCTCATAGAACTTCTGGTGGTGATTGCACTCATAGCAATCCTTTCCAGCATGATTGCTCCGGCACTGAAGTCGGCACAGGACAAAGCCAAGACCATCTCCTGCGCCAACAACGTCAGACAACTACTCCTCGCGAACCAGCTTTACGAGGAGGAGCATCGCAGCTTTCCCATCTGCTGGTTCCCTCCCAACGGCATCTGGTACAGGCAGTTGCAGCCGTTTCTGGGCCGCACGGCAGACCGCTCCGGTCAGGGCGTCTTTGTCTGTCCCTCGAGCCTTCAGAAGAGGCTTCCCAGTGGAGCTATGGAACCCGGCGGGTTCTGGGGATTCCTCGCCTATGCGATGAACTCCCGCATCAACGTGGGGAAAACAGGGATGAACATGCAGAATGTGGTCCAGCCGGCCGGGACAATCATGTTCGCTGACACCGACGGGTGGGATGCGTGTCTCTATTCCGATCAGGACGGCACCGCGAATGTCCTCTACCGTCATCGCGGTGGATCGGAGTGGAGTACGAGAACCCAGAGGCAGACAGCGAGAAGACCCAGCCAGATAAAATATGGCAGGGCCAATGGCGGGTTCCTGGACGGCCATGTCGAACTGCTCTCCAAGGCCCCGCGCCGGCTTTTCACTCTGGAGAAGGACTGAGCAAAGTGCGTCAGTTTTCACCCATGGACCGGCGGAAGCCCGATCCGGGGATAACCCATACAGGAGGAACCCTACAATTTCACACTGAATTTCAATCATGATCTGGATCATTGCGGGAACAGGCGCAATTCTGACGTTGGGTGGTTTCGCCCTCGCCACAGCGAAGAAGCAGGCCGGGCAGTCGCTGAAAGTGGCCGGCCTTGTGATACTTGCCGGTGCCGGGATATGGCATTCAGTCCGTTCATGGCAGCCGGAGAACGAGGTGGTTGTGGACCGCGGACAGGCGGCGCTGGCCTATTTCATGGCGCAGAGTCTTCCCGGTGAACTCCAGCGGAAAGAGGGACCGGTGCTGCTGGTCATGCCACCGGACCGGGTCGCCAACTCTTCAAGTCTGGACGGCTTTTATGAATCATTCGCCAGAGTGCTCCTTCGATTTCCGGCTCTCGAAGTCCGTGAGGCCACTCTGGGAGTCAGCGCTTCCGAACTGGAGTCGGGGTCTTTCAAGCCCGAAGCACTGAGAAAGACCCTCGGCGAATTTTCCGATCCGGCCGCCATTGTGTTCTGGACCGGCTATCCGTCCAATCCCGAAGCACAGGCGGTCGTCGCAGAATACGCCTCAAAGGAATGCCTGATATACACCTGCGATTTCCAGCGGACCGGTGCATGGACCGGTGCCCTCGCCGATGGAGTGGTTTCCAGGGCCTTTATCCCGAAAGAGGGTTCTGACAACGCGGAGTTACCGGACGGCTCCCCGCCCAATGTCATCTTTCAACAGCTCTACACTGTTCAATCAGCGGGAGCGGCAAAGCCCTGATTCCATTCATTTCCGCCATGCGTCAGACAGGTGGTGGATGAACGGAACGCGATCTCCCGCCGCCAGTCAGGGATGGTAGCCCCGCCACATCCAGACCAGCGTATCCGCCAGAGTGTGTTCAAAAACACGGCGGTCGCAGTGACCGGAATCAAGACTGTAGAGGAAACGGTAGTGATATCCCTTGTCCTTGAGGGCTGCGGCTGTCAACCGGTTGGCCTTGACCCAGTTGTGATGTGATCCCTCCGGGGCCCGGGCCCCGTTGTCCCGCTCGGAAACATGGGTGAAAATCCGAAGCGGTTTGAGTTCACTGTTTTCAATCAGCTTCATTCCGGAGTGGTATTCCCATGCCCCCAGCGGGTAGGACTCCTCTTCGGGGGCGTCGTCATCCTGCTGATCCACGAAGGTCCCGGAATAAGTGATAATTCTTCTGAAGAGATCCGGACGGAACCATCCCATGGTCAAAGCGGCAGCCCCACCGGAACTGCATCCCATCACCCCTTTTCCCCAAGGATTGTCGGTGAAGGCAATGTCGGGGTACGAAGCACGTATTTCCGGATTGGCAAGCACGGCGGGGAGGACCTCCAGTTCTATGAAACGGGCCAGCCGGTCGGACATGGTGTCATATTCCAGACCCCGCTGACTGCCCTTGCTGTCACTGCCCCCGTTCTGGACGGCGATGGCAATGAAAGCCGGGATGATTCTTTCGTGATCAGCCGCAGCCGGTCTGGTGAGGTTGTCCAGGGCGTTCTTGACCAGGGGAAGAACGCCCGCATGGCTGTTTCATCTGAGTTGAACGCACTGGACTAATACGCCCAGGGCGTTTATTTTTCACAACATTGGGGTTTACGGCGCGCCGGAACTCTCTAGTGGTTGGCTCCGGCGCCGTTCATCCCCCTTGTTGTGCCGGGATCCGGAAGGTTTCTTTTCAACTTTTTCCTTCCGGCCCGGTCTTTCTTTTTTTCCCCATTGCTTCAATACGCTCCGCTTCTGAGCATCTTCAGCGCATTGCTAAACGTCATTCTCCGTACAAATTCCGCTACCGACCCGGCTCCCCTTCGACCCTTTTCTCCGCACAGCTCGAATAGCCCCAGTGTCAGATTTCTCAGCGTCGCCATCGCGTGTGCGCGCGTCCGCCCCGATATCCGGCTGGCATCCTCTCCCAGTGTCCTGTCACGCCGGTAATGCGATCCGTTCTCAATCGCCGCCCAATGTCCCCGGACCGCCTCCAACAGCTCCCGGGCACTCTTCTCCTCCCGGGTCAGACTTGTCACGTAGTAACTGTATTCCTCCTCCTCTTTCCCTGCCTTATCTCCTGACAACCCAAGGCGCTCCCGATAAATCAGCACGATCTGACAGCACCCGCTCAGGCCTATATCCTCAGGTGTCACCGAGACCCGCTGTACACTCCATCGACTCAGTCGCCCGTGGCCCTTCTCCCAATCAGTGGTGTACTCAGAGGGAAAAAAACTCCTTCGGTAACCGAAGGCTGGCGCGTTCCTGGATACCCGGCTGGTTGCCTTTGAGACCTATCAGATAGTCCCCGCCCAACTCCTGGGTGATCAAACGGGCCGTCTCCTGCTGGCAATGCATCGCGTCGGCTGTCACCAGAGTCTTCTCCGCCAGCGGGATCTTTTTCAGGAGCGGCTCAATGGCGGGGATCTCATTGCTCTTCTCCTCAATGGCTTCCTGCCCCACAGTCAGTCTGAGCTTGTGGGTGACCGCCGAGAGCAGCATCAGCGGCCTGCCATCGCCCCGTCCGCTGCCCCTGAGGGTTTTGCCATCGATGGCCAGCTGCTGCAGCGTCCCGATATCCTGGCGGACAAGCCATTGACCGATGATCCGGTCAAACTCCTGAACATCAATGCCTTCGAGCACTCGAAAGAAGGTGGTGTCACTGGGAGGACAAAAGGCCTTCTTCTTCTCGTTATACCGGGCCCCCAGTGCCTTGAGCTGACGCTGGGTCAGTCTGGAACAGATATCCTCCATGGCTTTGTAGCTGCCGGCCCCCATCAGCATGGATACGGCGATACAGGCCAGCACAAAAGCCTGGCGGTGCTGCAGCCCATGCCCCCGGCGGGGATCCTTCAGTGTCCTGAAAAGCTCCAGGAGCGAGTTCAGGTGAGCGGCCCTGAGGGAGCAGGGCCCCCCGATGTCTTTCTCGTGCGGGCGGAGCCATTTCGGAAGCCGGGCCTGGCGCAGTATCCGGGCTCCGCCGGACACGAGTTCCCGGAGGTAGAGTTGTCTGGGCTGGTTGTGCTGCTGGTAGAAGTCGCGGCTGCAGCGCCTGAAGCCGCTGCTGTGGCCGATGGCCTCAAAGCCGCAGGCGCGGTAGCAGGTTCCCCGGTAGAGGGTTTCGTCGACAAAGCTTTCGACCAGCAGGATTTTGTGGCCCCAGTGAGTTTCCCAGTCGCGATTGAGGCGCCGGAGAGTGATGCCGAGGACGCGGGAAGCCAGATTGGGGAGCTGATGCCGGTCGGTGAGCAGGAGAAAGCGGCTGTTGTTGACGATGAAGTTCAGTCGACGGGCACGCTGTCGCTGCGACCAC
>JAUIAG010000480.1 GCA_030425355.1 Verrucomicrobiia bacterium
GCGGTAACCGGCGGAGGCTGAAAGTATTCCGGTTCCGGGAATGGATTCGCCAAAACGCGGGCGAAGGCTGTGCTGTCGTCGGGATTCCCGGGAACGGACCACGGCGCCATCTTCTTCCCGTGAGATATCTGCCGGATGGCTGTTGGCCTCGTTGGTCCGTTGATTGTCACTTTGCGGCACTGTACAGGCGTCGCTGCTGCTTGTGACATTGACGGCCGGCCTCGGTGAAACCGGTGGCAGCGATTCGACCGGACGACGCGGGCCCGGGGACAGTTCGGTCCGTGTGCCTGCATGGGGCGTCAACCTGGCTCGCTCCGGATCGGTCGGAATCAGATACCTGTCGGTGGAATTGCTTTCAAGGTGGGCAATCGATGCGTGTTCCCTCCCCGATCTTTTGACCTCATTGACGCACTCCTTGATAGTGGCCACGGTGAGAACCCGTTCAGGCTGCCGAAGAGTCTGTTCCCATGCCAGTTTGAGTGCTGCCACGCGGTCCTCGATGGTTCTGACGCCGCCCAGGATGATGGCCTGGCTGAGGTTCTTCGGCAGCTTTTCTTCGGGGATTATTCCGCGAAGCTCGGCACAAATCCGCGCTCCGAGGATCAGGTCGTCGATATACTCTTTCTCGAGGTCAAAAAATTTTTTCGCATAACGGTGGAATCTGAGAAATTTCCGCTGGCGATAAAGCCGCTTCTCGCGAATCACCTCCAGCGCAAGACCGGCCTTCTCGAAATTGAAAATTTTGGTCCGGACATCGCCCTCAAGCTGAGTCAGCTCCTGCGACACAGTGTTCTTGACCGTATTAACCGTATTAACCATATCATTATCCGTCGCAAAACCATTCGCCAGGGAGTGACCCGGCTCCAAGGTCCTGATAAACAACTGGTTGTGATAGCGACATCCCTTCGGAGATCCTGAACCGAATTCTCGGATTTTTCTGAGCTCTGGAAGGTGCCAGGCACATTTTTCTTACGGGAATTGTGTCCTGCATACGACTGCTGATAGGGTGGAAGCCGGATTTCCGGGCGTGGCAGTTTAAGTATGGAAAAGCGGAAGTTAGTGATTTTGGGTACGGCCGGCACCTGTATCGACATCCTGGATCTGATTCTGGAGATCAACGACATGCCGGCACCGGAGCGGGTCGGCGGACCGTACGAGGTGGCAGGCTTCCTGGACGATAACCCGGAGAAATCGGGAACCAGCATCATGGGCCACCCGGTTCTGGGTCCGCTCAAACAGGCAGGCGATCTGTTGAAGTCGGATTGTCTCTTTGTGAATGGCATCGGCAGTCCCCGCACCTTTCGCCGGAAGGCAGCCATCGTCGACTCAACCGGGATCCCGGATTCACGATTTGTCAGTCTGGTTCATCCTACGGCGTCGGTATCACGCTTTGCCTCACTTGGCGCAGGGAGTGTGGTATTCCAGAATGCTACGGTGACGGCCGGGGCGAAAATCGGGCGCCATGTCGTGATCCTGCCGCAGACTGTGATCAGCCACGACAGCCATGTGGGCGATTTCAGCTGTGTTGCGGGTGGAGTCACGGTGTCTGGAAATGTTTCGATAGGCCACAGCTGCTATCTGGGGGCCGGGAGTTGTATCCGTGACGGCATCCGAATTGGCGATGAAATCATGATCGGCATGGGATCGGTTGTCATCGGCCATTGGGAGGAAAGCGGACTGGTTCTGGCAGGCAACCCTGCAGGGCCAGTCCGC
>JAUIAG010000178.1 GCA_030425355.1 Verrucomicrobiia bacterium
TTTCTCTACCGCGGAAAGGAGAACCCGGACGGAACCCGCGAAGGGGACCAGATGGACATTATCCGGAAGCTGCTGCATTACGGGGGAAACTGTCTCTACATTCAGGCAGTCCGCAGTCACGGTGGTGACGGCACGCCGGATCACAATCCTTTCATTGACCACGATCCTGGCAAGGGGGTCAACCACGCCATCCTGGACCAATGGGAGGAGTGGTTCACTCTCATGGACCGTCACGGTGTCCTCATCTACTTCTTTTTCTACGATGACTCCTCCAGGGTGTGGAGCACGGGGGATGTGGTTGGCGATCCGGAAAGAAATTTCATCACCACGATAGTCGACAGTTTTGAACATCACCGGAACCTCATCTGGGTGGTGGCTGAAGAGAGTGAGGAAGCCTTTTCATCTGCCAGAGCGCAGTCCATCGCATCCATCATCGCCGGAGCGGATGACCACGGGCACCTGATCGGAAACCACCATCATTCCGGCATCGAATTCAAGAGCCACTCATCAAAGGGGCCATTCCGGCATTTTTCCATGCAGCTGAATGTCGAAACCGGAAATGTCTATCAGAGGACACTGGAAGCAAGGGGCAGGGCACTGACCGAAGGGTATCAGATGATATATGCTGAAAACACCGAAACGGCGCAGACGCCTGAGGGCTGGAGGAAGCATGCATGGTCGGTCGCCATGGCAGGTGCCATGCCGATGCTGCTGGGCATGGATGTGGCGACAACACCGGAGGAAGCCCTGCAACAATGCCGTATCCTCTCCGGATTTTTTGAGGATACCGATTTCTACCGGATGTCCCCGGTGGATGGGATGACAGACGGTTCAATCACACACCTGCTTTGCCACGAAGGAGGCCATTCCTTCATTGCTTACGGAGACGGAACAGGAACCGGTGCTGATCCGTCCATTCGCGGACTGACTGCAGGAAAATGGGAACTTCTCTGGGTGGACTGCCTGACCGGCCGCAGGGTCGAAAGGGAGGTGATGGTGAATGGAGAGACCACGTCCATCGCGAAGCCCGAGAGCATTGGCCGGGAATGGGCCTGCCATGGAAGCCGGCAAAAGGAGGCGGCTCCGGTCACCTCGGTGACACCGGGGCCCGAATGGCAGAGGAAAAGTCCTGAAGAAGCGGGCTTCGAGGCATCCGGACTGGACAGATTCGCCACCGTGATTGGCGGCCGCGGGTGCATTATCCATGACGGCTTCATGATTCATTCATGGGGGGATATCAGCCGCTCCTCGGATATTGCTTCCGCGGGGAAGCCCTTTTACAGCCACCTGCTTTTCAGGGCACTCGAAACCGGCCGTCTCGAATCAGCAGATGACCCCGTCGTGGATTTTCAGCCATGCCTTGACGGCCTGAATCCGGATCTGGATTTCAAGGACCGGGCGCTGAGCTTCAGACACCTGGCCTTCCAGACAGCATCCCTCGGATACCGCGAACCACCGGGCGGGGGCTACGACTACAATGACTTCACCATGGGATTCTTCTGGGACACCATGGTCAACAAAGTCTTTGAAACACCCTGGCCGCAGGCCAAAGAACGCATCTTCGGTCCCGGGTTCATCCAGCCAATGGATTTTCAGGACCCTTTTCATTTTCCGGAAGAGGGCCGCATGCGCGGAAGAATCCGTATCTCACCCCGGGATTTTGCGAGAGTCGGAATTCTCTACCTCAATCACGGAAAGTGGAATGGCAGGCAGCTTATCAGCCAGCGCCATGTGCGGACTGCCACCACTGACCCACTGCCCCTCACCATACCCCGCACCAGTGGAGTCGAAGCGGAGCGGTGTGATCTGCAGTCGATAGGCGGAGGCGGCAACCAGACCGACCACAATGGTGGATACTCATGGCTGTGGTGGGTTAACGGAGTGGCCCGGGATGGCGGGCGCTGGTGGAAGGACGCCCCTGCGGACATGTTCTGCGCGCTCGGTCACTGTGGTCAAAGAGGAATGGCAGTCTTCCCTTCGCATAATCTCGTCCTCAGCTGGAATGATGCCCGGGAAATTCACTGTAACCGACAGCTCGGCAACGAAGCCTTCAGAATTCTGCTCAATGCCAAAAAGCAGTGAAACAGCCTGAATAAGTCGCGGCAGCTGCCCATCGCCCCGGAAATTTCAGGACCTCAGTCCACTGACGGAGTGACACATTTCACCGTATGACAACTCCAAGACTGTTGAGGTACTCTTTCTGGGACTCCAGCAGCCCTGAGGGTGAACTTATGGCCAGCCCGTTCCATGCAGTCAGCCCCTGGACCTTGTTACCTTTGCTACTGAAAAAACGCGTCGCCGAGAGGGGCGTCTCATGAAACACGGCTCCGGTCAGATTGGCTCCGGTGAAATCGGCTCCTTCGAGATCGGTGCGGATGAATTGTGCGCCGGTGAGATCCGCACCGGGGAATCGGCACAGAGTCAGGTTGGCGTCAGTGAAATCGATCCCGCGCAGATCGGCATTCCGGAAAGTCGACGCTTTGATGTGCAGTTTTGAAAGGTCCCGACTGATCGGACTCCACTGATCCATGCTGGCCTTCAGGAATACACGGTGCCCCTCACTGCCAGCCCTGAAAGCAGTAAAGTCATCAGCCTCCCGCAGCTTTCGGAGTTCATCCGGATGACTGGCGGCGGCATCCGTGAACCGCTGCTCCTCCCACGGCAGTCCGTCATTGTGGTAGCAGGATGTTCGTTCCCAGAAGCCGAGTCGGTCGGATTCCATGAATTCAATCAGCCGGACCCACTTGAGACTTTTATAGAAATAGCGCGACGGGGTGAAGAGTCGCAGTGGGTATCCGTGGGCCGGATCGAGGGGTTTTCCGTCGATTTCAAACACCAGCCAGCTGTCACTCATGGCCAGCTCTAGTGGCAGACTTGTGTCGTGCGATCTTGAAGAATAGGCCTCGAATCTCACAAATCTCTGACCGGGAGCCGGATTCACTTTGCCTGCCTCCAGGAGTTTGGAGAAGCGGATTCCCCGGTAACCGGTGTCAAGCCGCGACCACCCGGTTACGCAATGGATGTCGACCGTATGGTGCTCTGAAGGAAGCGAAAGAATCCTGTCCAGTGTCCATTCTTCGGTTTCCGTGCCATTGCTGAGTGTCAGGCGGTAGTTTTCCGGGGTCAGCTGCTGGCCGCTGCTGATCTCGCCCGTGACGGGAAACTTTCGTGTGAGCACCTGACCGGGTGGGACCCGGTTTTCCATGGAGTCGGATGTGATTGGCATGGAAGGAAATTCTCGGAACCACCGGGAGGATCGGACTATTGATCCTCTTCCTTGGCGGAGTCGGATGAGGGCTGCTCTGAGGATTCGTCTGCTGCTTCAGTCTCAGTCTCGGTCTCCGCCTGCGGCTGCCGTCCTGAATCGGGTTCATCAGAGGGTGAGCTCTGGGCCGTTCCATCAGGATTCACATTTTTACTTTCAGCCGCCTGAGGGTCTGCATCATTGGCGGTTTCACCCGGGGCGTCAGTCCCGGTTTCGGATTGCGGGGTTTGATCGGATGGCTGTTCTTCCACCGGCTCAGGGTCCTGCGATTTTTCGGGATAGTAGATGCGGGCAATCTGGCGGAAAATCTGTTCCAGCTGCCGCCGGTATGATTCGGGGGGAGTCTGGTCCTTGTTTTTCCGGAGGAGACGCAGTTCTTTTTCGAGGTCATTGCGGAGCTGCCTGTCCTCGAGGGAGAGCTGGCGTTCGATTTCATTGGGAATCAGCACCAGCTGGTGTGCCCGCAGCCCATCGACCTCGGTTCCGTCCTCAGCCTCACTGGAAGTGAAAACTCCATTGAACCATTCTGCAGGAGTTCCCCTGCCGTCCCCGTTGTCATCGATCAAAGCATTCTCGGTGAGAAGCCTGTTCTCACTCTCGTAGAAGTCACGCACCTGTTTTGCGGCGAAGACGAAGGTCTCGAGGAGGCTGTTCTGCTCATCGCGGTCCGCGTCGGCATCCGGATCGAGAAGTGCTTCAGCAAAATAACGCGCGAAGTGGGAGTAATTCATTTCGTAGCCACTTTTTGTGGCGGAGAGGATAATCCTGTCCGGTCCGGCGAGGTCGGTAAGGAACGGTGCCGATGCGGAAAAGCCCAGAACCAGAACCACAGGCCTGGTGAAACGCTGCAGGGCCTCTTTGAATTCCTTCGAAGTAATGTCCTCGCCTCTCAGGTTGAATTTCGCATCCACCCCGTCGAACGTTCCATGGCCGGTGAGGATGATCCACAGGGGCAACAGTCCGTCCGGTTTCATCTCTTTGAGGACATCGAAAATCTGCTGGCGGGGCGGGGTGCCGTCGGTCAGGTCATCCTGAATGACGTTGACAGGTGCCGGTGCGCTGATCGCGGCGGCTTCAATCAACTGCCTCGCTTCCCCAAAAACTGCTGCAAACCTTTCGGAGCCGGGCGCCCCGACAATCAGGAGAATTTCAGCCTGAGGGGATGGATTGTCACCGGAGGGATCCGATGCCGGATCCGGGATAGCCGGCGCGATCCGGGGGACTGATAACGCAATCGACAGGCCGAGGATGAATTGCACGAATCTCATCATATCAAGGCATTCCCTGAACTCTGCGGATTCCCCATTCGCCGAGCAGAAGCAGGAGCGCAAGAGCAAGAATCCATGGCTGATGCCACAACGGCCATGGTTCCGAACGCATCTCGGGGAGATCCAGTTTTTTGAGTCTTTCCTCAAGCCGCAGGAGATCCTCCATCGACAGGACTTCACCACCGGTTATCGACGCGAGCTGATTCATCCAGTCCCTGTCGGGAACAAGTCGTGAGAACTCCTCAGCCAGAGGATTGGCGACCCATCCGGCTGACACCTCGCCAATCGGAATTCCGTTTTCATCCTGTGCCATCGCGGTCACCCGGTATGGTCCCGGGATTCTCGCGCTGAAGGATGACTCGAGGACACCACTTTTTCTCGCGGAGGGCAGACTTTCAAATGTCCATTCGGCAGCCAGTGAACTGTCGGGAGAGGGGACCTGAGGCGGGGTCACCTTAAGGCTGACTCTGGCGTTGTCCTCCGGATAGAACTCTCCATTGAGAACAAGGGTGTCCACCATGACTTCATGTGGATCATCCTGAGTGCGGCCCAGTGTCAAATCCAGTTTCTCCGGAACATCGGTGACCAGAAACCGCACCATCTGACGCCATGCCTTTTTGACGTCCGCCATGGCCTCCGGACTTCTCATTCCGGGGCGCCAGAAATCTGTCAGTGTCATGCATACCGATTTTCCACGCCCGTAGCGCTGCGAGATAATCACCGGGACCATCTCACCGCGGTTGTCGCGTGTGACGGCAATGACGGAAGCGCCGGGCTTCTGTCGGCCGGTGATATTGGCGGCCTGATAAGGGGCCATTTCGTTGCGCCGGTCTATTTCCGCCGCTTCAGTGGATCTGAGACGGACCCATTGTTCCAGCCACCCTTCATCGGTCAGATTGATTTCGATGTTTCGATTGGGCAGCGAGGTTTCCGGGACGTTGTTGAGATAGACGGGAATGACGTCCTTGAGAGGGGTGTCCTGATAATTGCCTTCGGCGAATGACTCCATGCCGCCGAGCATGAGAAGACCGCCGCCACGGCGGCTGACGAATTCACGGATCAGATTATGCTGGGTTCGGGAGAAGAATTCCGACTCAAGGTCATCGAGAATGATGGCATCGTAACGGAAGAGTTCTTCTTCTGTGGTTGGGAAGCCGTCTGAGAGTTCTCTGGCATCGCGGACATTGATGCGTTTGATGACGGGCTGGTCATATTGCTCGGTTTCCTCGTCCTGTTTGTCGAAGCCGCGGAAGAGCGGATTACTGGTCTCACCGGTCCGGCCCTTGAACTGGAATTTCGGCTCTCTTTTGGCAATCCGTATCAGCCCGACCAGGTCGAGAAGCGGATCCTCCGAAAGCGCACGGTTCAGGAATTTGAACTCCCAGTTCGGACGGCCCGAGACGTAAAGTATGCGGTGGGGATCCTGCCCGTGATCCACGGATATCCATCGGGAATTGTTCAGTTCGGTGACTTCCGGTGGCGGCTGGTCGTTCGGATTGCCGCTGTTGGATCCGATCTCAACAACTGCCCGGTAAAATCGGATGCCTTTGCGGCCGGGTTTCCAACTGGCTCTGAAGGTCCTTGTGAAATCCCCGCTGGTGGCGATATCACTCTCCGAAAAAACTGCTGTTCCATCAGTATCCACGATCTTCACGGTGACCTGATGTCCCCGGTAACCCTCGACGTGGACATCCAGCTCGGCTTCCACCGGGGCATCCTCGAAGGTCGACTCCCGGATGGAGATCCGGTCCATGCGCGCATCATTGGTTGCGCCGGTGCCGCCGACAGGCACCACGAACACCGGCGGCAGATTTTCCATCGCGGCACCGGCTGTCATCGAATCGGTTGGAATACCGTCGGTCATCAGGACAACACCGGCCAGCGGTTTGTCGGCGTAGGCTTTTCCCAGCCGGTCCAGCGCGCTGTTCAAGGCGCTGGAATCTCCATCGAAACGGATGTCCCGTGGGTCGGTGACGCTTTTCATCCGGGAATCCACCGAGTAGAAACGCACTTTGTAGGTTCTCGAAAGGTCCTCGATCCATTCCAGACCGTCGTTGGAAAACCAGTTTGTGAGTATCTGAGAGCGGGGCAGGGCGGTCTCAGGGTCATTGACAGTCATCGTCTGGCTGGTGTCCAGCAGGACAGCGAGCTGGTTAACTCCGGGAACGGCCTTCTTCCTGATGGAGACCGGTTCGAGAAGGATGAAAAGAATCAGGAGAATTCCCAGCAGCTTGAGGATGAAGGCTCCGACAAGAGCCGGATTCCAACGGCGAACATCCCGATAGGTCCACCACATCGCCAGTGCCCCAAGCAGGACAGCCGTCCCCATGAACCACTGCCAGCCGGGACTCAGGGATATGGAAAATGAATCCAGCATGCCAAATTTTGCGCTGAGCCTACCACTGCCATCCGGTCAAGGGACAGGAATTTTCAGCCAGCTATTCCTGTGAAGAGTCACATCACCTCCCGATGGTTTCAATCATCTGCCGAAAATTTCGGGAAATATGTGGTGACGTGCGGGGTATTACTCAACACGGACCCTGTCAAAGGCAATGGATGGCCCTGTTTCGATTCAATCCGGCGGTGAACCTGACTGAAAAATTGAGATCGGTGGAAGCCGAATCACAGACCGTGCGGTTATCAAGGCTCCGGTTTATGCCGCAAGTTGTCTGAAATGGCATCCGATAAAAATAGAGAAACCGCTTTGTGCGAAGAGACAAAGGCCAAGTCCGGTTTGCATTTGCAAAACGGTGGTTGGCAAAACGGCAACTGTGTCGCATTGTAGAACTTACGGAAACGTCATGGAATTTCGATTTTTACTGGCCGGTTCACGCGCTGGGGCTCTTGAGTTTTAGGGGCACCGGATCGACGTTGGGTCAGAGAGCGCATGAAGAGCAGTTTTTTCAGGATAACCAGTGCCCTGTTGTGGCTCGCTTTCGGCAGTGTGTCGGCCAGGGCGGCCGATGGTCCCCTTTACGTCCTGCTGATGGGGCAGTCCAACGCTGTCGGATGGACCATCAATTATCAGGACATGGACAACCCGGGCGATCTGGTCAAGGTGTGGCACTGGGACCAGAAGGAATGGCAGCCATGGGACCTGCTGATCAGACCGACCCAGATTCAATACGGCCGCTCAGATAGCGGCAACAATATCGCCTTTCACTTTTCAAAGAAAATAGCCGAGCTGACCGGCCGCGAAGTCCGGGTTATCGTGGTGGCCAAGGGGGGAATTCCCATCAGTAACTGGGTTCCGGAATCCGGCATTCGATACCAGGAACTGCTGCAGCAGGCTTCCGACAGCGGCGTGTCGCAGTTTGACGTGGTCCTCTGGCATCAGGGCGAGACGGATGCCTTCCGCGGCCCCGTGGCCTACCGCCCGGACTTCGACACTCTTCTGACTCAGTTACGCGGCGATTCCTTCATTGGTCCGGACACGGCATTCATCGCCGGACAGGTCTCCGATGCCAATGCATTCACCGCTCAGATGAATCAATTTTTCAGCCCGGATATCTTCGCCGCTGACTACGAACAGGATGGCGTCTATCTGGCGGAAACAGGGGACTATGAATTCGTTCCTCAGGATCCGATCCATTTTGCCCCCAACGGACTGATCAACATGGGGCGAATCGGCTATTTCGAGACCTATCTCAGGTATTTGAATGACCGGAACATACAGGATGTCATTCCCGCCACGCCCTTTGCCGCACCGGATCTGGAAATTGACATGAACAGCGATCCGCTGTCTCTCAATCTCTGGAGCCTTGCCGGAATAACTTCCGCGACCGCCGTGACCACATCCCACATCGATGTGACCTCCGGAAATGCCCTTCTCAGCGACTTCTCAATCACCTCCGGGGTCGCGTCCCTGGAAATTGGACGGGGCCTCACCGGGGTGGCTTCCGTCACTGCATGGGTGTGCACTGCCAATCAGATATTCAGAACCGGTTTTCAGGTCCATGTCCGCGAGCGGATCGAACAACAACTGCCGGCCATCCAGATTGCCAGTGATTCGGGGCCCCTCAATTTCAATCTCATCCCTCTCATCAATCCGGCGATTTCGGTGGATTCCATCGAGAATGAATTCATCGTGGCGTCTCCGGGAACATCCACCCTCTCCCAGGTTTCCGTCAATCAGGGGATCCTCACCATCGACCCGGCAGACGGCTCCAGCGGATCGCATCAGATCATTCTCGAGCTGGATTCTGTGCAGTCTCTCCGCTATGTCCTGACCATTCCGGTTGAAATTGGCCCACCGGGGTCGGGGTCATCACCGGGATTGGGTATCCCGCTCACTCCATGGACGCTTGTTTCCTCGGAATCCGCGCCACGGACAATCAATCTCTTCTCGCGTTTTGGAATTGATGACCCGGCCGGCTTCACTCCCATTGTTCTGAATTCAACTCAGAATGACGCAGTTCTGCAGTCATATTCCCTGGCGGACGGTCTGTTGACAGCGGTGCCGGCTCCCGGTGCCGAGGGGGTGGCAACACTCCGTTTCTCGACAACATCGCCCGATGGAACAGGCTTCTCCGGCAGCCTCGAAATCAGAGTCATCCCTGGAGTGACAACACTGACAGCCCCTCAGTTGGTGATTGCGGAAAATTCCGGACAGCAGTTCGTTTCACTGACAGATCTTGTCGGATTGGACAGCCATCGGGATTTCAAGTCCCTGACCATGCGATCCATTTCCAACAGCCAGTGGCTCGCAAGCAGTGAATTTCTCAAGGGGGATCTGGTGTTTGAATCGGCCCCGGATCAGTTCGGGGAGATCGGTTTCATCATTGATGCCGTGGACGTGACAGACCGGCCATGGGTGCTCGAAGTGCCGGTTCTCATCACCGCCACAACCCGGACAGTCAGTGTGCCGGCTCAGATAATCCCCGAAAACAGCGGCCAGCGCAGTCTCGGCCTGCTCGGGTACTTTGGCATCCCGGATGCCGACTCTCTGAGTTCCATGTCGATTGTTTCATCAACAAACGGAGCTCTTCTGTCCAGCGCGGTTTTGCTGGACGGGGTATTGCAGTATGCCACAGCGCCGGACCGATTCGGCACCGTGTCCCTTTTTATCGAGGCGCAGGACACACGGGGAAGGCCATATGAGAGCAAGGTTGATATTGCCATCATTGCGGCCATTCGACAGGCGAGCGTTCCGCAGGTGACCATCAATGAAAACAGCGGTCAGCATACACTGCCGATTTTGGACTACTTCATCGCCTCGGGCCTGAGCCAGCTGCAGGCCATAGCCGTCACTGAGACAACCAACGGCCACCTCCTCCAGAATATCTCCATCCAGAACGGCGTGCTCTTTTTCCAGCCGGCACTGGATTCATTCGGAGATGCGACAATCACCGTCAGGGCGCTCGAACCAGATGGCAGACCGTGGTCCGCACTGGTCCAAATCCACATAACTCCCGGAGAGGAGGAGGTCCTGATTCCCGATCAGGTGATCGTGGAAAACAGCGGGACTCATCAACTCGCGCTGCCGGATCTCTTCGGTCTGTCCGGGCCGCAGGAGTTCACCCGCCTGGAGATCATCCAGACTGTCAACGGAGAGCTTCTCAGCACCGCTTTGATTTTTGACGGAATCCTCAGCTGGCAGACAGGACCCGATCGATTCGGAACGGTGACTATCACCATGGAAGCCGTTGACACCCGCGGCAAACATTACAACGCCTCGGTCAATATTATCATTGAACCGCTGACCATTGATGTCTCCATCCCGCTGCAGTCCGTCCCGGAAAACAGCCCTCAGCAGATACTTCCAATCTATACATTCCTTGGACTGGTCACCTCCAGCGAGCTTCAGTCCATGCAAATTATTGACAGCGTGAATGCCGGACTTCTGCAGAACCTGTCAGCAGACAATGGAAGCCTTGTCTACGTCCCGGCATCGAATGTCTTTGGAACGGCGGAAGTTCAGTTGAGTGCTCTCGATACCACGGGCCGTCCATATTCAGCCTCCGTGACCATCGAAATCACGCCACTGACACGTGGAATTGCCATCCCGCAGCAGACGGTTCCGGAGAACAGCGGCCAGCAGATTCTGCCTTTGCTGAGCTACTTCGGTATGAGCTCAATTAACCAGCTCCAATCGATGGAAATTGTTTCCTCAGTCAGCGGGGAAAAACTCCAGAGCGCCGCCATAGTGAATGGACAGCTGGTTTATACACCGGCTCAAGACAGCTTCGGTTCCGTGCGGATTACTCTCAGCGTGCACGATACCACCGGACGCCCATACTCAGCCACTGTGCCCATTGAGATAACCCCGCTGACCCGGCAAATATCTTTACCCCCTCAAACTGTCCCCGAAAACAGCGGCCAGCATGTTCTGCCGCTGCTCGGGTTCTTCGGACTGAGTTCCCCGGACCAGCTCCAGTCCATGGAGATCATTTCCTCCACCAACGGCGAAAGACTCCAGAGCGCCGCCATCCTCGACGGGCAGCTGGTTTACACTCCGGCTCCCGACACTTTCGGCTCCGTGCAACTGAACCTGAGTGCCCGGGACACCACCGGACGGCCATACTCCGCGTC